>JADFJJ010000049.1 GCA_022566215.1 Pseudomonadota bacterium | reverse complement strand
AACCGCCATTGACCCCAGCGCTAAGCCAGGTCTCTTTACTCAGGCAGCCGTTATAATGCTTGGTCATCGAATTGGCGCCCTGGAATTTCCTTTCCTGGTCGTTGGAATAAACATTCCATTCGCCGACCCAGAAATCGAAGTCATTAAAACGCTCATTGATCTCGCACTGGTTGGGCGGCGGGGCGTCCTGGGCCAGCGCCGGGCCGGTGGCGAGCGCCAAAAGCGCCGCGATTGCTGTCGTTTTAATGCGTGTTTTCATATTGTCCTCTGGTTAAATTCCTCTGTCGGGAATTCTAGGGGCCAAAAAAGTGATCGGGCAAGTCACAAAGCGGTGAAAAGCCCTTTGCTTGCGGGGGAAATTTATCCTATGGTGAGGGCGCAAATTTTTTTTAGGAAAGGGGTAAAAACCATGGCTGGTTCAGTAAACAAAGTGATCCTGATTGGCAATCTCGGGCGCGACCCGGAAGTGCGCACGCTCAACGACGGCTCGCCGGTGGTGACGCTGAGCCTGGCGACCTCCGAGAACTGGAAGGACAAGGCCTCGGGCGAGCGCAGAGAGCGCACCGAATGGCACCGGGTGGTGATTTTTAACGAGAATCTCGCCAAGGTGGCTGAGAATTACCTCAAAAAAGGCGCCAAGGTCTACATCGAGGGCCAGCTGCAGACCCGCAAGTGGACCGACAAGGACGGCAATGAGAAATATACCACCGAGGTGGTGCTGCAGCGCTACCGCGGCGACCTGACCATGCTCGATGCCAAGGGGGAGGGCGGCGGTTCTTATGCTGCTGATAACAGCGCCCCACCGGCCTCCGAGGGCGGCGGTTCTTCCGGCGGCGGAAAAGATGACGACTTCGACGACGAAATCCCGTTTTAATCGGACTTAATTTCTCTTCATCCGGCGCCCATATCCAGGAAAACGCCAATACCATCTTTTGGCAAATCGCATTCCCGGAGGGGGGCGGGGCAACCCTGAACTATACCAAACGCACCTGGTAAGGCCCAGCTCATTCCTGTCATGCCGGACTTGTTCCGGCATCCGGCAGCCGCCGATAGGCGGCAAAAAAACAAAAGCCGGATCCCCGCCTCTCGCCTGGGCGAAGCCAAGCTTCGCTTCGGCGTAGCCTGGTCGCGGGGATGACAATAGAGGAGCCCGGGCCACCACCTGGGTTTTTTTCATCCCCCGCCTAATTAAACTGACCTATACCCCCCAAGTCTGGTAAAAGGGCGGGATGATCTCCAGCCTGACATTATCCAGAAAACACCCGCTGCTGCTGTTTTTTGCCGCGGCAGTGTTATTTGTCGGCTTTTTTGCCTTCGAGGCGGCGGGTTTGAACCAGGTTCTTTTGCTCGGCGTCGGGCTTTTGCTTGGGCTTTCCCTCTATCATGCCGCGTATGGCTTCTCAGGGGCGTGGCGGGTGTTTCTCAGCAAAGGAGAGGGGGCAGGACTCAGAGCCCAGATCGTCATGCTTGGCTTGGCGGTTGTGCTGTTTTTCCCGGCGCTTTCCGATGGCGTTTTGTTTGGCAAGGCGATCAGCGGTTCCATTGCCCCGATGGACCTGTCGCTGGTTGCCGGCGCTTTTATGTTCGGGGTCGGCATGCAAATCGCGGGCGCTTGCGCCTCAGGCACGCTTTTTACCGCCGGGGGCGGCAACGCCCGGATGCTGTTTACGCTGATAGGGTTTATTCTGGGATCGCTGATCGCCACCCATCATATCGAGTGGTGGTGGAGCCTGCCGGGCATCCCCGGCTTGTCCTTAACCCGCCAGTTTGCCCTGCCGACGGCTTTTTTCCTGGCCTTCTTGCCTTTTGCCGCGATTTTCGGGGGCGCGCTGTGGTGGGAGCGCCGGAAAACCGGGGCCATCGCCCCGATCGGCAAAATACCGGGTAAGTCCTTCCTCAAGGGGCCGTGGCCGTTGCTGTGGGCAGCCTTGGCGCTGGCGGGCCTGAATTTCGCCACGCTGTACCTGGCCGGGCGTCCCTGGGGGATAACCTCCGGCTTTGCTCTCTGGGGCGCCAAGGGGGCGCTGGCGGTCGGCATCGACCCCAGCCAGTGGTGGTATTGGCAGGGCAGCCGCGCGCTCCATAAAAGCGTCTTTTTTGACATCACCAGCGTGATGAATTTCGGGATCCTCATCGGCGCCTTTCTGGCGGCGACATTGGCCGGCAAATTCGCGCCAAATTTCCGCATCGGCGCGCGCCCTCTGATCGCCGCAATCCTGGGCGGAATTCTTCTCGGGTACGGCGCCAGATTAGCCTACGGCTGCAACATCGGCGCGTTCTTTTCCGGGGTCGCTTCGGGCTCGCTCCACGGCTGGCTCTGGTTCGCCGCAGCGGTTCCCGGAAACTGGCTCGGGGCGCGCCTCAGGCCGTTCTTCAAACTCACTTGAAAAAAACAGTGCAAGGTGTTGTTTTTACAGTATAAAAAACAATTTTTTAAAACCGAAAAAAAACCCTTGAAAGCCACCTCTTTCCTTGCGCTTTTTTACCAATATTGGTAGACTGGAAAAGTAAAAATCACAACATATGGTGGGTGATTACAGAATTACGGCGCGGGGCGCCAAACAGGGGTAAATCCAGCCTTGAACGACCATCCCAAAGATCCTCCTGAAGAGGGTAATATCCAATCCATTACCATCGAAGAGGAAATGAAAAAATCCTATCTCGATTACGCCATGAGCGTGATCGTCTCGCGGGCTCTTCCCGATGTTCGCGACGGCCTCAAACCGGTCCACCGCCGGATCCTCTATTCGATGTTTGAGCAGGGCTATGAATATAACAAGCCCTACCGCAAATCGGCGCGCATCGTCGGTGACGTCATGGGCAAGTATCACCCCCATGGCGATTCCTCGATTTACGATGCGCTGGTGCGCATGGCGCAGGATTTCTCGCTCAGGCTGCCGCTGGTCGACGGCCAGGGCAACTTCGGCTCGATGGACGGCGATCCGCCGGCGGCGATGCGCTATACCGAGGCGCGCCTGTCCAAGGCGGCCTCAAGCCTGCTGGATGACATCAACAAGGACACGGTCGATTTCCAGGCCAACTATGATGAAAGCGAACATGAGCCGAAGGTGCTGCCGGCCCGCTTTCCGAACCTTCTGGCCAATGGCGCCAGCGGCATCGCGGTCGGCATGGCGACCAACATTCCGCCCCATAATCTGGGCGAGGTGTGCGACGCGGCGCTGGCGCTGATTAAAAATTCTGAACTCAGCAACATGGACCTGATGGAATGGGTCAAGGGGCCGGATTTCCCCACCGGCGCCATCATCCTCGGCACCAGCGGCATCCGCTCCGCCCTTGAGACCGGCCGGGGCTCGATCACGATCCGCTCCAAATCCCATATCGAGGAGGTCAGGAAAGACCGCCAGGCGATCATTGTCACCGAAATTCCCTACCAGGTGAACAAATCAAACCTGATCGAGAAAATCGCCGAATGCGTACGCGACAAGCGGATCGAGGGGATCTCTGATTTGCGCGATGAGTCTGACCGCGACGGGGTGCGTGTTGTTATCGAGCTGAAGCGCGACGCGATGGAAGACGTGGTGCTCAACCAGCTGTACCGCTTTACCGGCCTGCAGACATCGTTTGGCATCAACACCCTGGCGCTGACCGGCGGCAAGCCGGAGCAGATGGACCTTAAGACCATCCTGCAGCACTTTATCGACTTCCGCGAGGTGGTCATCACCCGGCGCACCAAGTTTTTGCTCCGGAAGGCCCGCGACCGCGCCCACATCCTGGTCGGGCTGGTGATCGCGGTGACCAATATCGATGAGATAGTGGCGATCATCCGCGGCGCCAAAAGCCCCGCCCAGGCGCGCGAGAAACTGCGCGTCAAGGTGTGGAACGCCAAGGATATCCTGCCCTATCTGAAGCTTCTGGACGAGGCCACCCAGCAGCTCAAAGGCACTAAATACACCCTCTCGGAAGAACAGGTGAAGGCGATCCTGGAGCTGCGCCTGCACCGCCTGACCGCGCTCGGGCGCGAGGAAATCGGCGGCGAGCTGGAGGAACTGTCCGGCAAAATCCGTGAATTCCTGAAAATCCTGACCGACCGGGATCATCTTTTCAACCTGCTGTCCGAGGAATTGACGGCGGCGCGGGACGAGTTCGCGACCCCCAGGAAGACCCAGATTATCGAGGGCGACTTCGGCCAGTTCGAGGACGAGGACCTGATCAAGCGCGAGGAAATGGTCGTGACCGTCACCCAGACCGGCTATATCAAGCGGGTCGCGCTCTCCACCTACCGGGCCCAGCGCCGCGGCGGCAAGGGCCGCGCCGGCATGAGCACCAAGGAAGAAGATATCCTCTCAAGCGTGTTTGTCGCCAGCACCCACACCCCGGTGCTGTTTTTCTCATCGGCCGGGATTGTCTACAAACTGAAGGTCTGGAAACTGCCGCTCTCCAGCCCGACCGCCAAGGGCAAGGCGATCATCAACCTGCTGCCGCTCACCGAGGGCGATACCATCGAAACCATCCTGCCGCTGCCCGAAGATGAGGACAGCTGGGGTAATTTTCATATCATGCTGGCGACCAAAAAGGGAATTGTGCGGCGCAACATCCTGTCGGATTTCTCTAACGTAAAGTCGAACGGCAAGATCGCCATCCGCATGCCCGGGGATGACCGGCTGGTTTCGGTCCAGGTGTGCACCGAGGATGACGACGTGCTGCTGGCCGCCAGGCAGGGCAAATCGATCCGTTTTTCAACCACCGCGGTGCGCTTGTTCAAGGGGCGGACCGCTTACGGGGTGCGCGGCATGCGGCTGAAAGGGGATGATAGGATCATCTCGATGACCATCCTCGGCGGCCAGAAGACCTCGATGGAGGACCGCACCGCCTACCTCAGGGCGGCACCCTGGAAGTCCGAACCCGGGAAACCGACGCTTTCGAAAAAGCGCATGATTGAGCTCGAGGGCAAGGAACAGTTTATCCTGACCGTCACCGTCAACGGCTTCGGCAAGCGCACGTCATCGTTTGAATATTCCACCAAGGGCCGGGGCGGGATGGGCATGATTAATATTGTAACCTCAAAACGCAATGGCCCGATCGTCGCCTCGTTCCCGGTCGAAGAGGGCGAGCAGATCATAATGGTTACCGACCAGGGCAAGATTATCCGCACCCCGATCCACACGGTCCGGATCGCCGGGCGGGCGACCCAGGGGGTGACCCTGTTCGACGTCGCCGAGGGCGAGCGGGTGGTCTCGGTCGCCAAACTCCAGGAAGAGGAAGAAGGGGAGGACGAAAACGGTGAGGAGGGAGCCACCGAAGACAGTCCAGAAGAAAGTTCAGAAGAAAGCGCAAAAAAAGATGCAGAAGAAAGTTCAGAAGAATAATCTTTTCTCGCCACCTAATTTCCTCTAAAGACACCCCATGACCAAAAGTATCCGCATCGGCGTCTATCCCGGCACCTTCGATCCGATCACCTTCGGGCATCTGGATATTGTCCGGCGCGGGTTGAGACTGGTCGACAAGCTGGTGATCGGCGTGACCACCAACCCGGCCAAGGCGCCGCTGTTTACCGCGGACGAACGGATCGCCCAGATCAAGCGGGAGACCAGGGATCTGGCGAAGAAAAGCGGAACCGGGATTGAGGTGGTGGCGTTCGAAACCCTTTTGATGGATTTTGCCGCAAGCCAGGGCGCCAGCATCATCATCCGCGGTTTGCGCGCGGTCTCCGACTTTGAATACGAGTTCCAGATGGCCGGCATGAACGCGGCCCTGAACTCCGAGATCGAGACCGCATTCCTGATGGCCGATGCCCGGCTGCAATCGATCGCCTCGCGTCTGGTCAGGGAAATCGCGGCCTTTGGCGGGGATATCTCCAAGTTCGTGCCAAAAGCCATCGCCGCGGAGGTCAAGGCCAAAATGAAAGGTTAGGGTCTAAACCCAATTACCGATGAGGGCTGTGCCACAGCAAAAATCGGTCAAACCAAGGAAAAAGGGATGAGAAATAGCCATCTATTTGAAGCACTTTTGACAAAGGTCTGCCCGATTTGGGCGTGGCCCTTACAGGGTTGGCCTTCAAGGCCAGTACAATGCGTCGAAAATACGCGCCGATACACCATATCGCCTGTGTTTTTCTCCTGTTGTATTGACCTTGAAGGACCAACACAGTTCCACTCGGCAATTGGGTTTGGACCCTCGGTATGAGCGGGACGGCAGCGAACAACAACCATAAGATTTTACTTTTTACCCTGATAACCGCAGCGGCGGTTTTTTTAATTTACAATTTTTCAGAAAGGTATTTCATGACCAGGACCTGTGACGAATTTGATATTGCCTCGCTTGGCGACCCGGAAAACACCCTCCTGATGGAGGTCTCCTCGGGCGGCTGTGTAGTGATTGAAACCTATCCCAGCAAGGCCCCGAACCATGTCGCGCGCTTCAAGGAGCTGACCAGGGAGGGCTTTTACGACGGGGTGGTCTTTCACCGCGTCTGGGAAGGCTTCATGGCCCAGACCGGCGATCCGACCGGCACCGGCTCGGGCGGCTCGGGGCAGAACATCAACGCCGAGTTTAACGATCTCTCCCACGAAAAAGGGGTGGTCTCGACCGCCCGGAGCGACCATCCGAATTCCGCCGACAGCCAGTTTTTCATCATGTTGGGCACCAAACCCCACCTCGATGGCCAGTACACCGCCTGGGGGCGGGTGATCGAGGGCATGAAATTTATCGACGCCCTGGAAAAAGGCCCGGCCGGGGACAATGGCGTGGTGATGCCGGAAGAGCGGCGTGACAAAATCATCAAAATGGTGGTCGCCGCCGATCTCGCGAAATAAATATTTTTAAGTGAGTTGGGGAAGGAGGCCATCCGCCCCCTTTTTCTTTTCCAAAATTTCCCCTAAAACCCCCTGATGAAAGTTTCGGAATTTGATTATGATCTGCCGGAAGGCTTGATCGCCTTGAGGCCGGTGAGCCCGCGGGATGCGGCGAAGATGCTGGTGGTGGGGCCTGAGGGCGTTGAGGACCGGGGCGTCCTCGACCTGGCCAGCTATCTTAGAGATAAGGATATCGTCGTCTTTAACGACACCAAGGTCTTGCCGGTCAGGCTTTCAGGAACCATCGGCGAGGGCCGGGTCGAGGCGACGCTTTTGAAACCTTTGAGTGGCGGCAAATGGACAGCATTGGCCAAGCCGGGGAAGAAATTCAAGCCCGGAGCGGAAGTGGATTTCGAGGGCCTGAAAGCGACCGTCGTCTCCCGGGGTGAGGGCGGCGAAATCATCCTCGATTTTCACATCAGCAATATTCTTCAAGCCCTTGATAAAAAAGGGAAAATGCCGCTTCCGCCCTATATCGCCAAAAAGCGCCAGGTGGATCACCGGGACCGCGCCGATTACCAGACTATATACGCCCAAAAGGACGGCGCGGTGGCCGCCCCGACGGCCGGTTTGCACTTTACCGGACGGATGATGAAGACGCTCAAGGAAAAGGGCGTAAGGTGTGTCTTTGTCACCCTCCATGTCGGGGCCGGGACGTTCCTGCCGGTCAAGGTGGAGGACACCAGGGATCACAAAATGCACACCGAGTGGGGGGAGATTTCGCAAGCGACAGCGGAGGCGATCAACCGGGCGCGCACTGCCGGCGGCCGGGTGGTGGCGGTCGGCACCACCTCGCTGCGCTTGCTGGAATCGGCGGCGGACCAGGGGGGCAAACTCCACCCGTTCAAGGGCGAGACCGGTATTTTCATCACGCCCGGCTATCAATTCAGGGCGGTCGACGTGCTGATGACCAACTTTCACCTGCCGAAATCGACCCTTTTCATGCTGGTTTCGGCGTTCTCAGGCCTGGAGGCCATGAAATCCGCCTACAAACACGCCATTGAAAACGACTATCGCTTCTATTCCTATGGCGATTCATCCCTGCTATACCCCAAACAATGAGCCGGTTTGAATTCGACATAACAGCCAGGGATGGCGCGGCGCGCACCGGCGTGATCAAGATGGAGAAGGGCCGGATCAGAACCCCGGCCTTCATGCCGATCGGCACCGCGGCCACCGTCAAGGCGATGTTTCCCGAACAGGTCAAAGCCACCGGCGCCGATATTATCCTCGCCAACACCTATCATCTGATGCTGCGCCCGGGGGCGGAACGGATCGCCAGGCTGGGCGGGCTCCACACATTCATGAACTGGCCCGGGCCGATCCTGACCGACAGCGGCGGATATCAGGTGATGTCGTTATCGAAACTCCGGAAAATATCGGAGCAGGGGGTCGAGTTCCAGTCCCACATCGACGGCGAGACCATCATGCTGACCCCGGAACGGGCGATCGAGGTGCAGGCGCTGCTGGGCGCCGATATCATTATGGTCTTCGATGAATGCACCAAGTATCCCGCCACCCACGGGGAAGCGAAGGTCAGCATGGAGCTTTCGATGCGCTGGGCGGAGAGATCGCGGAAAGCCTTCGACGGGTTCGATCACGCCAAACATTCCGCGCTGTTCGGTATTGTCCAGGGCGGGGTTTATGAAGACTTGCGGATTGCTTCGGCCGAAGCCCTGAAAAAAACCGGCTTTGACGGCTACGCCATCGGCGGCCTGGCGGTCGGCGAGGGGCAGGCGGAAATGTTCAAGGCGCTCGATTTCACCGTCCCGCACCTGCCGGAGGACGCGCCGCGCTACCTGATGGGGGTGGGCAAGCCGGCCGACCTGATCGGCGCGGTCAGGCGCGGCATCGATATGTTCGATTGCGTGCTGCCGACCCGCTCGGGGCGTACCGGCGAGGCGTTCACCCGCGAGGGCGAGATTAACCTCAAAAATGCGCGCTTCCGGGAAGACCCAAAACCGCTCGATGACAAATGCGGCTGTCCGGCATGTCAGGATTACAGCCGCGCCTATATCCATCACCTCGTGAAATCGAAGGAAATCCTCGGCGCGATGCTTTTGACCTGGCACAATCTGCAGTTCTACCAGGACCTGATGGAGGGCTTGCGCGCCGCGATTGTGGGCGGCCATCTGTCAGATTTCAAGGGGCTTTAGGCGGTCGCGGTAGCGGATATCAATTCCCTTTATTTCCCCAGAAGTTCCTTGAAGGCGTGTGGCTCATGGGTGCTGACATAGGTGAAAATCCGCCACGCCCCGTCGATGTTCAGCAGTGTTATGGCATCGATGCCGCTGTGCGAACGCTTCCCGCCGCGGAGCAGCTCGTAAACCGACCAGACCGTTGCGATCGGCCCGCGAATAAAAATTTGGGGATTGTGAAACAACTGGTCAAGATTACGTTCCTCGACCGCCAGGATGGATAACCACTCATCGGGTTTGCGGTAGTTGGGAACCCAGGAGCCGTCTTCCTTTTTGCGAAAGGCATAATGCGCGCCCTCCTTGATAAAAAGTTTCCTCCAGATTTCGGTATCTTTGTCGCGCAAGCCTTTGACAAACAGATCCAGGACTTCCAGGATTTCCGCCTGATTTTTCTTCAGTTCTGCCGGGTTGCTTAAATTCATATGCAAAGCAGTCTAAACGAAAACACATTAAATATCATAAAATTTATTTTTCAGGGGGCACCAGCAGCACCGGGCACGGGGCCCTGTGCAGCACTCCCTCACTGATTGAGCCGACCAGGATCTGGTAGACGGCGGAATGTCCGTGGCTGCCCATGACAATCATGTCCGCCTGGTGTTTTTTTGCCGCCGCAAGGATGGTCTTGACCACCGGCCCCCGGATCAAAAGGGCAGTGACGTCATAGCCGTCTTCCCGCAGCCGGCCGGCCTGGCGCTGGATTTCCTTGTGTTCGCGCTTGTATTCCTCAGCCACCTGGCCGCGCACCACATCGGGCCCGGCCTCATAGCCGGCTAAAGCGGGGTTGGGCTGGGCGACATGGATCAGCCAGATCTTGTCTTTTTTCTTAATAGCCAGATTGGCGACGGTTTGCAGCACCGGGGTGGTGGAGTGCGAGAAATCCAGTGCGACAAGATAGTTCATGAGCGGTCCTTTCTTTCGGTCTTTAATATGGAAGTTTTACCTGGCGCTTTCAACTTGTCATTCGGGATAACAACCAGCGCGCGGGTGAATTCGGGTGCATCCTCGGAATGCAGGTGCGGCCATTCGGGAATTCGAAACCCCTGCAGCTCCGGGTGGTCTTCGAAGTGAACCCCGACCGAGTTGGTTTCTCTTAAAAGCCGCTCCCAATATTTATCGCGCGGTTGCAAACGCGTTTCCCGGCGCCTTTCACCTTTGCCGGCTACGCCGCCGGACGGGATGCGGCGATGGACAAAATCAGGGAAATTGAAGGGGCGCAATAGCTCTTGATTTGTGCTAAAACTTTGCTTGACCAAACCCGGGCGCGGCACTATGTTGCGCGCGCTTCCTTGGGAGCATAAGTGGGCCCGTAGCTCAGTCGGTAGAGCAACTGACTTTTAATCAGTAGGTCACAGGTTCGATCCCTGTCGGGCTCACCACTTTTTCTTAATAAATTCAATATGTTGCTTACATTAAATGGTTTCATTGTTTTTAGAATTATTTTTTATACGACATATATACGACTAAACCGCTTTTAAATGTTTCGTAACTTAGAAAAAAGAGGGGTACGTGGGCCATACCCCCCATGCCAGATATTATATGTACGTAGGCTTTTTAAAAAGTCGGATTTCAGTTTGTAAACTTATAAACTAGCTAAACCTTTGTTATTTAACTTTTGCCTTTATGGCTTTTAGCAATTTTGCATCAAATAGACTTTCAATTTCTTCATCAGAAATTTCTAGGAATTTATTCAAAAAATTGGTTAGATTTATTTTCTTTTTCTTTAAAAGTAATTTCAGTAATTTAGAACAATCTAAATCAGAAAAAAATTTATCCTCAATATGGTCTAAAGTAATTGCTTCTATGAAAAACTTAGTATGTTTACGGGCCGGGAAAACTTTATTTTTTGGCTCCTTTAGGAATTTCAAAATTTCTTTTTTTAGTTGCGCTTTAGTCATCCCCAATAAATTTGGAAGGATAGATAAATTGACAAAATAATTTTCAAGAC
>JADFJJ010000014.1 GCA_022566215.1 Pseudomonadota bacterium | reverse complement strand
CCTTTCCCTCTCCCCTCAAGGGAGAGGGGATTACGGCAGGGCACTTCATTAAAGTCCTCTCCCCTCCGCCTGCCGCGCCGAAGTTCGCGTTAGCGAACGCAGGGGGGAGGGAGAGGATTTAGGTGAGGGGGTTAGTATAAATATTGTCATACCGGCGAAGGCCGGTATCCGGCAAATTTTTGCGGCGTCCCCATTTCATGAAAAAAAGTAAAAGACCGGATGCCCGACTAAATCGGGCATGACGAAGGTAGGGTGGTCATACCTGCGACCAGGCTACGCCGTAGCGGAGCTTCGGCTACGTCCAGGCGAGAAGCAGGTATCCATTGAAAAATTGCAGGTGTGGATGCCCGCCTTCGCGGGCATGACGATGAAAAGCCCCTAATTCAACGCCTTATTAATTCCCTCGGTCATTTTCTTGGCGTCGCCGAACAGCATCATGGTGTTGTCGCGGAAGAACAGCTCGTTGGCGACCCCGGCGTAGCCGGCGGCCAGCGAGCGCTTGACGAACAGCACCGATTTGGCCTTCTCGACATCGAGCACCGGCATGCCGTAGATCGGGCTCTCGGGATCGGTCTTGGCGGCCGGGTTGGTGACGTCGTTGGCGCCGATCACGAAGGCGACGTCGGCGGTCGCGAACTCGTTGTTGATGTCGTCCAGCTCGAACACCTCGTCGTAGGGCACGTTGGCCTCGGCCAGCAGCACGTTCATGTGCCCGGGCATCCGTCCCGCCACCGGGTGGACCGCGTAGAGCACCGTGACCCCGTGGGATTTCAGGATATCGGCCATTTCTCTCAAGGCATGCTGGGCCTGGGCCACCGCCATGCCGTAGCCGGGAACGATGATCACCTTGCCGGCGTTTTTGAGGATAAAGGCGGCGTCATCGGCGCTCCCCCGCCGGACCGGTTTGGCCTCGCCCTCGCCGGCCGCCGGGCCCGCCGCCTCGCCGCCGAAGCCGCCCAGGATGACGTTGAAGAACGAGCGGTTCATGCCCTTGCACATGATGTATGAGAGGATCGCGCCGGAGGATCCGACCAGCGCGCCGGTGACGATCAGGGCGTTGTTCTGGAGCGTAAAGCCGATCCCCGCCGCGGCCCAGCCGGAATACGAGTTGACCATCGAGATCACTACCGGCATGTCGGCCCCGCCGATCGGGATAATCAGAAGAAAGCCGATTAGAAAGGCGATCGCGGTCAGCCACCAGAAGGCGTTGAGGCCCAAGTAGGCGGTCTGCTGGTCATAGGCAAAGAGGCCGATCAGGGCGAAGATCGCGATCCCGATCAGGGCGTTCAGGGGGTGCTGCCCTTTAAATACAATTGGCGCGCCCGACATCAGCCCCTGGAGCTTCAGAAAAGCGATCACCGAACCCGAGAAGGTGATCGCGCCGATCGCCGAGCCGAGTGACATCTCAATCTTCGAGGCGGTAAAGATATCGCCCGCTACATCGGCGATGCCGAACGCTCCCGGGTTCAGAAAAGCGCCCGAGGCGACCAGCACCGCGGCCATTCCGACCAGGCTGTGAAACGCCGCCACCAATTGCGGCATCGCCGTCATGGAAATCCTTTGCGAGATCATAAAGCCGATCCCGCCGCCGACAATAATGGCCCCGATAATCCACTGATACGAGACGATATCGGGCGACAGCACGGTGGCGGCAACCGCGATAATCATGCCAAGAATCCCGAACATATTGCCCTGGCGGGAACTTTCCGGCGAGGACAGGCCGCGCAGCGCCATGATAAAGAGTATTGCCGAGACCAGGTAGGCGGCGGCGGTGGCGTTGACTTGAAATTCTGACATTTCTGGCATCGCGCCGGCCCCTATTTCTTTTTCTTGTACATCGAGAGCATCCGGTGCGTGACCGCAAAGCCGCCGAAGATGTTAACCGCGGCCAGGCCGATGGCGATAATGCCGAGGATTTTCGAAAGCGTCGCCCCCTCCGGCCCGGCGGCGATCAGGGCGCCGACGATAATCACGGATGAGATCGCGTTGGTGACCGACATCAGGGGGGTGTGGAGCGCCGGGGTCACCGACCACACCACGTAATAGCCGACAAAGATCGCCAGCACGAAGATCGACAGCTGCTCGATAAACGGGTTGGCGGCCAGAAGCACTATTTCCATTATTTATTTCCCCCTTTGTAATCGGCGTGAACCAGCTTGCCGCCATGGCTTAAGGCCACGCCGGCGATAATCTCGTCCTGCCAGTCGATCTTGAGTTTTTTGGTCTCCTGATCGACCAGCAAGGCGACAAAATTGTACAGGTTTTTGGCGTACAGCGCCGAGGCATCGGCGGCCAGCCTGGAGGGCACGTTCAAATGCCCGACGATCCTGACCCCGCCCAGTTCAACCACCTGGCCCGGTTTCGATGCCTCGCAGTTGCCGCCCATCTCGACCGCCAGGTCGACAATCACCGAGCCCGGCTTCATGGTCTTGACCATCTCTTTGGTGATCAGCACCGGCGCTGGGCGGCCCGGGATCAGCGCGGTGGTAATCACGATATCCTGCTTTTTGATGGTCTCGGCGATCAGTTTCGCTTGTTTCTTCTGGTAGGCTTTGCTCATTTCCCGGGCGTAGCCGGCTGCGGTTTCAGCGTCCTTGGTTTCATCGTCTTCGACCATCACGAATTTTGCGCCCAGGGATTCGACCTGTTCCTTGGCGGCGATCCGGACGTCGGTGGCGGAAACAATAGCGCCGAGGCGCCGGGCGGTGGCGATCGCCTGCAGGCCGGCGACCCCGGCCCCCATCACCATCACCTTGGCGGGCGCGACGGTGCCGGCGGCGGTCATCATCATCGGAAAAACACGGCCGTATTCAGCGGCGGCATCGAGAACCGCCTTGTAACCGGCCAGGTTCGACTGGCTGGACAGCACGTCCATGCCCTGGGCCCTGGAGATCCTCGGCATCAGCTCCATCGCGCAAGCCGTCACCCCGGCCCTGGCCAGCGCCTTGATAGTCTCCATTTCGGCATGGGGTTTCAAAATCGCCACCAGGATGGCGCCCTTGGGAATGCTGTTGATCTCTGTCATCGAAGGACCCTGAACCTTGAGCACGAGATCGGCGCCCCGGGCGGCGTCCTTTGCGGTCCTGGCGATTTTGGCGCCAGCCTCCTTAAAGGCCTGGTCGGGGATTGAAGAGCTTATCCCGGCGCCGGTCTCTACCGCCACCTCAAAGCCCAGCTGGATAAATTTCTTTACCGTTTCGGGGGTTGCCGCAACCCGGCGCTCACCATCGCGCCGTTCCTTGAATACTGCTATTTTCATGCCTCTCTCAAATGTCCTTTAAGCAAAAAAAGTCCTGATAAAAATCAGGACCAGGCGAATCTCACCATTAACATCAGGAACACAAGAGTGGCGGCGATACCGAGGATAGAACAATAAATGATTTGCCGGAAATAGTCGTATTGCGCTTTCCTGCTGTCGCGGAATTCGGTTTTTGAATACGTCGCCATGACATGACCTCCCTCATTTCAGCCAGCACTTAAGTCAACTATTCAATGGCGGTAGATTAGCGGCTGTTTTTTTATTCCGCAACAGGTGAAATGCCCCTTTTTCAAAAAGAATTTTGGAATTTGACAATTGCTTTTTCACAAACCAAACCCGGGCCTGAGAGTTTTGGATTTTAACTTCTGCTTTTCAATAAACAAAATCTGGCGCTCCACAAATAAATAGACAGACCGGTCTGTCTATTGCTTGATCAGTCTATGATTGTTTTTTAAAAATATCCCGTTTACATCTTCAACTGGACAGACCGTTCTGTCTGGTTTGTCGTTCACCATTGGGAAAAATGAAAAGGTAAAAGGATTTAGCCCCGCTTTGGCCTTTTTCTCTTGGCATTGCAGGAGTGCAAACCTAAAACAAGACCAACATGGCACCAGCGATTGGCATATGTGATTCCGGCTCCGGCGGCCTGACCGTGCTCGGCGCCTGTGGCAGGGCCTTGCCGGGCCAGGCTTTTGTTTACCTCGGCGACCACGCAAAGGCGCCCTATGGCGGCCGCCCGGAAGCGGAGATCCTGGAGCTTTCCATTCACCTGGTAGAGCAGCTGTTTGAAAAGGGCATCCGGCTGGTTCTCCTGGCCTGCAACACCTCCTCGGCGATTGCGCTCAGGCGAATCCAGGAGCAATGGCTGCCAAAAAACTATCCCGGCCGCCGTGTTTTGGGGGTTCTGGTGCCGATCGTCGAGGCCCTGACCGGGCTCGACTGGGACCGCGACAATCCCGGCCTCAGCACCTATCCCAACAAAAACGTCGCCGTATTCGCCACCCAGCGGACGGTCGATAGCGGCGCTTATGCGCACCAGGTGCGGCTCCGCGCCCCCGGCTTCCAGGTGGTCCAGCAGCCCTGCCCCGGGCTGGTCAGCGCGATCGAGGAGGACCGGGGTGAAGCGATTTTAAGCGATCTGGTTCAGGAGTTTTGCCAAAAACTCAAAAAACAGATGGCCGGGAAGAAGCTGGATGCGGTGCTGCTCGGCTGCACCCACTATCCGCTGGTGGAAAAATTCTTCTCTGAAGCCTTGCCGTCCGGCGTGGAAATTCTCTCCCAGCCGGAAATCGTTGCAAAGTCGCTGAAAAATTACCTGCAGCGCCACCCGGAATTTGCCGATGATTCGAATGGAACGCTGGAGTTTTTTACCACCGGCGACCCGGCCCGGCTTGCGCACCTGGAACAATTCATGCCCGGCCAGGCGCTCGACTTCAAACCTCTTTAAGGTCGCGGAAAACGCCGGCGATAAGGGTTGCGAATTTTTCCTGCCCGACTTCGTCATTGACCAAGTCCTGGCGCACTTCGAGAGTGGTGTGAAGCAGGCCGTTGTCATGGCCGTGACGGTCCATGGAATAAAAGAAATCCTTGCCCGAATAGGGCTGGTTCCAGCCGACTGAAAACCCCAGGCCCTCAAACACCGCGCCGAACTTATCCGCCAGCCGCCGGTCCCGGTTCCACATCACCGCCAGCTGCAAATCGCGCCTTACCCCGCCGAACACGCGGGTGAAGGTATGGATGCCGATGATATGGGGCTGTTTGCCGAGCCTTGGCCCGATGACGCTGTCACAGGCCTGATGGAAGGGGGTGTGATAGCTGGCGATACGCCTCTCCCGCTCCTTCGCGCTGATCTTTTCGTTGCCATAAATCCTGACCCCGTCGCTGACCTTCAGAATCAGGGTCGGGTCGCCAATTTCGCGGTTGGTATCAACCACCAGCCGGGAATGGCGGGCCAGGATTGCCGGGCAATCCAGAAGCCCGGAGAGCCGCCGGGCGACCCCCTCGGCGCCGATGTCCCAGGCGATATGGGTGGCCAGCATATCCTCACCGAGGCCAAGCCCGGCATACTCATCAGGGATAAAATTGGCGGCATGGTCGCAGATCAAAACCAGGTTGGCGGCGCCCTCCCGGTTGATAATTTCAGGCGTGATCGTCATAATTCTGTAATTATTCCATGGAATACCCTAAACTGTTCAATCAGGTATACTGTTAAATAAGGTATGGAAGGCAACAAGCAAGAATTTAAATGTCGAGAAAAAGAAAAACCAAAATCATCGCCACCCTCGGGCCGGCGAGCAAATCCCAGAAGATTATCGAGGCGCTCTACAAGGCCGGGGTCGATACCTTCCGGCTCAATATGAGCCACGGCGACCAGGACGGCAAGCGTGAGCTGATCGGCAACATCCGCGCGGTCGAGGAAAAAGTCGGCCGGCCGATCGCCATTATGGTCGACCTGCAAGGTCCCAAGCTCCGGGTCGGCATGGTCAAGGGCGGCAAGGTAAAACTGAAGCGCGGCCAGGTCTTCACCCTTGATCTGGATCAGACCCCCGGCGATCAAACCCGGGTCAACTTTCCCCATCCCGAGGTTTATTCCGCCATCGAAAAGGGGCATTCGGTGCTCCTCAATGACGGCAGAATCAGGCTGACGGTGGAAAAGGCCGGAAAATCCGCGATCAACTGCAAGATCAAGATCGGCGGCGATCTGTCCCATCACAAGGGCGTCAATCTTCCCAATGCAATTCTCCCGGTGCGCTCGCTGACCGCCAAGGACAAACGGGATTTGCAGTTCGCGCTTGAAATGGGGGTGGAATGGATCGCCCTTTCGTTTGTCCAGCGCGCCGTGGACGTTAGAGAAGCCCGTAAACTGATCCAGGGCCGCGCCGGGTTGTTGGCCAAGATCGAAAAACCGGCCGCCCTGAAAGAACTGGAGGAAATCCTCACCATCGCTGACGCGACCATGGTCGCGCGGGGCGATCTGGGGGTCGAATGCAAGGTCGAAGAGGTTCCTATCATCCAGAAAAACATTATCCACACCGCGCGCTCGATGGGCAAACCGGTGGTGGTGGCGACCCAGATGCTGGAATCGATGATCACCGCCCCGATGCCGACCCGGGCTGAGGTCTCAGACGTCGCTAACGCCATATTCGACGGCGCCGATGCGATCATGCTGTCGGCTGAAACAGCGGTTGGGGAATACCCGGTCGAGGCCGCCAAGGTGATGGACAAGATCGCCGCCCAGATCGAAAGCGACCCGGCTTACCGCAAAATGCTGCGGCAAGAAGCCCTGGCCGGGACCCCCAGCACCGATGACGCGATTACCGCAGCCGCCCGCCAGGTCACCCGGACGCTCGGCGCCAGCGTTATTGTTACCTATACCACCTCGGGCTCGACCGCGCTCCGGGCCGCGCGCGAGCGGCCGATGGCGCAGATCCTGACGCTCACCCCCAACCTGCATGTGGCGCGGAAATTGTGCCTGGTATGGGGGCTGCATACGGTCAAGACCAAGGACGTCAGGTCGTTCGAGGAAATGACCGGTAAGGCCAAGCGGATGGCGGTGCGCCATGGCCTCGCCAAGGTTGGCGACAAGATCGTGATCACCGCCGGGGTTCCGTTCGGCACGCCGGGCTCCACCAACGTGCTTCACATCGTCGAAATCAAGAGCAGCGACCTGACCAGCAAAAGTACGGAGAAATTCAGGTAGGAACCTGTTTTGTCATGCCCGATTTATTCGGGCATCCGGATAACAGATGTCGGATATCAGTGTGCAGTTGTCAGTTATTGGAAAAGGTCAGATATTTCATGTTTGACTGATAACTGTGGCCTGTCATCTGACATCTGACAACCGGATACCCGCACGAAGGCGGGTATGACATTCATTTATAAAAGCCCCCGCGCCTTTAAATCTTTTTCCAGCTTTTCCGCACCCGTGAAATGGTGGCCGATGAAGCCGGCCGCCGCGCCGGATTTGATGTTGTCAAGCCGGTCGTCGACGAACAGCGCCTCGCCGCTCTTTAAGCCAAAGCGCGCTTTCGCCAGGTGGAAGATCGGCATCTCGGGCTTGACCAGACCCTCGCGGCCCGAGACCACAATCTCCCGGAAACACTTCAGCCAGCCGAACTCGGCTTCAAGCTCGGGAAAGGTTTCAGCCGAATAGTTGGTCAGGGCGAACAGGGGCACGCCCCGGCTATGAAGTTTTTGAAGAATTTCCACCGCGCCCTTAATCTCGCCCGGGATGGTTTCACGCCAGCGCTCGCGGTAAGCATAAATCAGATCCCGGTAAGCGGGGTATTCCATCGCCTTCCCGGCCAGGCTGGCGGCAAACGGCAGGCCCCGGTCGTGTTCATGATGCCATTCGAGGTTGACCACTTCCTTTAAAAACCAGTCCAGTTCCTCGGGATCATCAATGAGTTTTTCATAGAGATGGCGCGGATCCCAGTGGATCAGCACCCTGCCGATATCGAAAATCACCGATGTAGGCTGCTGGGTCATGACATTTCAAATAAAAAAGCCCTGAACCAGAAGGTCAGGGCAATCCTTAAAAAAAATTTCGCGGCAGGTTTAGCCCTGGCGCGCCTTGAAGCGCCGGTTGGTCTTGTTGATCACATAAACCCGGCCCTTGCGGCGGATCACGCGGTTATCGCGATGCCTTCCCTTAAGTGATTTCAATGAATTGCGAACCTTCATGGCCCTGTCCTTATCCTTCACGCCTTGCCCGGATAACCCCGGAATGCGCGCGAAAATAGGCCGCGCATCCCGAAATGTCAACCTGGTAAACAAATTTTGAGTGAAATTTTCTGGCGAGCGGCAAAATTCGGCACTATGATGTCCCGGCACAGCTACAAGGTGAAAAAAGACCATGGGTTTTATGAGACCGGACAACCTTTACCAGACTTTGATCCTGGGGCTGCTTGTCTTGCTGCTTGGGGCCTGTGGGAGCACCGGTTTCAGGGCGGAGGTGAGCCGCTTTCACCAGCTGCCGGCGCCCTCCGGCGAGGCGGCGGCAATTGTCCCGGCCCAAGACATTGTTGAGGGAATCGAGTTTAACGCCTACGCCAACCAGGTGGGGGCCAGGCTGGATGCGCTGGGATACCGCGCGGCGGCGGGAGAGCCCCCCGATCTCATCGTAACCCTTGGCTATGGAGCCACGGCTGATCCCGGCTACCGGCCCCGTTCCGGACCGACCATCGGGTTTGGCATCGGCGGCTACGGCAGCCACGTCGGCGGCGGGGTATCCACCGCGGTCAATTTGAGCGGCCGCGACCGGGTGTACTACCTTCATTATATCTCGCTGGTGATCACCGAGGCGGAAACCGGAACGCGGCTTTATGAGGGCTCGGCCCAGGGGTATGCCGAAGGCTCCCAACTCCCTGAACTTATGCCGGTGCTGATTGAGGCGCTGTTCCAGGATTGGCCGGGGCCTTCGGGCGCCACCACCACAGTAAAGTTTGACCGGCAATAGAAAGAAAGTCTTATGAATATCTCAAGTCAATTCGACGGCGGAAATATTATTGTCAAATCGGCAAAAAAGGCTTCTGACATCCAGCTGGAAATCCGCAAGGACAACGGCTCGCACTTTTACCAGTGGTTTTATTTCAGGCTGGCGGGCGCTGCCGGCAAGGATTGCACGCTAAAGATTATGAATGCCGGCAAGGCGGCCTATCCCGGCGGTTTTGAGGACTACCGGGTGTGCGTCTCCTACGACCGCGAACACTGGTTCCGCCTTGACACCAAATATGACGGCAAAACCCTGAGCTGGTCGCACACGCCTGCCAAGGGCGCGGTTTATTACGCCTATTTCGCCCCCTATTCGATGGAGCGCCACGCCGACCTGGTGGCCGGGATTTCCGAAAGCCCTTATGTGGAGCAAAGGGTTCTGGGGCAAACCCTCGATGGCCAGGACCTCGATCTTCTGGTGATTGGCGACCCGGGATCAAAGCCCAAAAAGATTTTCTGGGTCACCGCCCGCCAGCATCCCGGCGAGACCATGGCGGAATGGTGGGCGGAAGGTTTTCTGGAGCGCCTGGTGGATGAACACGATCCGGTTTCCAGGAAACTGCTCGATCAGGTGCGCTTTTACGTCATTCCCAATATCAACCCGGACGGCTCACGGCGCGGGCACTTGCGCACCAACGCGATCGGCAAGAACCTCAACCGCGAATGGGACAAGTCGACCATGGAAAATTCACCGGAGGTTTTCCTGACCCTGAGGGCGATGGAAAAATACGGCATGGATTTCCACCTTGATGTCCACGGCGATGAAGCGCTGCCCTACAACTTCCTGATCGGCATCGAGGGCATCCCGAAGCTGACCGCCAAGTTGACTAAACAATATAAATTTTTGCAGAACCGGCTGTGCGAGCTGTCCCCCGACTTTCAGAAAAAGCATGGTTATCCCCTGGAAAAACCGGGTAAGGCCAACCTTTCGATCGCCTCGAATTATATCGCCAACCATTACCGCGTTTTCTCAACCACGCTCGAGATGCCGTTCAAGGACAACGCCGACCTGCCCGACCAGGACCAGGGCTGGTCGCCGGAACGCTGCATCCGGCTCGGCCGCACCTTTGTCGACGGGCTGTGGAGCTACGCCCAGAAATTCTGATCTGATCGTGTGGGAGTAAAAAACATGAAACGTTTTGTAGCCATAATATTTCTTCTGTTTATTTCAGTTTCCAAGGCTTTTGCCGGGACTTTTGTAGTCGATGACGCCCTAACGGAAATTGAAAATGTTACTATCATCACTATGGATGGCAATCAGATTTCTAGGGACATGACCGTCAGTGCTCGGGATGGAAAAATTTACGCCCTTTACAATACCGCCGAATTTAAAAGCTTCTGTGAAAGCGATGAAAAGGCCATCTGTTTAAAGGCCGCCACGGTTATCGACGGCACTGGAAAATATCTGATCCCCGGTCTCGCCGAAATGCATGGCCATATTCCGAACGCCACCGATATTGACCAGAATTTGGAAGACCTGCTGTTCCTTTATGTCAGCCAGGGGGTGACCACCGTCAGAGGGATGCTGGGCGCCCCGGGCCAGTTTGAACTCAGGGATAAAATCAATTCCGGTGAAGTTCTGGGGCCGACCCTGTACCTCGGCGGGCCCAGTTTCAATGGCAATTCGGTTTCCTCCCCCAACCAGGCGCGGCGCATGGTCCGCGGCCAGGTGGAAGAGGGCTGGGATTTCCTGAAAATCCACCCCGGCATGACGCTGGCCGAATATGACGCGATGGCCGATGAGGCGGCCCGGCTGGGCATCCCCTGGGGCGGACATGTGCCCGAGGATGTCGGTCTCGCCCGCGCGCTTGAGGCCGGGCAGCGGACCATTGACCATCTCGACGGGTTTGACATATTTGTAAACGGAGTGACCAAGCCGCTGGACCAGGGGCGTCTCGATCAGGCGGTGGAGTTGATGCTCACGGCCGGGGCCTATGTGGTTCCCACTAACCACTTGTGGGAAACCTTGCTGGGCCTGCCGGAAAAAGATGATCTGGAGGCGATGGATGAGCTGAAATACCTCACCCCCGCCGCCCGCCGCCAGAACCGCAGCCGTTATTCCGGCCAAAGCACCGGCCGGGACCTTGTTGAGGCCCGCCATAACGCCGCTAACCGGCGGCAAATCCTTAAAAGCCTGTCCGGCGCCGGGGCGGGGATTCTGCTCGGCTCCGACGCGCCGCAGCTTTACAGCGTCCCGGGGTTTTCTCTTGTCAGGGAAATGGAGGCGATGGCTGAAGCGGGCCTTACACCAGAAGCCATTTTGAGATCCGGCACCGCCACGGCCGGGGAATTTTTCAGTAACAAGGACAAGTTCGGGATGATCGCCCCGGGGCATCGCGCGGACCTGATCCTGCTGGACGCAAACCCGCTCGAGAATATCTCAAACATGCGCTCTATCGCCGGTGTCATGGTGCGCGGGATATGGCTGTCGCGAGCAGAAATCGAGGCCCGCCTGTCCGGGATCGAGGAGCGCAACAAGGGCGGTTCTTTCTTCTAATAATCAACCACAAGGAGCAGTTATTATGGATAAATTCAAACTTCACGACCTGGAAAGCGCGCCGGAAGCGTCGCGCCCGTTTCTCGAGGCGGCCCAAACCAAATTTGGGTTCATCCCCAATATCCTTCGCATTCAGGCCGAGGCTCCGGCCTTGCTGAAAGGCTATATGACGCTGTCCGGGATTTTTTCTGAATCGGGCCTGACCCCCGGTGAACAGCAGGTGGTGTTGCTGGCGGCCAGTATCGCCAACAAATGCCACTACTGCGCCGCCGCCCATTCGATGGCGGCGACCGGGGCCGGCGTTGACCAGGAAATTATTGAAGCGATTCGCACCAATGAGACCCTCAAGGACCATAAACTTGACGTCCTGGTTACCCTGACCAAAAAGATGATAGAGGCCCGCGGCTGGCTGACTGGGGATGATATCGAACCGTTCCTGAAAGCCGGGTATTCGCGTGCCGATGTCATGCACGTGGTTTTGGGAATCGCGGTGAAAACCATGACCCATTACGTCAATCACATGGCCGAAACCCCGCTCGATGAGGCATTTGAAAAATTTAAGCTTAGAGTAAAGTAATCTCAATAGGAATTATTTGACCGGGAGTATTTTTCTGCCTGGCAAGGCAGTACGGGCGCAGTGGTGTGATCACCATAAGGCCCGGACTAACAAAGCCAGGCATAAAAAGAACCCGGCAGACACTGTGGGAAACAGACTTTATGGAAATACGTCTAGGCCTTTCTATGATGCCCCACATCATTTTCAAGGCCCATCCTGTTTCCATTTTGCCTGTTTCCCATCAAATTATTTCCAATCGAAATTATTTTACTCTAGCCCTTGATTTTCTGGATGTTTCGCCATATGTTGCGCGCGCCTCAAGGAATCGAAAGGATTAGGCCATGGCTGTTCCAAAAAGAAAAATCTCCCCGTCAAGAAGGGGCATGCGCCGTTCGCACGACAAACTGGGCCAACCGCATTACCAGGAAGACGCGACCACCGGTGAGCTGACCCGGCGCCATCACGTCGACCTGAAAACCGGCATGTACCGGGGCAAGCAGGTGACCGAGCCCAAGGGCGATTTTTAAGTCCACTTCAAGGGTTTTTACACCCTCTCCCCTCAGGAGAGATGGGATTGCAGCTAAAAACTTCTCTGAAGTCCTCTTCCCCCCTGTCTGCCGCACCGAAGTTCGCTTTGGCGAAGGTAGGGGGGAGGGAGATGATTTAGGTGAGGAGGGTCTTCTAAATGTTCCTCAATCCGTGTCAGAACACCTTCAATGTTGTCTAAAACTTCATTATTCCAAAATCGCACAATTTTATATCCTCTTTTTTCTAGCCAAGCTGTTCTGTTTTCATCAGCTTCAACCTGGTTGCTATGCTGTCCACCATCCATCTCCAGAATAAGGTTTTTCTCGTGGCAAATAAAATCAACAATGTAAGGACCTATGGGAACTTGGCGTTTAAATTTAAAACTCGAAAATTGACGATTTCGTAAAATCCGTCAAAGCTTTTTTTCAGCTTCGGTTTGATTTTTTCGTAAAGTCTGGGCTTTTTCGAACGACATTGGGATAACTGACCTGATGTTAGTTGTTAATATCACCCTCACCCTATCCCTCTCCCCTCAAGGGAGAGGGGATAATGGCAGAGCGCTTCTTAAACTCCCTCTCCCCTCCGAGGGAGAGGGGTGGGGTGAGGGGGTCTTTTAATGCGTTTTTAATTTCAATCAAAACCCCCTCAATATTTCCCAAAACCTTATTATTCCAGAGCCGGGCCACTTTAATAACCCGGCGAAACGATTGCCCGGGGGTCTTGGCCTGGTCAATCCAGGTCGAACTTGATGCCCTGGGCGAGCGGCAAATCGGAACTGTAATTAACCGTCGAGGTGGAGCGGCGCATATACGCCTTCCACGAATCCGAGCCGGCTTCGCGCCCGCCGCCGGTTTCCTTCTCGCCGCCGAAAGCGCCGCCGATCTCGGCCCCCGAGGTGCCGATGTTGACATTGGCGATGCCGCAATCGGACCCGGCGGCTGAGGTAAAGCGCTCGGCTTCGCGCACATCATTGGTGAAGATCGCCGAGGACAGCCCCTGGGGGACCGCGTTTTGCATGGCCAGCGCCTGGTCGAAACTTTTGTACTTCATGACGTAAAGGATCGGCGCGAAGGTCTCGTCGTGGACAATCGCGGTCTGTTCGCTCATCTCGACAATCGCCGGTTGGACGTAATAGCCGCCCGGATACTCGTTCTGCAAGGTGCGCCCGCCGCCGGTAATTTTTCCGCCCTCGGCCTTGGCCGCCTTGAGCGCGGCCTCCATATCGTTAAAGGCTCCCTCATCGATCAGCGGGCCGACCAGCACACCGTCTTCCAGCGGATTGCCAATCATGATCGAGGCGTAGGCTTTTTTGAGGCGCGGGATAAATTTATCATAAATATCCTTATGAACCAGCAGCCGCCGGGTCGAGGTGCAGCGCTGGCCGCAGGTGCCGACCGCGCCGAATAATATCCCGCCCAGCGCCAGGTTCAAATCAGCGCTCGGGGCGACGATAATCGCGTTGTTGCCGCCCAGCTCCAGGATGGTGCTGCCAAAGCGCCTGGCGACGGCGGGGCCGACGATGCGCCCCATGGCGGTCGAGCCGGTGGCGCTGATCAGCTTGACGCGGGGATCCTCGACCATCGCCGAGGCGATCTCACGGCCGCAGATCGCCAGCTGCGACAACCCCTGCGGGGCCTGGCCGAATTTTTTTGCAGCACTCTCAAACAGGTGCTGGGTGGCGATTGCCGTGATCGGGGTTTTGTCGGACGGTTTCCAGATCACCGGGTCGCCGCAGACCAGCGCCAGGGCGGCGTTCCACGCCCACACCGCGACCGGGAAGTTAAAGGCGCTGATCACCCCGACCACGCCCAAGGGGTGCCAGTTTTCACGCATCGCGTGGCCGGGCCGCTCGGAGGCGATGGTCAGGCCGTACAACTGGCGCGACAGGCCGACCGCGAAATCGCAGATGTCGATCATCTCCTGCACTTCGCCGAGGCCCTCCTGCAACAGTTTGCCGTTCTCCAGCGTCACCAGCCGGCCCAGTGCGTCCTTGTGAGTGCGTAACTGTTCGCCCAGCAGCCGCACCAGCTCGCCGCGCACCGGGGCTGGCGTGACCTTCCATTGCTCGAACGCCTTGGCTGCCACGGCAATTTTTTTATCGAGGGTTGCGGCGGTGTCCTGCCGGACCTTGCCAATCACCGCGCCATCGATCGGGCTGGTGACGGTCAGGTCCCCTTTTTCAAAATTTTTCGGGTCCAGGCCCATCGATTTCAAACAATCATTCGCGTTCATTTCAGTCTCCCAGTTTCAAACTCGTTTTTTCAAATCCGACAGCGTGGCGGCGGGGCTGATCGCTTCCCGGTCGACAATAATCTCTATCAGGGCCGGACCTCCCTTTTCAAGGGCGACCTCGAAGGCGGCCTCGAACCCCTGGTTGGAATCGGCAAAATAACCGTCCAGACCGAACGCCTTGGCTAATTCCATGAAGTTCGGGTTCTCGAGGTCGGTGCCCGAAACCCGCCCCGGAAATTGTTTTTCCTGATGCATCCGGATGGTGCCGTACATGGAATTGTTGAACACCAGGAAGATCACCGGCACATTGTATTGCACCGCGGTCGCCAATTCCTGGCCGGTCATCAAAAAACAGCCGTCGCCGGAACACGAAATGACGATCCGCTCAGGGTGAACCAGCTTGGCGGCGATCGCCGCCGGCACCCCGTAGCCCATGGCGCCGCTGGTGGGCGCCACTTGCGTGCCAAGCGCCCGGTAATGATAAAAACGGTGCAGCCAGGCGGTATAATTACCGGCGCCGTTGGTAAAAATGGTATCATCGGGAAGGGTTTCGCGGAAATAGCGGTAAATCTCCGCCACCTGCACCCGGCCCGGATTTTGGGTCGGTTCGGACCATTTGAGATAATCCTTGCGCGCAGATTGCAGCCATCCGGCCCAGTCATCCTTTTTCCCGAATTTCACGGCCTTAAGGGCGGCGACAAAATTGGCCGGGGTGGAATGGATCGCCAGATCGGCCTGGTAAACCCTGCCCAGTTCCTGCTTGCCGGAATGGACATGGACCAGGGTCTGTTCCGGCACCGGCGGTTTCAGGAGGGTATAGCCCGAAGTGGTCATCTCGCCCAGCCTGGGCCCCAGCGCCAGGATCACATCCGCTTCCCTGACCATTGCCGCCAGCTTCGGGTTGATGCCGATGCCAATGTCGCCGACGTAATTGTCGCACCTCGGATCGATCCGGTCCTGGTAACGAAAGGCGCAGCCGGCCGGCAGTCCTTCGCGTTCGGCAAAGTCGCGGAAACCGGTCACCGCCTCACCGCTCCAGCCGGAGCCGCCCAGGATTACCAGCGGCTTCTCCGCCCGGCGCATCAGGGCGGCCAGGTTTTTCAGGTCTTCCGCCTTCGGCGCCGCCAAATCCGGCGCTTGTGGTTTGATTTTAGCGGGTGGGCATTCAGCGTTCAATATATCCTCCGGCAGCGCGATCACCACCGGCCCCGGGCGTCCTGACAGCGCCACATGAAAGGCCCTGGTCATCACCTCCGGGATATCCTTGACATCCTCGACCTGCTCGACCCATTTGGCCAGGGGCGCGAACATTTTTTTGTAGTCGACCTCCTGAAAGGCCTCATAGCCGATCTGATGGGTCGCCACCTGGCCGACCAGCATGATCAGCGGGGTCGAATCCTGCCGGGCGGTATGAATGCCGATCGAGGCATTGGTTGCCCCCGGCCCGCGTGTCACCAGGCAGATGCCGGGCTGGCCGGTCAGTTTGCCATAGGCCTCGGCCATATTAGAAGCCCCCGATTCATGCCGGCAGGTGATCAGTTTGATTTTATCGGAAACATCATAAAGGGCGTCGAGGATCGGCAAATAGCTCTCACCGGGAACGCAAAAGGCGATCCCGGCCCGGTGCGCGACCAGCGCATCAACGACCGCCCTGCCGCCGTTATATGGTTGATCAGCCAAGCCCGTTTCCGTTGCCCTGGTTGGCGGCGAAGTTTTTGCCAAAACGGTTTTCGATGAAATCCTTGAACTTGATTTCCTCCTGGCGGATAAATCCCTTGCCGGGAATTTTACCCTCCACCAGCAAATCCAGCACCGCGCAAACCGCCGAGGCGGTGGTGATCTGGATGCCGCTCCTGATCTCGCCGTCAATTTTCCGGGCATAAACCTTTTGGGTGTAGGTTTCCTGCAAATACTCGCCGTCCTTATAACCGGTGACGGTGACGTAAATCAGCACCACGTCCTGATGCGTCTTGGGCAGTGCGTGTTCAAAAATTTCCTTGAGGATTTCCGGGCGCTCGCCCAGCCGCAAATCCTGGACCAGCATTTTGATGATATCGCGGTGGCCGGGGTAGCGGATCGAACGATAATTCAAATTCTGAACCTTGCCCTTGAGGGTTTCGGCCAACGTTCCGAGGCCGCCCGAGGTGTTGAAGGCCTCGTACTCGATCCCGTCCAGTGAGAAATGCTCCAGCTCTTCCAGCGCCAGCACCTCGCGCAGCTCGCCGCGGACAATCGCCTCACAGGGTTTGAGGTATTCGTTGATCAGGCCGTCGGTTGACCAGGTCAGGTTATATTTCAGCGCGTTCGAGGGGAACTGCGGCAGCGCGCCGACCCGCAGGTGAACGTTCTGCAGGGTATCGAAATTGCTCGCCAGGTGATAGGCGACGATCGAGATAAACCCCGGCGCCAGCCCGCATTGCGGGATAAAAGCGGTGTCGGCTTTTCTAGCCAGCTGCTTGACCACCTGGGTGCTCCCGACATCCTCGGTCAGGTCGAGGAAATGCACCTTGGCCTGGGCGGCGGCCCGGGCAATGTCTGCGTTCATGAAAAAGGGCGCCGCCGAGATCACCGCGAACTTGCCCTTCATGGCGCCCACCAGCGCATCACAATTGGAAAAATCCAGGCGCAGCGTTTCAACGTTGCCGCTGACTTTTACCTTTTTCAGGTTCTTGTCGCGGTTGTCGGCGACCGTGACCTGATAGTCCCCGGTGGCGCCCAGCAGGGCGGCAATCGTCTCGCCGATTTTCCCGGCCCCAAGCAGCAGAATGTTTTTCATTAATTCCTCGAATTTAAGATAATTTTGCGGCGCCACCATAGCGGCAATGTATTCGGTTTAGAAGCGAAAAATCAGCGCTGAAATTCGAAAACCGGCCCCAGCTTCAATATCCCGGTCAGGGCATCGAGCGCGGCCAGACTTTCCCCGGCAAAATCCGGGTCGGCAAGGTCTTCCGGGGTCACTTTGTCGCGGTAGTGTTTTTCCACCCAGGCGGTCAAATCCCGGTACAGGCGGTCATCCATGATCACATTGCCGCCAAGCGCCGCGCGCTCTTCCCCGGTCAGCACTACCCTCAGCCTCAGACACGCCGGGCCGCCGCCATTCCGCATGCTTTGCCGCAGCTCCAGAAACTCGAGGCCGCCGATCGGCTGGTTGCTGGAAATCAGGCTTTCCAGATAGGCATTGGTGCTGGCGGTCTCACCCGCTTCCCTGGGCAGGATCAGGGTCATTTTGTCACTTCCCGGCAATGAGATCAGTTGCGAATTAAAGAGATAGGATTTGATCGCGTCTTCCAGGGATACCGCCGCTTTCGGCACTTCAATGAAATGAAGGCCGATATTGGGGGCCTTGTCCTGCAAGGTTTTGGTTAAGGCGGCGGGGTCCTCAAAGGCCTCCTGGTGGTAAAAGAAAACGTTTTTGTTGGCGACCGCCAGCACATCGTTATGGAACGCCCCGGCATCGATCGCTTTGGGATTTTGCTGGACAAAATGAACCCGGCTTTGCTCCAGCTGGTGCAGCCGGGCGATCGCCGCCGAGGCCTCGAAGGTTTGCCGTGCCGGGAATTTCTTCGGCGCGGCGCCTTTGTCGAAAGCCTTGCGGCCATAGACATAGAGGTGCAGGCCGGGGTCGCCATAATCACCGCAAAAACGGTTGTGGTTGGCCGCTCCCTCGTCGCCGAATTGCGCCCCGCCGGGCAGCGCCCGGTGGTGAGCAAACAATTTTTCATCGGCGAAAATCGCCTTCAAAACCCGGCCTGTGGTTTCAGGTTCGATGCTGCGGTGAAACATCGCCGCAAGGTTGGCCGGGGTGATGTGCAGCCGGCGATCGGCGCTGTCGGCGGAGGGCGCTATGGTTGCCGCATTGGCGGTCCACATTGGCGAAGCCGCATAAAGGTTGCGCAGGACCGCCGGCGCCTGGTTGGCCGCCGCGGTGATGATTTCCCGGTCAGAGCCGGTAAATCCCAGCGCCCGCAGGGTCGGCAGGTGCGGCCGGGGATGGGGCGGCAGCACCCCCTGGACCAGGCCCAGATCCGCCAGCCGTTTCATCTTGGCCAGGCCCTGGAGCGCCGCCTCCTTGGGGTTCGAGACCTGCAGGGCGTTGTCGGCCGAGGCGATATTGCCGGGCGAAAGCCCTGCGTAATTGTGGGTCGGGCCGATCAGGCCGTCGAAATTGGCTTCCACCGCGCTCATATCTTCAACCCCGGCGGCGCTTCCGGCATGGTCAATTTGTCTTCCGCGTTCTCCAGGCTGGCCATCGGCCAGGCCACGTAATCGGCGGCGTAATAGGCCGAGGGGCGGTGATTGCCGCTGTCCTTCAGGCCGCCGAACGGGGCTTCGGATGAGGCGCCGGGCAGCGGCTGGTTCCAGTTGACGATGCCGGCCTCGATCCCGGCATAAAACTGCTCGTAAAGCGCCTTGTTGTCGGTCAGGATTCCGGCGGCGAGGCCAAAGTTGGTATTGTTGGCTTCATCGAGCGCGGCCTCAAAATTTTGTACGCGGATCACCTGCAAAATCGGCCCGAAGCATTCCACGTCGTCGCGCTGCTTGATACCGGTGACATCCACCAGCCCGGGCGAAACAAAAGCATCGCCCAGGGGCAGCCGCTGTGATCTTTTCAGGACCTTGCCGCCCTTGCCTTCGAGGAAACTTTGCCGCTCCAGAACATCCAGAGCAGCCTCCGCCGAGATCAATGATCCCATGAACGGCTGCGGATCGCTGTCCGGCATGCCGACGGCGATGCCATCCATGCCCTTGACCAGGGCCGCTATAAATTCATTCCCCTCCTGGTTATCGGGAACAATCAGGCGCCGGGCGCAGGTGCAGCGCTGGCCGGAGGTGATAAAGGCCGACTGGATGGCGATGATCACGGCGGCCTTTTGGTTTGCCGCCTGCCAGACAATCAGCGGGTTGTTGCCGCCAAGTTCCAGCGCCACCACCACATCCAGGCGCTCGGCCAGCTGCCGGGCGAATAACTTGCCGGTTGGCACCCCGCCGGTGAACAGCAGCCCCTTGAGGCCGGGATTTTCCAGGATCGCCTGTCCGGTAACACGCCCCCCCTGCACCAGATTGATGACGCCATCCGGGATTCCCGCCTGATGCCAGAGGCCGACCATTATTTCCGCCGACCAGGGGGTCCACGAAGAGGGTTTGAAGACCACCGTGTTGCCTGCCAAAAGCGCCGGGACGATATGCCCGTTGGCCAGATGGCAGGGAAAATTATAGGGTCCGATCACCCCCATGACGCCGTGCGGGCGGTGGGTCAGGCGGGTTCTGAGAACCCCGGCCAAGCCCTCGCTGGTCGGGGTGCGCTCCTGATACGCCCGGATCGAGATCTCAACCTTGCGGATCACGGCGGAAACCTCGCCCCTGGCATCCCACAGCGCTTTGCCGGTCTCGGTTGAAATAACCTCGGCCAGCCGCTCCTGGTTTTTCTCAACCAAAGCGGCGTAGGCCCTCAGATGCCGGGTGCGCTTTTCGTGCGGCAGTCCGCGCCATTTGAGGAATGCGCTGCCGGCCGCCTCGAAAGCCTTATCCACCTCACCCCCGGTGCTTTCATGGCCCTGCCAGACCGCCTCGCCGGTGGCCGGGTTCAGGGAAGTGAACGCCTTGCCAGAGGCGGTCACGCGGCTGCCCCCGATATAATTTTTTCCGCTAATCATAAAATTCAGGTCTTTTTCTTTTTCAGCGTCACAAAACGAACCTTACCGCCCCTTTTCACCCCTAAAGCCCGCGCCGTTTTGGCGGTGATTCCCACCTTGCCTTTTCCTTTTTCGCGCACCGGCGCCTGAACCACGCGGAAACAGTCAAGCCGGGTATTGGCGACCAAATAACGGCCCTGGCATTTGTCATCGCGGGAGATCATGACCTGGGCCTCCCGGCTTTCCCTGACCGCGCGAATTTCGGAAAGTTCCGCCTCGACGCACGGGCCGCCATCAAACACATCCACTATATTATTGAGCTTGAATCCTTCGCTTTCAAGCAGCCGGAGAGCCGGGGCTGATTCCTCATACGGCCTGCCAATAATCGCCCGGGCGCTGGGGGGAAGCATTTCCACATAGATCGGGCATTTGGGCATCAGGTCTTCAATGAACTGGTAATTGCCGAGCGAGTTGATGCGATCCGCCGCCACCAGCTCCATTTTGAAAAAATGCCGTCCCAGGGCATTCCAGAACGGGGACAGGCCTTTGTCGTCGGTCCAGCCGCGGATTTCAGCAAAAATCCGCCCGGAAAACCGCTCCGGGTAAGCAGCCAGCATCATATACCGGGATTTTGACAACAGCGCCCCGTTGCCGCCGTAGCGATAATCAGGGTGCAGGTAAAGGGTCGCCAGCTCGCACGCTCCGGTATAGGGAGTGCCGAAATTGAGGGTATGCAGTTCGCTGACCACCTCGGGATCATTGCTGGTGTGTTTTTCGGGCTTGATTTGGTAATTGTAAAACGGCCGGTCCAGGCCCACTGCCGCAAATATGCCGGAGGTGCCGACGATTTTTTCTTTTGCGGTATCCTCCAGCACGAAAAAATAGGAGTCCGGCCCCGGTTCCCTGATATCTTTGGCAAAACTTGCCTCCGAGGTCCGGATGCGCTCCAAAAGGCGCTCTTTGGAAACCGGCAGGGTGGTCAGGCCGTCGGAGGCGACCGCCGCCAGGGTATAAATCCCCAGTAAATCCCTGCTTTCAACTGGCCGGATGACCATCATGAGCTCTGCTCCTCCTCAAATCCCACTTTAAAGCCTGAAGTTGCCCGCTGCATAGTTTAAAAGCAATAATGTGCTAAGTTTGGCGCGTTCGGTGAAGCTGTCAAGGAGGGCGAATTCTTCATCAGTATGGATTTTCCCGCCCCTGACGCCCAGGGTGTCGATGTTGGGCAGCCCGGCGGCGGCCAGGTTATTGCCGTCACAGCACCCGCCGGTCGGCGCCCAGGCAACCTCAATGCCGATCTCCTTCCCCAGGTCCTTGAGGACTTCAAACAATTTTTTGTTGGCCCCGGTTAAAATCTTTGGAACACGGGTAAAATGGCCGTGACTTTCGGCTTTCAGCCCCTGGCGGGCATTATATTTATCGAGGATCTTTTTGAACTCCCGCTCAAACCAGGCCTGCTGGGCAGTCGTTTTAACGCGCACATTGAACTTGCAGATAGCCAGATCCGGCACCACGTTGGTGGCGGTCCCGCCGGTGATCAGCCCCGGGTTGATGGTCAGCCCTTGCTCAGTGCCGTTGAGCGCCTGAAGCTCGGTTACCAATTCAGCCAGGGCGGCAATCGCATTGACGCCTTTTTCGAACTCGCGCCCGGCGTGCGCCCCCCGGCCGCGCATGATGACCGAAAAATTTCCGCTGCCCTTGCGCTCCCCGGCCAGCGTTCCGTCGGCCCAGGCGGGCTCGAAGGTCATGCCGAAATCGCAGGCTTTCGCGCATTCGGTCAGGATCGCGGCGGAACCGGTCGATCCCACCTCTTCATCGGAATTGAGCAGGATTTCATAGCCCAGACTCCCGGCCATGCCTGAACGCTCCAGCGCTTCCAAAGCCACCAGCATCACCAGGATGCCGCCTTTCATATCGGCCACGCCGGGGCCGTTCAGGGTGTTGCCGTCCAGATTAACTGGCTTCTGGAAAGGATGGTCCTTCGGGAAAACGGTATCCAGGTGCCCGGTCAGCAGTACCTTGCGGTTGGCTGAGGGGCGTTTTTTGAAATGATAAACCGGACCGAAGATGACCTTCTCTAGCTCGCCCCGGTCATTGATTTTTTCACCGCGCCGGGCCTCACGCACCTCCAGCTCGGCGCCCAGCGACAAGAAAGCCTCGGTAACCACTTCGCCCATTTTCGCCAGACCTTCCAGATTATGGCTGCCGGAATTGATCCGCGACCAGGCCTTGACGGTCTCGACCATCCGCTCCTGCTGATCGTCCACCCAGTTCAGTATTTCACCAAAATTTTCCATGACCGGCAGTTTTAGAGCATATTAACCCCAAATGGAAACAATTTGATGGGCAACAGACAAGAGGGAAACAGGAAGGGTTTTGAACATGATGCGGCACATCATGGAAAGACCCTGACGCCTTTCCGTGCCGTCTGTTGCCCACAGTTTCTGCCGGGTTCTTTTTGTGCCTGGTCTGCGTTAGTCCGGACTTATGGTGATTACACCACCTCGCCCGGACTGCCTGGCCAGGCAGAAAAATATTCCCGGTCAAATAATTCCATTTGGGGTTAGTATGCTCTGATACAGCTGACGGCGGATGCCAATGAATTTGATCGAAAAAGCCATTGACGGGCCGGGAAAATTACTGCCATCTGGCGGCTGTTCAATTGGGATCTGGACCCCAGGGGGAAGCAATGAAAAATATCCGCCGTTATGATGATCTGGCCGATGCCGACCAAAAACACCTGCTGCATCCGCAGACCAATATCGCCGACCTGCTGGCCGAGGGGCCGAAAATCATGGAGAGCGGCCAGGGCATCCGGATCACCGACGTCACCGGCAAGCAGCTGATCGACGGCCTGGCCGGGCTGTGGTGCGTCAACGTCGGCTATGGCCGCGAAGAACTCGCCGAGGTGATGAAAAAGGCGGCGGAAAATTTGAGCTATTTCCACAGTTTTTCCGGCATGGCCAACCCGCCGGAAATCCTGCTGGCGGAGAAGCTGAGCGCCATGACGCCGGGCAGCCTGAACCGGGTTTTCTTTGGCTGTTCCGGGTCGGACGCCAATGACACGCTGTTGAAGGTGGTCTGGCATTACAATTACATCAAAGGCCGCCCGGAGAAGAAAAAGATCATCTCGCGCTGGTTTTCCTATCACGGCACTTCGATCTCCACGGCCAGCCTGACCGGGCTGCCCTCGTTCCATGCCCCCTACAACCTTCCCATTCCGGAGGTCCGCCACACCGAAATGCCGCACTATTACCGGAACGCCGGGGCCGGTGAGAGCGAGGACGCGTTCGCGGCGCGCATGGTTGAGGCGCTCGAGGATTTGATTTTGCAAGAAGGTCCGGAGACCATCGGCGCCTTTATCGCCGAGCCGGTGAGCGGCGCCGGCGGGGTGGTGGCGCCGCCACCCGGTTATTTCGAGGCGGTGCAAAAAGTCCTGAAAAAACATGACATCCTGATGATCGCCGATGAGGTGATTTGCGGCTACGGGCGGCTCGGCGCTACCTTCGGTTCGGAGATTTTCAACATCACGCCGGATCTGATGTCCTCGGCCAAGGGCCTGACCTCGGGCTATTTCCCGCTGTCCGCCGCTCATCTCACCGATGAGATTTGGGAGGTCTTGAAGGAAGGCTCTGAGCAAACCGGCAACTTCGCCCACGGCTACACCTATTCCGGCCATCCGGTCGGCTGCGCGGTGGCGCTCAAAAACCTCGAGATTGTGGAACGGGAAGGCCTGGTTGAAAATGCCCGGATAATGGGCGGCTACCTCCACCGCCAGCTTAAAAAAGCGTTCCGGGACAGCCCCCATGTCGGCGAGGTCAGGGGGTGTGGATTGCTGGCTGGAATCCAGCTGATCGCAGACCGGGAGAAAAAGGCGTTCTTCGACGTGGAGCGCAAAATCCCGATGCGCATCCAGCAGGCCGCCTATAAGCGGGGCCTGCTCTGCCGCAACCTGCCTTCGGTCACCACCATCGCGCTGGCGCCGCCGCTGATCGTCTCGGAAGCGGATATCGATGAGATCGTTGGCCTGCTGAAAGACGCCTTCGATGATGTGCTGGGGAACCTATCAAAAAACGACCTTATCCCGGCGGGTTAAATCATTTTATGTGTCACCCTCACCCTACCCTCTCCCCTCAAGGGAGAGGGGATTCTATTGAGGGCTCCATTTAAAGCTCCCTCTCCCCCCGTGGGAGAGGGGTGGGGTGAGGGGGTGGAAAAATTACCAACTAAATCAAACCCTCTTCCCGGAACCATTCGACAGTCGCTTTGAGCGCCGGTTTTACCCCTGAGGGCCGGTAGCCGAGCTTGTCGGCGGCCAGCTGAGAGGTTACGAACGACGGATTCAGGGCCAGCCGCACCCCTTCTTTCGAGGCCAGCGGGGGTTTTCGGGTGATCACATCGGCCAAAAACTCGGACAAAACCGCGAATGAATAGGCCAGCTCAAAGGGCACCCGGCGTTTCGGCATTTTTTGGCCCGAGACGTCTTCCAGTCGCTCGAGGAAATGCGCCATGGCGAGATTTTCACCGCCCAGGATATAGCGCCCGCCAGGCGCGCCCAGGATCGCGGCTTGATAATGCCCCCGCGCGACATCCCCGACCGGCACGTAATTCAAAAGCGCGTTGAGGTATGCCGGGGTCTTGCCCTTTACGAAATCGAGGATCATCCGGGTCGGCGCGGTGAGATTATAATCGCCCGGGCCAACCGGCACAGCCGGGTAAACGCTGACCACCGGCAGACCGCTTTTCGCCGCTTCCCTCACCAGCTGGTCGGCCCGCCATTTCGATCTGGTATAGGGCCCGGCCATGTCGTCCAGCGCGGGCGCCGGATCATTCTCTGAAATAGGAAACGGGTCGGGATCGCGCCAGCCGCGCAGGATGGTCTCGGTCGAGGTCACGACAATCTTTTTTACCTTGGCTTTTTTAGCGGCCGCCAGAACATTCCGGGTGCCTTCAACATTGACCGCCGCAAAGTCCTTTTTATGCCTGGCCCACAGATGGGTCAGCGCGGCGAGGTGAAAGACGCATTCCTGGCCTTTCATGGCTTTTTCCAAAACGTGTTGATCGAGGATCGAGCCCTTGAAGCCCTTGACCTCCTTGGGCAGGCCTTTGGTTTTTACAGCTGTATCCAGAACCGTGACCTTGACGCCTTCTTTCACCAGCAGCGCCACCAGGTGCGCGCCGATAAACCCCGCCCCGCCGGTCACCAGCGCTTTTTTGAACATTGCCATCAATCGAGCCCGTCCATGCCCGAGCAGATCGCGATATGATCATCCCAGCCCGAACCCAGAATGAGATAATCCCCGGCCCGCAAGGCCACTGTCGCCCCGGAAATCATGGCGCCATCATCTTTGAACAGAAGGGTTTGCTCATAAGTCTCTGGTGAAATCCGGTACGCCGCGCTGGGGCTTTTGTTCACGCCTATCCATGATTTCATAAAGAAAAAATAGTCAATCAGGTTTGGGAAAACAGCCACAATTAGATTATTGGTTTCATCTACAGTCAAATTATCAGGGAACCCTTTTGTTTTTATGAATTCATACAAAAAATCAAAACCTCCGTTAGAAAAATCAATTACAATGAGTTCCTTATTTTTGGTTTCAGAGTAAACCAATTTGCTTTCACCCCAGTAAGCTATTCCATTAGGCAAATCAGATGAACTGATAAGGGTAGGAACGACATTTTCATAATACGGGATCAACTCCCCCCGCTTTAAATTATTGTTTTGAAGATCGTAACACCTGGAAAGGTCATTGGTTGCCACAATTTCGTAGCTTTTAAAAACGACATCATAAAGATCACAATAACCTTTGCTCTCGAAGGAATGTTCCAAGTTTAGCTTCTCTGAATATAATGAAAATAACAAAATTTTTGGAACGATTAAAATATTATCACCGGTCTGGACAGTTCGATTAATAACCATAAGCATTTTTTGTTCATCAAGAACCCCTAAACTAAACCCATGCGGGCGGAACTCGTTGCCCGCCTCTTTAAAGGCCCGGCTGATGTCGGTAACCTGTAAGGAAGTTGCATCTGTAATGTCCGAAACGTTGATGGTATAAATTCCGCCCTGGGTGGTGACTTTGCCTTCGTCGATTTCACGCGCCACTGCGCGGCGGTCGTAAGCGGAGAGGAAAATAGTTCCGGTGGCGGGATCGAAATCCAGATCCTCGACGCCGACCACCTTTTCGCCGGTGAGGTCATCGTAAACCTCAACCCCCCAACAGGCGGTGAGCAGCGGGTCGCCCTCAATTTTGAGACTCTGGAAATACCAGATCACCCCGATGCCAATCGCACCAAGGAACAAAACTCCGGCAATTTTCAAAAACTTCTTCACGGCCTTGAATAGCCCCCCCGCTTGATGAATCTGCGCCAGTGAATCTCGACCTTTTTCAAATCCTCTTCCGGGAAATTATAGACGTTTTTCCGGTAATCCTTAACCCCTTCCAGATATTTAGTGTAAGTCTCCTTGTCTTCGGTGAAATCGCCAAGATCGAGCGCGCGGTAAATTTTTTCCAGTTCTTTCAGCGGGTTTTTTTGCAAATCCTCGAACCGCACCTCGATCAACTGGCCCTTGGGCAGGCCCAAAGTATCACGCTCGAAGTTATCCATCATCCGGCTGTAAACGCTGAGGATATGATCGTCGATGTTCTTGATCTCAAACTTCTGCAGCGGAAATTCCGCCAGCAGTTTCTGGTAAAAGTTCCGCATCGAGAAAAAAATCTTGTAGGGGTTGCGGTGGATGTGGATGAACCTGGCCTTGGGGTAGAGCTTCAGAATTTCTTTCACCCGCGCGGTATAGACCGGGTTTTTGATCAACAGCCGCCTGTCCGCCCCCTCGATCTGGAGCTTCAGGTAAAATTCCTTGAGGCGCTCGCCCCACTCCGCCACCTGGTTCTTCGGAACCCCGTCGAAGAACAGCCCGCGGTTATAGGTCTGGTAAAAATCCTTCGGAAAATAGAGCGCGTGAAAAAACGAATTGGCGGTCAGGTTGGAAAGCGCGATCTCGTCTTCCTGCGGGCTGTCCTCCGTGACCGGCACGCCATCGATAAAGCGGCCCTCAGGGAGCGTCTTGACCAGCAGCGGGCGGAACAATTTGGTCAGCACCAGAAATGCTTCCGGCAGCGCGGTGGCGAACGGCGAGACAAAATGAAAGCGCGGAGACTTGCTCATGATATTGTAAAGGTGGGTGGTGCCGGAGCGCCAATGGCCGATGATGAAAACCGGGTCCGGTTTTACCCCGTTCCGCTTCATCGCCACATAGGCCGCCTCGAGCAGCGCGAAGGGCAAGCGCACCAGCGCGCTCAAGACAAACATCAACGCCGTTCCGCGGTGGCCCTTCTCCGGCCAGCCGTACAACCTGAACAGCCGGAAAAGGTTTGATAAACTCACCCCCATCAAAGGATGCGAGTAAAAACGCGAGGCCCTAGCCTCAGATCTATTGGTGGCTTTCAACCGCCCCTCCAGGATGATCTTGGGGAGGCCTTACACGCTACTCGGCGGCTTCCAGCGCCTCGGCCTCCAGGTTCAGCACCTTTTGCTTTAGCAGGGAAAGAAGCCCGGTAAAACCCTGATCACGGATGATCGGGGAAAATTCGGAGCGGCGCTGGGCCAGCTCGGAATGTTTTCCCTTGAGATAAATATCGATCACCTGGTAGCTCCCATCGCCGTTCGGGTTAACCACATAGCCGATCATGATCTCATCGCCCTTGGCCTTGACCAGTTTGGTCGAGACCAGAACCCGCCCCTTGCGCATCGGAATTTCCTCTATTGTGACAAACTGCTGGCCGGAATAGCCCTTGAAGCGCGACGCGTAGGTGGCCAGCGAGAACTGGTAGAAAGTCTCAGTCAGGTCGGCCTTTTGCTGGTCGCTGAATTTTTTCCAGTTGGGACCGGAGGCGAGCCGCACCATAATCCCGGAATTGAAGGTTACACGGACCGGACCGCTGAGATAATCGCGGCGCTTTTCAAACCCCCAGACTTTGGCGTTTTGCATGGTGGTCAGGAGGTTTTCATGAAAAGCCTCGACCAGGCCGGTGGCCTCGGAAGCCGCCGCCCCGGAGGCGGAAAGGCAAACCAGCGCAAAAGCCGTAACCAGCCCTTTTAAGAGGCGCAAAAACCTGCCATAAATTCGTCTAAGGTAAATCATAACGTCCTTTAAGCTTATTTTATCAGGCCTTATATGAACGTAGCCCTAACAATAATCCATAATTTTCTAAGAAATTTGACCGGCTTTGCGATCAAGCGGCCGGCGCTGTTTGTGGTGGTCTCGCTGATTATGACCGGCCTGGCGGCGTTTTACATCGGCGGCAACCTCGAGGTGCACACCGATACCGATGAGATGATCAACCCGGAACTGCCGTTCCGCCAGACTTTCCATGATTTTAATGCCGCCTTCCCGCAGTTCAACAACAGCTTTATTATCGTCATCGACGGCGAGACGCCGGAAGCCGCGGCGGAGGCTCAAGAGTTGCTGGCCGCCTATCTCAGCGCCCGCAAGGGTTTATACAAAAGCGTTTATGCGCCGGGCGCCGGTGCGTTTTTCGATCAAAACGGTTTTCTCTATCTGGATTTTGACCAGCTGGTGGATTTGTCCGACCAGCTGGCCGCGGCCGAGCCGGTTTTGGCCGCGGTTTCCGAGGACCCGTCGCTGCGCGGTCTGTTCGATATTCTCAGCGAAGCGATGGAGGAGATATCGGAAGGCGATACCCCGCCGGACAAACTAACCGAGGTTCTGGGATCAATCACCGCCAGCGCCCGGGCCGCCGCCAACGGCCGTGAACAGGCGCTCTCGTGGCGGGCGATTTTCCTCGATGATGAGGATTTGGCAAAGGCCAAACGCCGGCTGCTGATCGTCCAGCCGGAGCTGGATTTTACGCAGTTGCAATCGGCCAAGGCGGCGCTGGCCGGAGCCCGCGCGGCGGCCCGTGAAGTGGCCCAAGAGACCGGGACTTTAATTCGCTTTTCCGGAAAAATGGCGCTCAGTTCGGATGAGTTGAAAAGTGTCGCGGACGGGGCCATGCTGGCGGGCGCACTTTCTTTTATCCTGGTGGCGCTGGTGCTCGGTTTTGGCATCCGCTCGGCCCGGCTGGTGTTCGCGGCGCTGACCACGCTGTTTGCCGGGTTGATCTGGACCGGGGCGTTTGCCCTTCTGGCGATCGGCTATCTCAACATCATTTCGATTGCTTTTGCGGTGCTGTTTATCGGCCTCGGGATCGATTTCGCGATTCACTTTTCGCTCAGGTATCAGGAGGAAGTGCAGGGGGGCCTGCCGGTCGATCAGGCGCTGATCAAAACCTCGGTCACGGTGGGCGCGCCGCTGGCGCTGTGCGCCCCGACCACGGCGCTGGCGTTTTATGCCTTTATGGCGACCGATTATGTTGGCCTGGCGCAGCTCGGGCTGATCTCCGGGACCGGAATGTTTATCTCGTTCTTCACCTCGCTGACGTTCCTGCCGGCGCTCTTGAAACTGATGCCGCTCAAGAAAGGCAAGGTGGTCTTCAATATCCATGCAAAACAGGAAGCCGGGTTTATTGCCAAAAACGGCCGCGGGATTGCTCTGGCTGGCCTGGCGTTCGGCCTGGCCTCGCTTTATTTTGCGGCGCAGGCGGATTTTGATTTCGATCCCATCAACCTGAAAGATCCCAAATCGGAATCGGTCACCACCTTCTTTGATCTGATGGCCGGGGAGAAAACCTCTCCCTATACGATCCAGATTCTGGCCGCCGGGGAGCAGCAAGCCGCCGCTCTCAAGGATACCCTGACCGGCTTGCCGGAGGTCGACGAGGTGATCATCCTGCAAAGCTATGTGCCGGAGCGGCAGGATGAAAAGCTCGAGGTGATCGACACCATATCGATCTTCCTCAACCCGGTATTCACCGGCCGCGGCGCCGCCGCCCCGCCGTCGGGGGAGGAAAATGCCGCGGCGGTCTCAACCTTCCGGGAAAAAGTCTCGGCCCTGGAGGCGGCGCGCTCCGGCTTGCCGGTGACCGCAGCGGCGATGGAATTGAGCGCCAGCCTTGAAGGCTTCGGCGTGGAGATGCAAAACGGCGCCGCTGAACAAGCGCTTTTGCAGCAAAATCTATTCAGCACTTTCCCGCGCCTTGTGGACCAGCTGGATGCGGCGCTGGGCGCCGATTATGTCACGCTGGCCGACCTGCCGGAGGAAATCACCAGCCGCTATATTGCTGAGGATGGCCGCTTCCGGGTTGAGGTTTTCCCGAGCGCCAACCTGAGCTCCGCCAGGGACCTTGAGCGTTTCGTAGCCGCGGTGTCCGCGCTCGCCAGCGAAGCCTCCGGCAGCCCGGTGCAGATCTTTAACTCCGGCCTGGTGGTCAAGGGCGCGATGATCGAGGCCTCAACCATTGCGGTGGTCGCGATGGTGCTGTTCCTGTTCCTGATCCTGAGGCGCGCCTCAAGCGTCGCGTTGATTACCATCCCGGTTTTTCTGGCCGGCTTGCTGACCCTGGCGGCAATGACCCTGCTGGGCCTCAAGTTCAATTTCGCCAATGTGATCGTCATCCCGCTGCTGATCGGGCTCGGGGTCGACAGCGGCATTCACCTGGTTCTCCGGGCCCGGGAGGAAAAGGAAAACACCAAATTGCTATCCTCCTCGACGCCGAGAGCGGTGCTGTTGAGCGCGCTCACTACGCTCGGCTCGTTCGGCACCCTGGCGATCTCCGCCCACCAGGGGACCGCCAGCATGGGCATCCTCTTGGCGCTGGCCATTGTGATGATCCTGATCGCCACCCTGCTGGTGCTGCCCGGGCTGATGATTTGGCTGCAAAACGCCGGAAAAACCGCCAAAAACTAAAATAAGACCATTTTGTTACTGTTTTCCCTTGACGGCACCGTGAAATTGTCACAATTACTGGACTTTATGGCCCCCTAAGAGGGGAAAAATAAACCCAACGAAAGGGGCTTGAGCAAGTGGCCGTACCATTGATCCAGCAGCTGCGCGTCGGCGCCTACATTATGAAACAGCGCTTCAAAGGGGTTGAGAAATATCCCCTGGTGCTGATGCTCGAGCCCCTGTTCCGCTGCAACCTGGCCTGCCCCGGGTGCGGCAAGATCGACTATCCCGATGCGATCCTGAACAAACGCTTGTCGGTCGAGCAGTGCCTTGAGGCGGTCGATGAATGCGGCGCACCGGTGGTCTCGATCCCGGGCGGCGAACCCCTGATCCACAGGGAGATCAAAGCGATCGTCGACGGCATTACCGCGCGCAAGAAATTCGTTTACCTGTGCACCAACGCGCTGCTGCTCAAGAAAAAAATGCACCTCTTTCAGCCAACCCCCTACCTGACCTTTTCGATCCACCTCGACGGGCTCGAGGAAGATCACGACCAGGCGGTCGACCAGCAAGGGGTGTTCGATATCGCCACCGATGCCATCCGGGCGGCGGTAAAGCGCGGCTTCCGGGTGACCGTCAATGCCACCCTGTTTGACAACGCGACCGCGGAAAAAGCCGCCAAGTTTTTCGATTTCGCGATGACCCTGGGGGTCGAGGGGATTACCGTATCGCCGGGCTATGCCTATGAGCGGGCCTCGGATACCGAACATTTTCTGGGCCGCAAGCGCGCCAAGAACCTGTTCCGCGATATCTTCCGGATCCAGAAGCAGCAGGGCAAAAACTGGGTCTTCAACCAGTCGACCCTTTATCTCGATTACCTGGCCGGCAACCAGGAATACCACTGCACCCCGTGGGGCAATCCGACCCGCAACATTTTCGGCTGGCAAAAGCCCTGCTACCTGCTCGGCGAAGGCTACGTTGCGACTTTCAGGGAGCTGATGGAAACCACCGACTGGGATAGTTATGGCACCGGCAATTATGAAAAATGCGCCAATTGCATGGTCCATTGCGGTTATGAGCCGACCGCGGTCAACGAAACCGTCAAGCACCCCTTGAAGGCCTTCATGGTGTGGCGCCGCGGGATTGAAACCGAAGCGCCGATGGTCCCCGAAATCTCACTTAAAGATCAGCGCCCGGCGGAATTTATGTTTGAAAAAATCGTCTCGACGGCGATGGAATCAGAGCCTGAGGCCAAACAGCGGAAGGCCAAGAAAAGCCGCGCGGCGTAAGGTCCGGCTGGCCCGGGCGGTTTTCACCCCGAAGGCCGGCAAGTGCAGCAAGTCGGACGGGTTCCTCACGATCCCCTTGAACAAAGCACTGGCGCTGATGCCGCCGTCTTCGGTCATCGCCGGGACCAGCGAGGCGGGCAGAGTATCGGTCACCGCATCTGAAATCGCCCGCACGACGATAAACGGGACGCCGCAGTCCCGGGCCGCCCTGGCCACCCCGAAACTTTCCATATCAACCCCCAGCGCGCCGGTTTTTTCGTGCGCCGCGCGTTTGTCGGGCTCCAGCTCGAGCGCCACCGGCAGACTGATCAAGGGCCCGGTGACCGGGGCCATCTTGAGCGGCAGCCGGCCCAGATAAGCGCTGCGCCAGGTCTTGTCGGGATGGTATTCGGATCCCTTTTCGCAAATCACCAGGCCGGGCAAAATCAGGGCGCCGACCGGGGCCTCATGGCTCAGGCCCCCGGCGATCCCGAAACTGACCAGCCCCCGCGCCCCCCGCTCGACAAAGCCGCAAGCCAGGTCGTAGGCGCGCTGCTGATTTCCGGCCGCCGAGGCGATCATCGGCAGAATTGTTTTTTTGCATTTGGCGGCTTTGCGGAGGATCTCCGCCTCGAACTTCAGACCGGTAATGACGCCGAGCGTACTCACATTCCGTAACTTACATTTTTGGAATTGCCATTCATCAGGTTTTTGTAGCGGGCCAGCGCCCAGATCGGAAAATATCTGGAATAGCCGTCATAGCGGAGGAAAAAGACCCGTGGGAATCCGACTGCGGTATAGTGCGGTTCTTCCCATTTATTGCCGTGGCGTTTGGCGCTGGTCAGGTATTCAATCCCGCGCCGGGTGGCCGGGTGGTCAACCTCGCCCGCCGCCATCAGCCCGAGGGCCGCCCAGGCGGTCTGCGAGGGGGTGCTTTCCCTGACCAAAACCGGGCTTTGTTGCCAATAGGTGCCGCCGTCCTCGCCCCAGCCGCCGTCCTCACCCTGGCTGCCGACCAGCCAGTCGACTGCTTTTCGGATATAGGGCTGGTTCATGTCCTCGCCCACCGCATTGAGGGCGCACAGCACCGACCAGGTGCCGTAAATATAGTTGGTTCCCCAGCGGCCGAACCAGCTGCCGTCCTGCTCCTGGGCATCTTTCAGGTATTTCATCCCGCGCTCGATGACCGGATGGTTGCGCTGATAACCCAGCTGCGCCAGGAAGCTGAGGCAGCGTCCGGTCACGTCCTCGGTGGGCGGGTCCAGCAGCGCGCCATGATCGGCGAACGGGATGTTGTTGAGAAAATAAGCGGTGTTGTCGACATCAAAAGATGCAAAGCCCCCGTTTTTTGACTGCATGCCGACGATCCAGTCTACCGCGCGCTGGTTGGTATGCTCGAATTCTTCACTGTCAACCCGGTCCAGCACCAGGCCGACCACCGCGGTGTCATCCAGGTCCGGGTAATAATCGTTGCGGTACTGGAACGCCCAGCCGCCCGGTTTAAGCCCAGGCTTTTTCTTGATCCAGTCACCCCCGACATCGAGGATTTGCAAGTCTTTCATCCAGTTGCAAGCCCTCAGTATGGCTTCGGAATTCGGGTCCTCACCGGCCTCCAAAAGGGCGTGCAAACCCAACGAAGTGTCCCAGATCGGCGACCAGCAGGGCTGGATAAAGCGCGGTTTTTGCGACCAGCTGATCAGGTTCCGGACCGCTTTAAGGGCGGTCTTGAAACGCTCGTCCTGGCGGTCGTAGCCAAGCGCATCCATGGCCATCACCGCATTGGCCATGGCCGGGAATATCGCCCCCAGGCCGTCGAGACCGTTGAGTCGCTCGGTAAAGAAATCGACCGCCCGCTGGATTGCTATCTCGCGGGTTTTTTTCGGCAGGTGGGGTTCAACCCTGCGGAGGATTTTATCAAGCCCGATAAAGAACTTCTCCCAGCCGGTGCCGAGCTGCGGCTCGATATAGGTTTCAATCTCGAACGGCGGGGTGGTGAACAGCTCGGCAATACTGATCCGCTTCGGGTTCCGGGCCGCCGGTTTCAGGGCGGCCAGCACCAGCAACGGCGCGATCACCGTCCGCGACCAGTAGGACACCTTTCCCAAAGCGACCGGAAACCAGTCGGGCAGCAGCATCAGCTCGACCGGCATTACCGGCACCGCGCGCCACGGCACCTGGCCAAACAGGGCCAGGGAATAGCGGGTAAAGACGTTCGATTTTTCCGCCCCGCCGGCGGCCAGGATCGCTGTCCTGGCTTTTTTCATGTGCCGGGCTGAGGGTTTGTCGCCGGCCAGCTTCAATGCCAGATAGCCCTTGACGGTGGCGCTGATGTTCATCGCGCCATCATGGAACAAGGGCCAGCCGCCGCCGGTTTGCTGTTTGGAGCGGATGAAGCTGGCCAGTTCCGTCTCCAGTTCCGGTTCCAGGTCATCGAGGAAATGGTTGAGCATGATATATTCGGCCGGGATCGAGATATCGGCCTCCAGCTCGAACACCCAGTGGCCGTCTTCACGCTGCATTTTCTTGAAGCTGGCGACGGAGGCGTCCAGCACCCGTTCGATCCGCTTCAGGAACTCAGGCGCTATCCCGCCGTTGCCGCTGTTTTTGGCGTCCGTCATTACATTCATCCTTCCGGGGTGAAGGCCTACACCAGATGGCCCCGGCTTGAAAACTGTTTTTTATTCTTTTTTGCCGGTTTTTAGGTCTCGGTCCCGGATCACCGCCCGGGCGGCGAAAAAGCCGGAGCGCACCGCGCTCTCAATGGTCGCCGGAATATAGGTCTGGGTCCAGTCGCCGGCAAGATAGAGATTGGGAAGCGGCCCTTTCTGCGGCGCCCGTTTCCTCAAGTTGGCCGGGGTCTGGGAAAAGGTCGCGCGCTTTTCCTTGATCACCCGGTATGCAGGAATTTTTGCGTTTCCGGCGCCGAGCGCCCGGGCGACATCCCGCCAGATCAATTTGGCAATTTCCCCGGCGCTTTTTTCCGCCAGACGATCCGCGGCGCTGACCGTGACCGAAGCGATGCCGCCGCGGATAAACAGCCAGTGCGCGGTCCCGCCCAAGAGGCCGAGGAACGGGACACTTCCCTCGCCGGCCGTTTTCTCCGGCAGCCGGAAATGGACGTTGACGATGGCATGAAACTCCGCAGGCCCCTCTACTTCCTTGACCAGGGTGGAAGTAATGTTGGGCGGCAGCGCCAGAATCACCTGGTCGCCGGTCCCCAACGGCGCCGTCCTTAGGCTGAATTTCAGGGCGGTCATTTTGCCGTTATCCCGGACCACTTCCCTCAGGCGGGTTTTGAAGTGGATTTTTACCCCGCCCGATTTCAGGAACTTCAGCGCCGGGTCGATAAAACTTTGCGTAAGACCCTTTGCCGCCAGCAGCGGCCGGCAGAACTTTGCCCCCTTGAAAAAGGTCTCGCCCAGAACCGCCTTGAGCAAAATCGCCGAGGCCTCACCCGGGGGGGTATTGAGCGCCGCCAGGGTCATTGGCTCCCAGAACCGCTGATAGAGAAGGCCCTTTCCCCCGGTGATTTCCGCCACGGTCTTGCCCGGGGCGGCGTTGTTGATCCTGAACGCCGCCAGGTATTCAGGAAATTTCACCCCCGGGATGCCGCGCCCTTTGCGCAACAGCCAGAACGGGAACTTGCCGGCGCCCGGGCGCACCTGCCAGCGTTCCCCGGTTTTCAAATCAAGAAACGGAAAGACCGCTTCGGCCGTCTCGAAAGTCTCCCTGGCGTCAATCATCGAAAGATAGCTTTGGACCGAAAGGTTGCCGGAAAGGATCAAATGATTGCCGTTGTCGATCACCGCCCCCAGGGCCTTGTCCAGGAACGAACGGCACCGCCCGCCGGCGTGTCCGGCCCCCTCGTAAAGGGTCACGGGAAGGCCCTCCCGGGTCAGTTTGACGGCCGCCGCCAGGCCCGCCATCCCGGCCCCGATGATATGGACCCGGCTCACCTTCTCATCCGATCGCATGGCGCAGCGCGACCATCAGCTTTTGCGCCTTGCCCAGGGTTTTGGTCAGATTTGAAGGCTGTTTCGCCACCGCCTCGGGGCTCCAGCCGCGCTTTTGCAGCCGCTCCAGGGTTCCCAAATAGGCCCCGCGCATGATCAGCGCCGGTTTGATGTTCTGTTTATTGCAGCTGGCCATGATCGCATCGGCGCGGGCGAACTCGGCCGCCGCTATTCCCGCCAGTTCGCGGCAGACCTGGTCCAGCTTGGCATGGGCCAGAACCTCGCCCGGGCTGGTGGTGGTAATGCCGTGTTTTTCCAGCAAATCAATCGGCAGATAAAGCCGGTCCCATTCGGCGTCTTCCTTCAGATCGCGCAGAATGTTGGTCAATTGCAACGCCCGGCCGAGAGCATCGGCAACCTCTTTTCCTTTTTTGCCGCTTTCGCCGAAAATCCGGATGCACAGCAGGCCGACGGCGCCGGCGACCCGGGCGCAATAAAGATCAAGCTGTTTGCGGGTGGGCGCCTGGATCGGGCCCCGGGCGTCCATTTCCATGCCATCAATGATGGCCAGGAAAGCGTTCTTTTCCAGGTTAAAGGATGTCACCGCCGGCATCAGGGCCTTGGTAATCAGGTCGTCGGAGACGCCCTGGAATAAATTCTCGATTTTGCCGCGCCAGGTCTCCAGGCCCTTCAGCTTGACCGGGACTTCCTGGTCGCTGTCGGCGATGTCATCGACCTCGCGGCAAAAGGCGTAAATGGCAAAAATCGCCTCGCGCTTGGCGCGCGGCTGCAGGCGCATGCCCCAGTAAAAGGAGGTGCCCGCTTCCTTGACAATTTTTTCGATTTCTTTTGCTGCGTCCCCCGGCATAAAAAATAGTCCCCTGAAAATGAAAGGTCACTGTCAGGTCATTAAAAGGGAAATGGCGCCCCCGTCAAGGGACGCTGATGGGTTTATTGCCCGGCCGCCAGGTGGGCGGCCTCGGCCTTTTCCATCCCCAGCGCGGACAGCGCGGTAGCGACGATGTCCGCCGCCTGAAGCCCGGCATCGATGTACATTTCAAGCGGACTACCGTGGGCGACAAAGCGGTCGGGCAGGAACATCGGCCGGATCTTGAGGCCCTTGTCAAGGGCGCCCGTCTGGGCCAGATGGTTGAGGACAAACGAGGCAAAGCCGCCGATCGAGCCTTCCTCGATGGTAATCAGAATTTCGTGCTCCTTGCCCAGCCGGTCGATCAGGGCGGTATCCAGGGGCTTGGCGAAACGGGCGTCAGCGACCGTCGTGGACAGTCCCCGGGCAGCCAGTTCATCAGCCGCCGCCAGGCATTCCGAAAGCCGCCCGCCGTAGGACAGGATCGCGATCTTCGAGCCTTCCCGGATAATCCGGCCCTTGCCGATCTCGAGCGGTTTGCCCTCTTCGGGCATATCGACGCCGACCCCGGCGCCTCTAGGGTAGCGGAACCCGATCGGTCCTTCGTTGTAGGCCGCAGCGGTGGCGACCATGTGTTTCAGATCGGCCTCATCGCCGCACGCCATCAGCACGAAACCGGGCAGACAGCCGAGATAGGCGATATCGAACGAGCCGGCGTGGGTCGGGCCGTCCTGGCCGACCAGGCCAGCGCGGTCCATGGCGAAACGGACCGGCAGCTTCTGGATCGCGACGTCGTGGACCACCTGGTCGTAGCCGCGCTGCAGGAAGGTCGAATAAATGGTCACGAACGGTTTCATCCCATCGCACGCCAGGCCCGCCGCAAAGGTTACGGCGTGCTGCTCGGCGATGCCGACATCAAAACAGTGTTCAGGAAACCTGTCGCCGTAAAGATCGAGCCCAGTTCCGGACGGCATGGCGCCGGTAATGGCACAAATCTTTTTGTCTTTTTCGGTTTCCCGGATCAGCGACTCGGCATAGACCTTGGTGTAGCTGGGGGCATTGGATTTCGATTTGACCGGCGCCCCGGAGATCACGTCGAATTTGCCGACCGCGTGGTATTTTTCCTTATTGGGCTGGGGGAACGGGTGGCCCCTGCCTTTCTCGGTAATAATGTGCAGCAGGATCGGCCCGGCGTTCTTGCTGTCGCGGATGTTCTCGAGGATCGGCACCAGGTGGTCGAGGTTGTGACCGTCGATCGGGCCCAAGTGATAAAGCCCCAGCTCTTCAAACAGCGAGCCGCCGGTCAGCATGGTTCTGGCGTATTCATCGGCGCGTTTGGCCATGTCCTGGATCGGCTCGGGGAATTTTTTCGCCATCTGGCGGGCGACCTCGCGGATTGAAAGAAAGCCGCGGGTCGACATCAGGCGGGTCAGGTGGTGCGACAGCGCGCCAACCGCCGGGGCGATCGACATGCCGTTGTCGTTCAGGATCACCAGCATCCGGTTGGGATGGATGGCGCCGGTGTTATTGAGCGCTTCATAGGCCATCCCGGCGCTGGCCGCCCCGTCGCCAATCACCGAGATGATGTGGTTGTCGCCTTTCCTGAAGTCACGGCCCACCGCAAACCCGAGGCCGGATGAGATCGAGGTTGAAGAATGGGCCGCCCCGAACGGATCATATTCGCTCTCGGTCCGCTTGGTGAACCCGTAGAGACCACCCTTTTGCCGGAGGGTGCGAATCCTATCACGCCGCCCGGTCAGGATTTTATGGGGATAGGCCTGGTGGCCGACGTCCCAGATGATCTTGTCCTCGGGAGCATCGAAGACGTAATGCAGCGCCACCGTCAGCTCCACCACGCCCAGCCCGGCGCCCAGGTGGCCGCCGATGCCGGAAACCGCATCAATGGTCTCGGCCCTCAGTTCGTCGGCCAGTTGCCGCAGCTGTTTCGGTTCGAGTTTTTTCAGCGCCTTGGGATTCGGAACCTTATCCAGCAGTGGTGTTTTCACGGTCATATTAAAGCCTTTTACCCATGGACTCCGGGTTGATTATTTTTGCATTCCATAGACGAAGAGGCACGAAAAATAAAGACTTCCCTGCCCGCTGTCCTGAAATAATTGGGGTTCTCTCTGCAACCCGCCGTCATTTAAGACTTTTTTCTCCTAAATTTCCACCCCTATCCGCCTGAATATCTATAAATAATTTAAATAAGGTTATATTACGGCATCAAGCCCTCTCCGGTTATAATCCCAGGATTGGAAATCAGAGTTTCCTTGCTTCCAGGTCCCGTCCCCACCGCCAGGATTGCCACAAGGGACGCTGCAGAAGCGTTCAGCCCCGGGGCTTCCGGGTAAAGAGGCCGGCCAGCACACCGGAGACGCCGCACCCCAGAAATTCCAGTCTGGTCAGTTCCACCCGCATCGCCAACGGGTCCTGGCGCGCCAGTTTGTCCAGAAGCTTGTCGGCGATCCTGATAATGACAGCCGATTCCATCGCCAGCGCCCGGCTCGACAAATGGGCCTGCAGCAGCCGGGCCACTTCCATCAGCCGCCGGCTTTCGAGGACGCAGCGATCAATGGTTTTCCGCAGACCCGGGGTTGAGGCTTCCTGTTTCAGGTCATCGGGGCTGGAGCCGAATTTCCTGAGCCAGGCTTTGGGCAGGTAAACCCGGTTGAGGCCGAGATAGTCATCGCGGCAATCCTGCAGGTGGTTGATCACCTGAAGCGCGTTACACAGAGCATCCGAATACTTGAAGGCGGCCTGGTCCTCGCCGTGCAGTTCAAGAAGATAGCGCCCGACCGGCGAGGCCGAACGGTTGCAATAATCCATCAGCTCGTCCCAGTTCTTGTAGCGCGGCTTGACCGCGTCCTGCTTGAAGGCCGAGATCAGGTCGCGCCCGTGGCGCACCG
>JADFJJ010000013.1 GCA_022566215.1 Pseudomonadota bacterium | reverse complement strand
CAGGACCTCGTACGCCCAGGACGGCGGCGGGGCGGACCGCACCATAACCTACAGCTACGAGGCCGACAGCGCCCTCGATATGCTTGCCCATGGCTTTGATAATGCTTCGGATGAGGTCGCCTACGGCTTTGACTATAACCTGGCCAACCAGGTCACGGTCCGCACGGTTGACAACGGCGCCTACCAGTACTCGGTCGCCGCCAGCAAGGTCGAAACCTACACCTCCAACGGCCTCAACCAGTACACCGATGTGACCATCCGCTATTCGTGTGAAGGGGTGCTTTTGAGCGCCGCGAGGAAACGGCCCGTTGCCAGCCACAAATCGCGCCTGGCGCCAAGGGTTTTCTGGTGTTCCCGGTCGGCGCCCCATTTTCCGCTCTGGTAATCCTCGTCCGCCTGCCCGGCCTTCCAGATGTCTTTTGCAGGTTTAAACCCCTGCCACAGCGCCAGCGCCAGGATCGCCGAGCCGCCAAGCGTGGTGGCGGTATGCAGCGCGGTCAGCCGGTAAGGTTCCAGCAGGGACAGGAGAGCCTCGAGTTTGGCCAGGGTTTGCCGATCCTGCTTGATGGTTCCAAGCCCGGTGGTGACCTTGAAGGCCAGCCCGAGGCTCTCATTTGCCCAGGCGAGGTAAGGGTCCCAGGCTTCGCTCTCGATCCCGATCAGCTCTTCCGGCCCCTCCGCGCGGTAGCAAAGAAGATCGTGGCGGGCGAAATTCATGATCTCGTCAATTACGATGCCTTTATGCAATACCGTGCGGTCGATGGCGGTATTGGCGAGCCGGGTCAGCGGCATGGTTTCCACCCTGATAGTCTTTTTCTGCGCCCGCCATTCGCCCGCGACCGCCTTGGCCAGCGCTGCGCCGGGCAGCGCCAGCGCCGCCTTGGCCGGGGTTTTGACCGGCTTGCCGTCAAGGCGGATTTCGTGACCCTTATCCCCTTTGGTCACGCTGACCTTCTGGTAAAAGCGCTTCACGCTTTGTTCTTGGATCTGGGTTTTTTAACCGGCCCGGTGAATTTGTGGCGCTCGTGGCGGGCGAGCTTGCGGCGGCGGTGCCGGAACTTGACCGAGGAAGCGGTGGAGTTGTAAAAAACGTTGTAGGTGACGGTGCTCTCGGTGGTCTTTTTTTCACGGGGCGGGGCGACCTCGCGCCCCAGCAACCGGTTGCCGAAGTGGTGGTTCTGGTAGCAGAACACGAAAAACAGCGCCAGGATTACCGACAAAACAAGTATCCCGATAAAGTAGGTGTTGAGCTGGTTGGTCGAATAAGGGCTCAACGGCCGGACCGTATAAAGCCAGTCCTCGAAGGCATAGGCCAATCCGGCTATCACCACCATCAGGGTGGCCAGGCCTAAGAAAATTTTCGGCTTGCCCGGGCCGGGCTCTTTTTCAGGTGCTTTTACCATGGTTGTCCCGGGTCATATACCACCCCCGAACTTAAGCCAAGATGAATAGCTTCGATTGGTTAAATTTCAAACCCGGCGAACCGGTCCCCGATCCCGTCCGGGTCAAACCCCAGGGTCTCGAAGCTTTCCGCCATATGGACCGGCAGCGGGGCGGTGAAGCGCCCTACCCCGCCTTTGGGCCGGGGCAGGGAGAGCGCCGCGGCGTGCAGGTGCAGCCTGGATGATAAACCGCTAAGATGAGCTTGTGCGCCGCCGTACTTGCCGTCGCCGATAACCGGATGGCCGATGTGCGCCAGGTGGGCGCGCAGCTGGTGGGTGCGCCCGGTCTCAGGGACCAGCGCCAGCCAGCTGGCCTCGGGCGCGGCCTGGTCGAGCACCTTGTAATAGGTCAGTGATTTTTTGCCGTCCCCGGTGATCTGCATTTTCTCTTTTGCCCCATCGGCGGAGACTTTTTCCAGGGGCGCCTCGATTTTCCCCTCGAGGATTTTGGGAACCCCCCGGACCAGCGCCCAGTAAATTTTGCGACACTGCTTTTCGCGGAACGCCCGGGTCAGGATGCGCGCCGCCGGGGCGGTTCGCGCGACCACCAGAAGGCCCGAGGTGTCCTTGTCCAAACGGTGTACCAATTTGGGCCTTTCCGCCCCTTTCCCGTCCCCAAGCGCCCCTAACATGCCGTCAATGTGCTTATTTGTGCCGGTGCCGCCCTGGACCGCCAAACCGGCGGGTTTATTGAGCACAATGATCTCCTTGTCCTGATAGATCACCATGCCGCGGATTTCCTGAATATCCTTTTTATTCAATGATTTCAGTGGCTTAGGGGGTTTTGTTGATTTGGCGGCGGGGCCGAGGTTGAGGGGCGGGATGCGCACCTGATCGCCCGCTTCAAGCCGGGTGTTTCCCTTGGCCCGTTTGCCGCTGATGCGGATCTGGCCGGTGCGCAAAAGCTTTGACAATTGCCCGAACGAAAGCTCCGGGAGCTCGCGTTTGAACCAGCGGTCGAGGCGCATCCCGGCATCAGCGGCGGGAATCGTTTTTGTTGTCACAGCGCTCATCTAATGACCCTGCCCGCCAGGCCGCCGATCAACAGCGCGCCCACCCGGTAAGCCATGAAATAGCGCAGGACCGCACCGGTGGCGCCGCCAAGCGCGATGGAAAAAATCAGGTTCATTCAGGGTACTCCAAAGGTCCAGCCTTCTGTGCAAGCAACTTCTTCACTCATGGCTGCCGGGTGCCAATATTTACTGTCTTCTGCGATAAACCGCAACCCGGCGGCTGAGAGTATTGCATCACCAATATGATCATCTATACTTAAATCTTGCTGAATTGATCTGGAGTGAAAATGATCAAGAGCTTGGTTAAGAACCTCAAGCTCCCGGATTTTTTTTAAACCTGCTCCCGACATAATAAGAAAAGGACGCGTGTAGATTTCAACAACAACAACTGATCTTTTTGCGGTATTCTCAAACGGCCATATTGCAATGTTTCTTTGCAATCGTAGCAAGGACCTCATTCCACAAAGTGAACCCATTCCAACCTGAGTTGGTCCAATTAAATGAAAAAAGGTTTCCGCCGGACCCAGGCCTTTGTTCCGGCACTCCTGTTCTGTCACACGGTACCGCCTCCGGTATCGTCTTCCTGGCTGTTTGTTAACATGGAATAGTTCACTCACTTGCTCATTTTCTAAAAAACTTCCCGCATAAAGGTGGGGGTCGTTTTTCGTTTTGTCTTCTATTTCAAACCATAAATCCTGGGCGCGTGAAGATGAAATATCCGCACCTGGAAAGTATTTGCCTTCGTCTAAGTAGGGAGGGGCAAAGGAAAAATCGATACCAACCAGAAAGCTTTCCTTTCCGGCAAATTCGTTCAGCCAGCTTATGGCCGCCAGTCTTGACCAATGTTTGTAATTTGGAGGTGAAACTAGTTCGGGAGGGGAATCTCCTTTTCTGCAAACAGCCACTTGGATACCTTTTTGGGTTGAACCCTTTGCCCCGGACCAATCAACCGCCACAAAAAAATCAAAGGATGCTTTCATTGTTTTCCTTTAGTCGGGCCCGCTTTCGCCCGAAGTTTGGCCCAGTAATCAAGCCGCTTTTTCAGCTCGCGCTCGAAACCAGTCTGTTTCGGGGCATAGAAGCCGGCCCGTTTCATTTCCTCGGGGAAATAGTTCTGGCCCGAGAAAGCATCCCGCTCATTGTGGTCGTAGCGGTAGCCCTGGCCGTAGCCGATCTCTTTCATCAGTTTTGTCGGCGCGTTCAGAATGTGCCTGGGCGGCATTAATGAACCGCTCTCCCGGGCCGCCTGGCGGGAGGATGTTTCGGCCGCATAAGCGGCGTTGGACTTGGGCGCGGTGGCGAGATATATGACCGCCTGGGCGATTTGCAGCTCGCCCTCGGGCGACCCCAGAAAATCGTAGGCGTCCTTGGCGGCGAGCGCCTGGTGGATCGCCTCCGGGTCCGCCAGGCCAACGTCTTCGGAAGCAAACCGCACCAGCCGGCGGACGATATACAGGGGGTTTTCCCCGGCCACCAGCATCCGCGCCAGCCAGTACAATGCCGCGTCCACATCCGAGCCGCGGAGCGATTTGTGGAGCGCGCTGATCAGGTTGTAATGGCCCTCCCGGTCCTTGTCATAAACCGGCACGCGCTTTTGAAGAACATCCGCCAAGCCTTTGGAATCAATGGCTTTTTTGTTTTTCAGGGTCAGCAGGATTTCCGCCGCGTTGAGCAGATAGCGGCCATCCCCGTCGGCCATCGCCTTGAGCGCGATGCGGGCCTCACCGGTGAGCGGCGCCTGTTTGCCATAGAACTCCTCGGCCCTTTGCAGCAACACCTCAAGCGCCACTTCGTCCAGCCGGTTCAGGACAAAAACCTGGAGCCGGGACAAGAGCGCGGCGTTCAGCTCGAACGAGGGATTCTCAGTAGTCGCCCCGACCAGAATGACCGTGCCCTTTTCCACGTAAGGGAGAAAACTGTCCTGCTGCGAACGGTTGAAGCGGTGAATTTCATCGACGAACAACAACACCTGTTTGCCGGTCTGGCGGTGCTTGCCGGCGGCATCGAAAATCTTCCTCAACTCCCCGACCCCGGACGAAGTGGCCGTAACCTGCATGAACACCAGCCGGCATTCCTTGGCAAACAGGACCGCGATGGTGGTCTTGCCGGACCCCGGCGGCCCCCACAGGACGAACGATGAGGGGTGCTGGTCGCCGACCATCCGGGTGATCGGGCCGGACCCGCCGGTCAGGTGGTCCTGGCCGACCACATCGGTAAGGGTTTTCGGGCGCAGACGGTCAGCCAGCGGGCGGTAACCTTCCGCCCCTGCCTGCTGCTGGCCGAATAAATCCATCAGCCTTCGCGGCAGTAGAACGACCGCCCGCCGATGATCCCGCATTCGATCACCCGGCCCTGGCGGCGCAGTTCGTAGATGTAATCCTCGGACGGCTCCGCCAGAACCGCTGATAAATCCCTGACCAGGTCGATGGCGGCGCCATTGAGGCTGAGGATAACATCACCGGGGCGGATGAAATTGCGCCGCCCGGCTGGGGAACGGGTCTCCACTTCCATCACAATCACCCCGGTCTCCATGAAATTCCAGCCCAACTCATCCGCCAGCCTGGGCGACAGGTTGGCCACGGTCACCTGCTGAAACGGGTGACGCCCTTCAAGCGTGATCTGGTTTTTCGGCGGGTGCTCGGGCGGCAGGGTCAGGGCGATCGGCAGTTCAACCAGCTGGCCGCGGCGATTGATGGTTAAGAGCAGGATATCCCCCTCTTCCGCGGTGGCGATGCGGAAATGAAGACCCGGCGAATCGATCACCTCCCGGCCCGCCACCTCAAGGATGACATCACCGGGAAGAATGCCCGCCAGTTCCGCCGGGCCGCCCGGGTAAAGGCTGTCGACCAGCACCCCGCCGGGCCTGTCCAGGCCGAGACTCCGGGCGATCTGGCTATCGACGTCCTGGCCCGAAAACCCGGTCCAGGGACGCAAGATCGTGCCATTGGCCAAGGCCGCATCGACCACCCTTTTCACCATGTTCGAGGGAATCGCAAAGCCGATCCCGGTGTTTTCCCCGGTGCGGCTAAAAATGGCGGTATTGATGCCAATCAGTTTGCCGTCCAGGCTCACCAGCGCGCCGCCGGAATTGCCCGGATTGATCGCTGCGTCGGTCTGGATGAAAAACTGGAAATCGCTGATCCCGGTGTTGGTCCGGGCGGTCGCCGAAACTATTCCCGAGGTCACGGTCTGGCCAACCCCGAACGGATTGCCGATCGCCAGCGAAAAATCCCCGACCTCAACCGTATCGGAATCGGCAAATTCCAGATAAGGAATGCGCTCTCCGTTGAGCTCGATTTTGAGCACCGCCAGGTCGGTGCGCGAATCGGCCAAGACCACCTCGGCGGCAAATTCACGGCGGTCGGCCAGCACCACGCGGATTTCGTCAGCGCCGCCAATGACGTGGTTGTTGGTCACGATAATGCCGTAATCGCGCACCAGGACACCGGAGCCGAGCGCCCCCTCGACCCTTTCCTTGGGCATGCCGAAGGGCGTGGAATCGCCAAAAAACCGGCGGAAAAATGGATCATTGAAAAATGGCGAAGCGCTGACCTGGATTTTTTTGGTGGTGTAGATATTGACCACCGCCGGCACCACCCGCTTCACTACCGGCGAGAAGGACAGCAGCACCTCGGCCTCGCCGGTGGGAACCTGGCGCGTGACAACAGGGCTTTCAGAGCCAAATTCAGCTTCCTGAGCGGCCGGTTTTTGTGCCCCGTCCAAGGCCATAAAGACCAGGCCGAAGGCTGCCAGCAGCGGCACGGCTTTCCTGAAAATAATCCTTATCTTTATTTTGGCCTTCATTTTGAATTTCACATCCTCACTGTCAAAACGTTTTCCGCGTTCCGGGTTGTAGCATATCTATAGCATATTAACAAAAAAAGGCGGCCCCAAGACCGCCCCTTGAAAACTTTACAGGACCTAAATTTAAGCCGCGGCCTGATCCCCTCCGGCCTCTTCCACCGGGCCGGAATCCTTACCCCTGGCCTCTTGATCGCGGTCCACCAGTTCAATGATCGCCATTGGCGCATTGTCGCCTTTGCGAAAGCCCGCCTTCAGAACCCGGGTATAACCGCCGTCGCGTTTTTCATAGCGCCCGGCCAGGGTCGAGAAGATTTTCTCAACCAGGCCCTGGTCCTGCAGCCGGGCGATCGCCAGCCGGCGGTTGGCCAGCCCACCCTTTTTGCCAAGCGTGATCAGCTTGTCGGCGATCGGTTTCAATTCTTTTGCCTTGGGCAGCGTGGTCATGATCTGCTCGTGCTTGATCAGCGCCTGAGCCAGGTTCATGAACATCGCCTTGCGGTGTTCCGCGGTGCGGTTCAGCTTTCTGCCCTTTTTACCGTGACGCATTTCTGCCTCCTAATTCATTCAATCCCGGTTAGCCGAGAATTTCATTTTCAATCTTGCGGGCCATCTCATCGATGTTTTCGGGCGGCCAGTTTTGCAGTTCCATGCCAAGACGCAGATCCATCTGGGCCAGCACTTCCTTGATCTCGTTCAGGGATTTGCGGCCGAAGTTCGGGGTCCGGAGCATTTCCGATTCGGTTTTTTGCACCAGATCACCGATGTAGACGATGTTGTCGTTCTTGAGGCAATTGGCGGAGCGGACCGAAAGCTCAAGCTCGTCCACCTTCTTCAACAGGTTGGGGTTGATCACCGGTTCTTCCTCGGACTTGTCGGGCACGATCTCCTGGGGCTCTTCAAAGTTGATAAAGAGCTGCAGCTGGTCCTGCAGGATTCGGGCGGCGAAGGCCACCGCGTCCTCGGGCGTGATGGTGCCGTCGGTTTCCACTTCCAGGGTCAGCTTGTCATAATCCAGCATTTCGCCTTCGCGGGTGTTCTCAACCTTGTAAGAGACCTTGGTGACCGGGCTGAACAGGGCATCTATCGGAATCAGGCCGATCGGGGCGTCTTCCGGGCGGTTGCGGTCGGCCGGGACATAGCCCTTGCCGGATTCGATCGTCAGCTCCATGTTCAGCGAAGCGCCTTCATCGAGGGTGCAGATGACAAGGTCCTTGTCGACAATCTCGACATCGTCCACCTCGGAAATCTGTCCGGCGGTCACCTCACCCGGGCTGGTGACCGTCAGGTGCAGCTTCTTGGCGGTAAAACCCATCATCCGGATCGGGATTTTTTTGATGTTGAGGATGATGTCGGTAACATCCTCCCGCACCCCGGGGATCGAGGAAAATTCGTGCAGCACCCCTTCCACCAGAATACTGGTGATCGCCCCGCCCTGGAGGGAGGACAGCAGTACGCGTCTGAGCGCGTTGCCCAGCGTCATGCCAAAACCCCGCTCCAGTGGTTCGGTGACAATTTTGGCCTTGCGCAACGGGTCGGCGCCCGCGACAATGTCAATCCGGTGTGGTTTAATCAGTTCTTGCCAGTTTTTTTGAATCACGGTAAACCTCGCATCCTTTTTTTAAATATCGGTGTTAAATTCGTCTTGCAGTCGTTTAGACCCGGCGTCTTTTGGGCGGGCGGCAGCCATTGTGCGGGATCGGGGTAACGTCCCGGATGGATGTAATCGTCAAACCCACCGCTTGCAAAGCCCGAAGCGCGCTTTCACGGCCCGAGCCGGGCCCCTTTACCCGGACTTCAAGGGTTTTAACCCCATGGTCCTGGGCCTTTTTGCCGGCTTCCTCGGCGGCCATCTGGGCGGCGTAAGGTGTTGATTTTCTTGAACCTTTAAAGCCCATTCCGCCAGCGGACGCCCAGGCGATGGTATTGCCCTGGGCATCGGTAATGGTAATCATGGTGTTGTTGAACGTGGCATTCACGTGGGCGACACCACTGGAGATGTTCTTCTTGAACCGTTTTTTTACCCGGCCTGCTTCTTTTTTTGCCATGTTTTTAACCTTCTTCCTTTAAAATTTCTCAGCCTTTAGCCTTTTTTACCGGCGATCGGCTTGGCCTTGCCCTTGCGGGTCCTGGCGTTGGTGTGAGTGCGCTGGCCACGGACCGGCAGACCCTTGCGGTGCCTGATCCCACGGTAAGCCGCCAAGTCCTGCAAGCGCTTGATGTTCATGCCCACCTCGCGCCTGAGGTCGCCCTCCACCATGTAATCGGCGTCGATCACTTCACGGATCTGGATGACTTCCCGTTCGGTCAGCTGGTGCACCCGCCGCTCTTCCGGCAGGCCCACTTTGGTGCAAATTTTCTTTGCCCTGGTCCGGCCAATGCCATGAATATACGTCAGCGCAATTTCCACGCGCTTTGAGGTCGGGATGTTTACACCGGCAATACGTGCCACTTTTCTTCTCCTTTTCGCCCTTAATCTTCAATCCGGCCTTGCTGAGGCGCGGGATTATAGGTCCAATTCCTTATTCGTCAACAACCAATCTTTAAAACTACCCGGCCAGGAGCAATTCTATCTCTTTCGCCACCTCGCCGATCGGGTTCATGCCGTCGATGCTTCTCAAGACCCCCCTTGCTTGATAATAGGGCAGCAAGGGTGCGGTCTCCCGGTTGTAGGCGGCCAGCCTGGCGCGGACCGTTTCTTCCCGGTCGTCATTGCGGCGAATAAACTTGGTCCCGCCGCATTTGTCGCATGTCCCCTCTATCGCCGGCCTTTTAAACGGATCGTGGTAATTTTCATTGCACTTTGTGCAAACAAACCGTCCGGCGATGCGTTTTACCAATTCCTCATCGTCCACCCGGATCTCGATCACATGGTCCAGCCGGCACCCTTTTTCATCCAGCATCCGGTCCAGCGCTTCGGCCTGGGCCACTGTGCGCGGGAACCCGTCGAGGATAAATCCGTCCCGGCAATCCTCTTTTTCAATCCGTTCGGCGGTAATGGCGATGACTACATCATCGCTGACCAGCGCTCCGGCTTCCATCGCCGCTTTGGCGGCCTGGCCCTGTTCGGTCGCCGCCGCCACCGCTTCGCGCAGCATGTCCCCTGTGGAAAGCTGCACCAGGCCGGTTTTCTCCATAATCAACCGGGCTTGTGTTCCCTTGCCGGCCCCCGGGGGTCCAAGCAGGATTAAAATCATCTACCGCCTCCCCCTCAGCCGCGCCTTCTTGATCAGGCCTTCGTACTGGTGCGCCATCAGGTGGCTGTGGATCTGGGCGACCGTGTCCATGGTCACATTGACGACAATCAGCAGGCTGGTTCCGCCCAGATAAAATGGCACCGCAAGTTTGGCGATCAGCAGTTCGGGGATGACACAAACAAACGAAAGATAGGTGGCCCCAATAACCGTCAGCCGGGTCAAAACATATTCCAGGTAGCGGGCGGTTTTTTCCCCGGGGCGGATGCCCGGGAGAAAGCCGCCGAACTGTTTCAGGTTATCTGCGGTGTCATCAGGGTTGAAAACGATCCCGGTATAGAAAAAGGCGAAAAACACGATCAGCGACACATAGAACGCAATGTAAAGCGGCTGGCCCTGGCCCAGGTAAGCGGAGATGTAGGTCAGCCACTCCGGCCCGCCCTGGCCGCTGAAAGAGGCAATCGTGGCCGGCATAAACAGCAGCGACGAGGCAAAAATCGGCGGGATAACCCCGGCGGCATTCAGCTTGATCGGCAGATGCGAGGAATCGCTCTGCTGCATCCGGTTGCCCATTTGTCGTTTCGGGTATTGCACAATCAGCCGGCGCTGGGCGCGCTCGACCCAGACGATCAGGTAAATCAGGCCAATCGCCAGCATGATCAGGGCGAACACCAGCATCGGATCCAGGTTAAGCCCGAGCGTGTTGGCCAGCGCCACCGGCAGCTGTGAGACAATGCCGGCCATAATGATCAGGGAGATGCCGTTGCCGATGCCCCGGGCGGTAATCTGTTCGCCCAGCCACATCAAAAACATGGTGCCGCCGATCAGGGTGATGACCGTGGAAACCCGGAAAAAGAGACCCGGATCAATGACCGCGCTCTGGCCGCCAGCCCCGCCAAATCCTTCCAGGCCAACCGCCAGGGCATAGCCCTGCAGACCGGTCAGCAGGACCGTGCCCATGCGGGTATACTGGTTTAGCTTCTTGCGTCCCGCCTCGCCTTCCTTTTTCAGTTGCGCCAGCGATGGCGACATACTGCCCAGAAGCGTCATGATGATCGAGGACGAAATATACGGCATGATATTCAGCGCAATAATACTCATGCGCTGCAGCGCGCCCCCTGAGAACATGTTGAACATATTCAGGATGCCGCCGCCGGTCTCCCGCTGCAGCTGGGTGAAAATATTTTCGAGAATGACCGGATCGATCCCGGGCAACGGCACATAAGTGCAAAAACGGTAGATGACCAGCGCAGCCAGGGTAAAGTAGATGCGATGCTTCAGCTCCGTGGCCTTGACCAGGGCGCCGAAGTTCAGGTTCTTCGCCAGTTGTTCCGCTGCTGATACCATCTTAAATCAAATCATCCTTGAGGGAGTGTTAAAAACCGCCCTTTATTCCTTTTCCTTGGCTTCCGCCGCCGGTTTGGCTTCGTCTTTTTGCTTGGCTTCGTCTTTCGCTTTGGCTTCGCCCTCGGCCTTGGCCTCGGTTTTCTGTTTGGCTTCGCCCTCGGCCTTGGCCTCGGTTTTCTGTTTGGCTTCGCCCTCGGCCTTGGCCTCGGTTTTCTGTTTGGCTTCACCGCCGGCCTTGGCCTCGCCTTTCGCTTTGGCTTCGCCCTCAGCCTTGGCCTGCTGCTGTGCTGCTTTTTTGCCGGCCTTTTTTCCCTTGCTCCTGCGCCGGTCGGCTTTGGCGGCCTTGCGCGCTTCCTCGGCGGCCCTGTCGAGGGTGACCGCAACCTTGCCGCCGGCTTTCTCAACCGCGGCGATGGCGGCCGAACTGGCGGTCGCCACTTCAATCGTGAGCTTGGCTTTCAGCTCCCCCTTGGCGAGAAGTTTTACGTCCTGCTTGGCGGAATGGATGACTCCGGCCTGACAGAGAGCAGCTGCGGTTACCGGTTTTAATGCATCGAGCTTTTTGTCATCGATCGCCTTTTGGATCCGTCCCAGGTTCGCCAAGGCATAGGTTTTGCGGAAAATGTTGGTAAACCCGCGCTTCGGCAAACGCCGGTGGATCGGCATCTGGCCGCCCTCAAAACCCTTGATGGCAACGCCCGAGCGTGACTTCTGGCCCTTCATGCCGCGGCCGGTGGTCCGGCCCTTGCCGGAACCCGGGCCGCGCCCGACCCGGGTGCGGTCCTTTTTGGCTGCTGGGTTATCTCTTAATTCGTTCAGTTTCATTTTTCTGACCTTAAAATTTCCATTTTAATCTTCAACGCGAACCAGGTGGCTGACCTTCTTGATCATGCCGCGCACCGCCGGGGTGTCTTCCAGTTCCCTGGTTTTGTGCATCTTGTTCAGGCCCAGTCCGATCAGGGTCTGGCGCTGGTCCCTGGGGCGCCTGATCGGGCTGCCGGTCTGGGTTACCTTCAATGTTTTTTTCTCAGCCATATCACTCATTTTTTCCTTGAAGACGCCTTGGCTTCTTTTGTTGCTGCTGGCGCCGCGGTTTCTTCTTTTGATTCGGCAGCCTTGGGCGCATTGCCGCGGCGGGCGACAATTTCGGAAACTTTCTTGCCGCGCTTGGCCGCCACCATACGGGGCGAGGCCTGTTTGGTGAGCGCATCAAAGGTGGCGCGCACCATGTTATAGGGGTTGGACGAGCCCTGCGATTTGGCCACCACGTCCTGAACCCCGAGGGTTTCAAAAACAGCCCGCATCGGGCCGCCGGCGATAATTCCGGTGCCCGGTTCGGCAGCCCTCAGCAAAACCTTGCCGGCGCCGTGGCGTCCCTTGACGTCATGATGGAGCGTCCGGCCTTCCCGGAGCGGCACCCGGATCATGTTTTTCTTGGCGGCATCGGTAGCCTTTTTTACAGCTTCCGGAACCTCGCGCGCCTTGCCGTGGCCGAAACCGACCCGGCCGCGCTGGTCGCCAACCACCACCAGGGCGGCAAAGCTGAACCGCCGCCCGCCCTTGACCACCTTGGCGACCCGGTTGATGTGCACAAGGCGATCGACCAGTTCGCTCTGTTCGCTATTTTTGTGATGAGGATGCGCCATCTTTTTTCCTTATACTTTCGTCTCTTTAAAATTTCAGGCCCGCTTCACGGGCAGCGTCGGCCAGGGCTTTTACCTTGCCGTGGTAGAGGAACCCGCCGCGGTCGAACACGACCGCTTTAACGCCGGCTTTTTTGCCGCGCTCGGCAATCAGCTTGCCGACCGAGCTGGCGGCAATCTTGTTGCACCCGGTCTTGCCCTTCAGGGCCTTGTCCAGGGTAGAGGCCGAAGCCAGCGTGGCGCCCTTGGCGTCATCAATAATCTGGGCATAGATGTGCCGCCCTGAGCGATGGACGGAAAGCCGGGGAGCCCCGCCGCCTTTTTTGCTGATCTGGGTTCTGACCCGCCGCCGGCGCTGTTCAAAAAGTTCTTTGGTATTAGCCATAATGCACCTATTTCTTCTTGCCTTCCTTGCGGAAAATGTATTCGCCCTGGTATTTTATGCCTTTGCCCTTGTAGGGTTCGGGCTTCCGGTATTCCCTGATCTGGGCCGCCACCTGGCCGACCTTCTGCTTGTCTATCCCGGAGATGATAATGGTGGTCAGGTCCGGACACTCGATCTTAATTCCTTCGGGAACCGGGAAATCAATCTCGTGGCTGTAGCCCAGCTGCAGGTTCAGATCCTTGCCCTTCATCTGGGCGCGGTAGCCGACCCCCTTGATCTCCAGCCTCTTCTGGTAGCCTTCGGTTACCCCTTCGACCAGGTTGCTGATGTTGGTGCGCTGCATGCCCCACATGGAGCGCGCCAGCTTGCTGTCGTCCTTGGCCCTGACCGTGATCAAGCGGTCCTTGATCTCGACCTCCACCTGGTCGACCAGGGTCAAGCTCAGCAAACCTTTCGGGCCTTTGACCGAAAGCTCCGGGCCGGACTGTTCGACCGTCACCCCGCTGGGGATTTCTATCGGTTTTTTTCCAATTCGTGACATTTCTTAACGTCCTTAAATTTTGTATCCGCCGCCTTGCTTAGAAGACCGTGCAGATAATTTCCCCGCCGACATTGGCTTCACGGGCCTCGGCATCGCTCAGCACGCCCTTGGGCGTCGAGACGATCGAAATTCCGAGACCGTTGTGGATTCTCGGCAGGTCGCGCACCGAGGAGTACACTCTCCGGCCCGGCGATGAAATGCGCGAAATGCTCTGGATCACAGGATCTCCTTCGTAGTATTTCAGCATGATCTTCAGCTCGGCCTTGCCGCTGCCAAGATCGACATACTCAAAACCACGAATATAACCTTCTCTTTCCAGAACCTCGAGCACACGCTGGCGGTTCCTGGAGGCCGGGGCCGAAACCAAGTCTTTTTTCGCCCTCAGGCCATTCCTGATGCGGGTTAGCATATCCCCGAGCGGGTCAGTCATAGACATCTAATCGTTCTCCTTTACCAGCTCGACTTGACGACGCCGGGAATTTTACCGGCCAAGGCCAGCTCCCTGAGCGCAATCCGCGACATCTTGAATTTACGGTAATAACCCCGTGGACGGCCGGTCAGCTCGCACCGGTGCCGCACCCTTGAAGGCGCGGAATTGCGCGGCAGCTCAGCCAGTTTCAAGCGGGCCATAAACCTTTCTTCCTGGGGAAGCGAGGCGTCAGCAGCGATCGCTTTCAGGCGTTCCCTGCGGCCGGCGTATTTTTTGCACAGCCGCTCGCGTTTCTTGTTTCTTTCAATGGCGCTTTTTTTAGCCATGTTTTTTCTCCACTCTTAAAAAATTTCTAGCTTCTGAACGGCAACCTAAAGCCAGCCAGAAGGGCTTTCGCCTCTTTGTCGGTGTTGGCGGTGGTGCAAATTACAATGTCCATGCCGCGAATTTCCTCAACCGTGTCGTAATCAATCTCGGGAAACACAATCTGCTCTTTCAGACCCAGCGCGTAGTTGCCTTTTCCGTCGAAACTCTTCGGGCTGACCCCCCTGAAGTCACGGACGCGGGGCAGCGCAATGGTGATCAGCCGGTCCAGAAATTCAAACATCAGGTCATTGCGCAAGGTCACTTTCACACCGATCGGCACGCCCTCCCGGAGCTTGAAGTTGGCGATCGACTTCTTGGCCCTGGTGACCACCGCTTTCTGGCCCGCGATCAGGCTTATTTCCTCAACCGCCTTCTGGATTTTCTTTTTATCGGCAACCCCGCCGCCGACCCCCATGTTGAGGACAATCTTCTCCAGCTTCGGCACTTCCATAACGTTCCGGTAGCCGAACTCTTTGGTAAGAGCGGCGATCAGCGACTTCCGGTACTGCTCCTTGAGCCTCGGAATATAGCCATTCTTAGCCATCAATCACCTCCCCGGACCTTTTTGCGATCCTTACTTTTGAGCCGTCTTTCAAAATCTTTATGCCGATGCGGGTCGGCTTGCCATCCTTGGGATCCTCGACCCCGAGGTTCGAAAGGTGGATCGGCAGTTCCTTCTCGACAATCCCGCCGGGACCGGCCTGGCTTGGTTTGGTATGACGCTTGACGACATTTACACCCTGGACCACGGCCTTGTTCCGGTCGCGCAGCATCTTCAGGATTTCGCCCCGCCGGCCCTTGTCCTTGCCGGTAAGCACGACCACCTTGTCGCCTTTCTTTAATTTAAACTTCAGGTTCGCCATCACAGCACCTCCGGCGCCAGAGAAATGATTTTCATGTGTTTCTTGGCCCTGAGCTCACGCACAACCGGGCCGAAAATACGGGTGCCGATGGGCTCCATCTGGTTGGTCACCAGCACCGCCGCGTTGTGGTCAAAACGAATCACGGTGCCATCGGCGCGCTGGATATCCTTGGTGGTCCTGACGATCACGGCGCGGTGGATCTCGCCCTTTTTGACCTTGCCGCGCGGGATCGCCTCCTTGATGCTGACAACAATAACGTCACCGACACCGGCGGTCTTTCTTCTGGAGCCCCCAAGCACCTTGATGCACTGCACCCTTTTGGCGCCTGAGTTGTCCGCGACCTCTAAATTTGTTTGCATCTGAATCATTTGTTGTTCCTTACAATCTTCCCTGTTGCCCTTAACTCTTAAGAGACCCTTTCCAAAACAAACCAAGACTTGTTCTTGGAAATCGGACGGCATTCCTGAATACGGACCTTGTCGCCGGTGTGGTAGGCGTTCTGTTCGTCATGCGCGCTGTATTTCTTCGAGCGCTTGATAATCTTTTGCACCACCGGATGCTTAAAGCGCCGCTCGACCAGAACGGTGACCGTCTTATCGGCCTTGTCGCTGACCACTACACCTGAGAGAACCCGTTTAGGCATGTTCTGAACTCCGTCCTATTTCTGCGCTTTTTTGGCGGCCGCCTTGGCCGGCTTTTTAGCGGTTTTGGTTACTTTTTTGGCCGTGGCCTTTTTGGCTGTGGCTTTTTTAGCCGGGGCTTTTTTAGCTGTGTCTTTTTTAGCCGGGGCTTTTTTGGCGGTGGCTTTTTTAACAACAGCTTTAGCTTTTTCCCTGAGCGCGGCTATTTTGCCCTCTTTCTTGGGCTCTTGCTTGGCTTCTTCCTTGGCGGTGGGCTTGGCGGCCTTTTCGGCTGGCTTTCCAGCCATCTTTTGTTCCTTACCAGGGGCCGCCACCGTGCCTTTTTGGGCCACGCCCAAAATGGTCCGGACCCGGGCGATATCGCGGCGTACCGTTTTCACCCGGGCGGTGTTCTCAAGCTGGCCCGAGGCCTGCTGGAAGCGCAGATTGAACTGCTCCTTCTTGAGGTCGGCCAGCATCCCGCTCAGCTCGTCCGGGGTTTTATGTCTCAATTCCATAGCTTTCATGTCACTTAATCCTGCTCCTTGCCTTAATGCATGCGTTCGACAAAACGGGTCGAGACCGGCAGCTTGGCGGCGGCCAGGCTCAGCGCCTCACGGGCCAGCGCGGCCGGCACGCCGTCCATTTCGAACATGATCCGCCCCGGCTTGACCCGGGCGATCCAAAACTCGGGCGAGCCCTTACCTTTGCCCATCCTGACCTCGGTCGGTTTTTTCGAGACCGGCACGTCGGGGAAAATCCGGATCCACACCTTCCCGGTCCGTTTGATGTGCCGGGTCATGGCGCGCCGGGCGGCCTCAATCTGGCGCGCGGTAATGCGCCCGGGGGCGGTCGCCTTCAGGCCATAGGCGCCAAAATTCAGGCTGGTGCCGCCCTTGGCGTTGCCATGAATGCGCCCCTTGTGGGCCTTGCGGAATTTCGTTTTTGTCGGTTGCAGCATAACTGTTGCCCTTCTTGCTTACCTTTTCGGCCGCCGGTCGCCCCTGGCGCCGCGCATCGGAACGTTGCTGGTCTGCAATTCCTGGGCCCGTCTTTCCTGGGCCATCGGGTCGTTTTCCATGATCTCGCCCTTGAACACCCAAACCTTGACGCCGCAGGTGCCGTAAGCGGTATGCGCGGTGCTTTCGGCGTAATCGATGTCGGCGCGGAGCGTATGGAGCGGCACCCGCCCTTCGCGGTACCATTCCTTCCGGGCAATCTCAGCGCCGCCCAAACGGCCGCCGCAGTTGACCCGAATGCCCTCGGCGCCGAGCCGCATGGCGCCCTGGATCGCCCGTTTCATGGCGCGCCGGAAGGAAACCCGGCGTTCCAGCTGCTGGGCGATACCGTCAGCAATCAGCTGGGCGTCAATCTCGGGTTTTCTGATCTCGACGATATTGAGGCTCACTTCGCTTTCACAGAGTTCCGCGACTTTTTTGCGCAAACGTTCGATATCCGCACCCTTCTTGCCGATGATGATGCCGGGCCGCGCGGTGTAAATCGTCACATGGGCTTTTTTCGCTGGACGCTCGATGATGACTTTCGAGATGGCCGCCTGCTTCAATTCCTTCATCAGGAAGTTCCTGATTTTGAAATCTTCATGCAGCAGGGTGCCGTAATCATCCCCCTCCGCGTACCAGCGGGAATCCCAGGTCCGGTTGATGCCGAGCCGAAACCCGATCGGATTTACTTTCTGACCCATTATGCGCTCTCCTCAACTTCACGCACCACAATGCGCAGGCGGCTGAAAGGTTTAAGTATGCGGGCGGTACGCCCGCGCGCCCTGGCTCTGATCCGTTTCATGGTCAGGGATTTGCCGACGCTGGCCTCGGTCACTATCAGTTGGTCGACGTTCAAAGAGTGGTTGTTTTCGGCATTGGCGATCGCCGACTGCAGCACCTTCCGGACATCGGCGGCGGCTTTGCGGCGGTTGAATTGCAGCGAGGCCAGGGCCTTTTCCACTTTCATGCCGCGGATCGTTTCAGCCACCAGATTAAGCTTTTGCGGCGAACCGCGCAGCATTTTGGCGACCGCGATCGCTTCATTGTCCTTGAGACGTCTTGGTTGTTTTAGCTTGCCCATAACACTTAAACCTTTTTCGCTTTTTTGTCCGAGGTGTGACCCCAGAAGGTCCGGGTTGGGGAAAATTCACCCAGTTTCTGGCCGACCATTTCCTCGGTCACGAACACCGGGATAAACTTTCTGCCGTTGTAGACGTTGAACGTCAGGCCGACGAACTGGGGCACAATCGTCGAGCGCCGTGACCAGGTTTTGATCGGCTGCTTTTTTCCTGACGCCTGCGCTGTTTCCGCTTTTTTCAGCAGATACAGATCAACAAACGGACCTTTCCAGACTGAACGTGCCATTGGGCTTTACCTTCTCTTCTTCTGGTGGCGCGAGCGGATAATATATTTATCGCTGGCCTTGTTGCTGCGGGTTTTCTTGCCCTTGGTCGATTTTCCCCACGGGGTGACCGGGTGACGGCCGCCGGAAGTGCGCCCTTCACCGCCGCCGTGCGGGTGATCAACCGGGTTCATGGCGACGCCTCTGACGCTCGGGCGTTTGCCCCTCCAGCGGTTGCGGCCCGCCTTGGCAAGGGTTATGTTCTGGTTGTCGGGGTTGGAGACCGCGCCGATGGTGGCCATGCACTCGCCCCTGACAATACGCTGTTCGCCCGACATCAGGCGCAAAATGGCATAACCGGCATCGCGCCCGACCAGGTGGACATAAGCCCCCGCGGCCCGGGCGATCTGGCCGCCCTTGCCGGGTTTCAGCTCGACGTTATGGACAATCGTGCCGATCGGCATGCTCTCAAGCGGCATCGCGTTGCCGGGCACCACGTCAACCTTTTCACCGGCCACCACCTGGTCCCCTACCTTGACCCGCTGGGGCGCCAGGATATAGGCCAGCTCGCCGTCCTGATACTTGATCAGGGCGATAAAGGCGGTGCGGTTGGGATCATACTCGATCCGCTCAATAATCGCCGGGATGTCCCACTTGCGCCGTTTGAAGTCGACCAGGCGGTAGGCGCGCTTGTGGCCCCCGCCGCGCCGCCGCGCGGTGATCCGGCCCCGGTTGTTGCGTCCCCCGGTTTTGGTCAGGCCCTCGGTCAGGGCCTTGACCGGTTTGCCCTTGTAAAGGCCGGAACGGTCAACCAGAACCAGCCCGCGCTGGGATGACGTTACCGGTTTATAGTGTTTCAAAGCCATTGGATTAAACCTCTTTAAACCCCTGTGGTCACATCAATGGTGCTGCCTTCTTCCAGCGTCACCATTGCTTTTTTGTATTCCGGACGGCGCCCGCGGACGCCCTTGAAACGCTTGACCTTGCCCTGCTGGCGCAAGGTATTGACAGCGGTCACCTTGACGTTGAAAAGGCCCTCGACGGCGGCCTTGATCTCAGGCTTGGTGGCGGTCACGGGGACCCGGAAAGTGACCTGGTTGTGTTCCGAACCAAGGGTCGACTTTTCGGTAATGACCGGACTTAAAATCGTGTTAAAATGCTTGAATGAGCTCATTTGAACCGCTCCTCCAAATTCTTTACCGCAGCCCGGGTCAGCACCAGGACCTCGCGCCGCAGGATGTCGTAAACATTGATTCCCTGGGATGGCAGCACATCGACATTCGGGATGTTGGCAAGCGCCAGCTTGAAGTTTTCATTGACCTCCGCCCCGTCAATAAACAATGCCGAGGTGACCCCCAGTTTTTTGAATTTTTTCACCAGGTCAGCGGTCTTGGGCGCTTTGAGGTCAGCATTGTCCAGAACGATCAGCTGTTTGTCCTGGGCTTTGGCTGAAAGCGCCGTTTTCAGGCCCAGCGTGCGCACCTTTTTCGGCAGCTTGAAGCCATGGTCGCGCGGAATTGGGCCGAACGCGCGGCCGCCGCCGATAAAAATATTGGCCTTGCGGCTGCCGTGGCGGGCGGTGCCGCCGCCCTTCTGGCGGCCGACCCGCTTGGTGGTGCCGACGATATCGCTGCGGAATTTCACCGCGTGGGTGCCGGCGCGGCGCTTGGCCAGCTGCCAGGTGACGACACGGTGCAGGATATCGGCGCGCGGCTTGAGGCCGAAAATATCCTTTTTCAGCTCAATCTGACCGGCCTTGCCGCCATCCAGTTTTAATACGTCGGCTTTCATATTCTTATTCCTTGGCCTTTTCTTCAGGCTTTTCCTCAGCCTTTTCTTCAGCCTGGGCTTCCTCAGCTGGTTTTTCCTTGCCCTTTACCTCTTCAGAAGGCTTTTCTTCGGCCTGGGCTTCCTTGGCCGGGGCTTCAGGGGCCTGGGCCTCCGGCGCGGCGGCCTCTTCAGCCGGGGCCGGGGTTGAGCTGATCTCGTCTTCCGCCTTGTCACCCTTGAGGGCTGCCGGCATCGGCGCGCCTTCAGGCAAGGGCTTTTTGAGGGCGTCGCGGATCAGGACCCAGCCGCCCCTGGCGCCCGGGACCGCCCCCTTGATCAGGATCAAGCCCTCTTCCGGCATGGTCCTGATAACTTCCAGGTTCTGGGTTGTGACCTGCTCGTCACCCATGTGACCGGCCATCTTTTTGCCCTTGAACACTTTGCCCGGGTCCTGGCACTGGCCGGTTGAGCCGCTTGAGCGGTGTGAAATAGAGACCCCGTGCGAAGCTCCAAGACCTGAAAAATTGTGCCGTTTTATAACCCCGGCGAAACCCTTGCCAATGCTTTGCCCAACCACGTCAACGTACTGGCCTTCGACAAAGTGGCTGGTCAGAATTTCCGCGCCGACATCGACCAGCCCATCTTCGCTGACGCGAAACTCGACCATTTTTTTCTTAAGACTAACCTTGGCCTTTTTGAACTGGCCCTTCTGGGGCTTGTTGACGCTTCTGGCCTTAACCGCGCCGACCCCGAGGCACAGCGCGGTATACCCGTCCCGCTCTTTGGTGCGGTGGCCGATAACCTGGCAGCCGTCCACTTTCAGGACCGTCACGGAAATGTTCCGCCCGTCTTCTTCAAAGACGCGGGTCATTCCAATTTTCTGTCCTATCAAACCGGTTCTCATTGGCTTTACTCTCTTAAATCTCCGGGCTTAGCTCTGGACTTTAATTTCGACGTTGACACCGGAGGCCAGATCCAGCTTCATCAGCGCATCAACGGTCTGCGGGGTTGGGTCGACAATGTCCAAAACCCGCTTGTGGGTCCTGATCTCGAACTGTTCCCGTGACTTTTTGTCGATGAACGGCGAACGCAAAACGGTGTACTTCTGAATCCTGGTCGGCAGCGGAATAGGTCCCCTGACAAAAGCGCCAGTCCGCCGCGCGGTATCGGCAATCTCGTTGGTCGCCTGATCCAGGGCGCGGTGATCGAACGCCTTCAGGCGAATGCGGATATTTTGCGTTTCCATGTCTCTTGCCTTCCAATCTTAAGGTTCTTGAAGTCGGTCTTTACTCGAGGATTTTGGTGACCACGCCGGAGCCGACGGTGCGCCCGCCCTCACGGATCGCGAATCTCAAGCCATCGACCATGGCGATCGGCGCGCCCAATGTCACCGTAAACTTGGTGTTGTCCCCGGGCATCACCATCTCGACGTCCTTGGGCAGCTCAATGCTGCCGGTGACATCGGTGGTGCGGAAGTAAAACTGCGGCCGGTAGTTGTTGAAGAACGGGGTATGGCGCCCGCCTTCCTCCTTCGAAAGCACGTAAACCTCGGATTCGAACTTGGTGTGCGGGGTAATACTGCCCGGCTTGGCCAGAACCTGGCCGCGCTCAACCTCATCCCGCCCGGTGCCGCGAAGCAGCGCGCCGATGTTGTCGCCGGCCTCGCCCCTATCCAGGAGTTTCCGGAACATCTCAACCCCGGTGCAGACCGTCTTGGCGGTCTCCCTGATGCCGACAATTTCAATATTGTCGCCAACGTTGATGATCCCCTGCTCAATCCGGCCGGTGACCACCGTGCCGCGCCCCGAGATCGAGAACACGTCCTCGATCGGCATCAAAAAAGGCTTGTCAATCTGACGCTTGGGCTGCGGGATGTACTTATCAACCGCATCCAGCAGTTTCAGGACACTGTCCTTGCCAACCTCGTCATCCCGGCCCTCCAAAGCGGCCAGGGCAGAGCCCGGGATGATCGGAATATCATCGCCCGGGAAGTCGTAATAGGAAAGCAGCTCACGGATCTCCAGCTCGACCAGCTCCAGAAGCTCGGCATCGTCCACCTGGTCGACCTTGTTCAGGTAAACAACCAGCGCCGGAACCCCGACCTGGCGGGCCAGCAGGATATGCTCCCTGGTCTGCGGCATCGGCCCGTCAGCAGCACTGACAACCAGAATGGCCCCGTCCATCTGGGCCGCGCCGGTGATCATGTTCTTGACGTAATCGGCATGGCCGGGACAGTCGACGTGGGCGTAATGCCGGGCGTCGGTCTCGTATTCCACATGGGCGGTGGCGATCGTGATCCCGCGCTCGCGCTCTTCCGGCGCATTGTCGATGTTCTCAAACGAGGTGAACTCGGCCATGCCCTTCTCAGCCAGCACCTTGGTGATCGCAGCCGTCAGCGTGGTCTTGCCGTGGTCAACGTGACCAATCGTCCCGATGTTGCAATGCGGCTTGGTCCGCTCAAACTTTTCCTTGGCCATAATGTGTTCCCTTCTTAATCAGAGTGTTTCAATAAGTTGTTGTTAAGCAAATTTCTCTTTAACTTCTTCCGCCACGTTGCGCGGAACTTCGTTATAGTTGGCGAATTGCATGGTGAACTGGGCGCGGCCCTGGCTCATCGAGCGCAGCTGGCTGACGTAGCCGAACATATTGGCCAGCGGCACTTCGGCAATGATCACGTTGGCCGGGCCGCGGGTCTCGGTGCCCTGCACCTGGCCGCGGCGGCTGTTCAAATCACCGATGATGTCGCCCATGTATTCTTCCGGAGTGACCACCTCGACCGCCATGATCGGCTCTAAAAGTTTAATGCCGGCCTTCCGGCCCGCCTCGCGCATCGCCCCGCGGCCGGTGATTTCAAACGCCAGCGCCGAGCTGTCAACATCGTGGTAAGCGCCGTCAACCAGCAGGACCCGGAAGTCGATCACCGGAAAGCCAACCAAAATGCCGCTTAGGGCGACATCGCGAATACCCTTTTCAACCGAGGGAATGTATTCCTTGGGAATATGCCCGCCCTTGACCTTGTCCACGATCTCAACCCCTGAACCGCGCTTGGTCGGGGTAACGACCATTTTGACGCGCCCGAACTGCCCGGCCCCGCCGGTCTGTTTCTTGTGGGTGTAGTCAACCTCAACCTCTTTAACGAGGGTTTCGCGGTACGCCACCTGTGGCGCGCCGACGTTGGCTTCGACTTTAAACTCGCGCCTCATCCGGTCGACCAGGATATCGAGATGCAGCTCCCCCATGCCCTTAATGATGGTCTGGCCGCTTTCATGGTCGGTGGTGACCCGGAACGAGGGGTCTTCCTGGGCCAGGCGATGCAAGGCAACCCCCATTTTTTCCTGGTCAGCCTTGGTTTTCGGCTCAACCGCGACCTCGATCACGGGATCCGGGAAATCCATGCGCTCCAGAATAATCGGGTTCAAGGTGGCGCACAGTGTTTCGCCGGTGGTGGTGTCCTTGAGGCCGCACAGCGCCACGATATCGCCGGTGTGGGCAATTTTGATGTCTTCGCGGTGGTTGGCGTGCATCAGCAACATGCGGCCGATTTTTTCCTTGCGGCCCTTGACCGAGTTCAAAACCTGATCACCGGTTTTCAGGACCCCGGAATAAATCCTGATAAACGTCAGGGTGCCGACAAACGGGTCGGTCATGATCTTGAAGGCGAGACCGGCAAACGGCTCGTCATCATCCGGTTTGCGCTCTTTTGCAGCTTCTCCGTCTGCCTGAGTACCCTTCATCGGCGGCAGATCAAGCGGAGAGGGAAGGAAATCAACAACCGCGTCCAATAGCGGCTGCACGCCCTTGTTCTTGAAGGCGGAACCGTTCAGGACCGGGACAAAGTCGCCGCTGATAGTACCCTTGCGGATGGCCGCCTTGAGATCTTGTTCGCTCGGCTCCTCGCCTTCCAGGTATTTTTCAAGCAGCACGTCGTCATCCTCGACGGCAATTTCCAGCATTTCGGTGCGGGCGGTCTCAGCGGCCTCCCTCAGGTCTTCCGGAATGTCGACTAACTCGAACTCGGCGCCCAGGGTTTCATCCTTCCAGATGATCGCCTTCATCTTGATCAGGTCGACAACCCCCTTGTAACCGGCCTCCGCGCCAACCGGCAGCTGGATCACCAGCGTCTTGGCGCCCAGGCGCTCCTGGATCATGCGCACGCAACGTTCGAAATCAGCGCCCACACGATCCATTTTGTTGATAAAACACATGCGCGGCACACCATACCTGTCAGCCTGGCGCCAAACCGTTTCTGACTGCGGCTCGACCCCGGCGACCCCATCAAAAATAGCAACGGCCCCATCCAGAACCCGGAGGGACCGCTCAACTTCAATGGTGAAATCGACATGACCAGGGGTATCAATAATATTGATCCGATGCTTGTTCCAAAAGCACGTGGTGGCGGCAGAGGTTATGGTGATGCCGCGTTCCTGCTCTTGTTCCATCCAGTCCATAGTGGCGGCGCCATCGTGTACCTCGCCGATTTTGTGACTGCGCCCGGTGTAATAGAGGATCCGCTCCGTGGTGGTGGTTTTACCGGCGTCAATATGGGCCATGATGCCAATATTGCGGTAACGGTCTATGGGGGTTTGACGTAACATTTTTAATTCAGTCCCTGAAATTCCTGCAATTTACCAGCGGTAGTGGGAGAAGGCCTTGTTGGCTTCCGCCATCTTGTGGGTGTCTTCACGTTTCTTGACCGCTGTGCCGCGGTTGTTGGCGGCATCCAGAAGTTCACCGGAAAGCCTTTCCTGCATGGTCCGCTCTGACCGTTTCCTGGCCATTTCAATGATCCAGCGGATCGCCAGCGCCTGGGCGCGCTCGGTGCGGACTTCAATCGGAATCTGGTAGGTGGCCCCGCCGACCCGCCGGGAGCGCACCTCAATCATCGGCTTGACGTTATCCAGCGCTTCATGAAAAAGCACCAGAGGATCGGTTTTTGCCTTGTTCTGCATTTCCTCCAGCGCCCCATAAACGATGTGTTCGGCGATCGATTTCTTGCCGTCATACATGAGCGAGTTGACAAACTTGGTGATCACCAGGTCGCCAAATTTGGGATCCGGTAAAACCTGACGTTTTTCTGCAGCGTGGCGGCGTGACATCTCAAATCTTCCTTAAATTAGCTTACTTCGGCCGCTTGGTGCCGTATTTTGAACGGCCCTGGCGGCGGTTTGCGACCCCTTGAGTATCCAGGACACCCCTGAGGATATGGTAGCGGACGCCCGGCAAATCCTTGACGCGGCCACCGCGGATCAGAACCACACTGTGTTCCTGCAGGTTATGGCCTTCACCAGGAATGTAACTGGTGACTTCAGCCCCGTTGGTCAGGCGCACCCGGGCCACCTTGCGAAGGGCCGAGTTCGGCTTTTTCGGCGTGGTGGTGTAAACACGGATGCACACGCCGCGTTTTTGCGGGCAGCTTTCAAGCGCCGGAACCTTGTTCCTGACCACTGCCCGTTTGCGGGGCTTGCGGATAAGCTGGTTTACCGTTGGCATATCTTTTTCAAACCTTTAAGTCCCGGAAGTCGGCTCTCTGCCTTGCTTTCATACAAAAAGAAGGCGGCCGTTCGGCTCCCTTTAAGGGCTCCTTGAGGCCTGCCGGCTTCCATTAATCTATTACTTTCATACTTGCCCAATCAGCGCAGCGTTTAGCTTATATTCGAGCTACCACCTGCCCCTGGGCGTGGCCGCAATATATTCATGCGCCCCAACCCCGTCAACCTAAAAAACGAGGTGTTGGAAAAATAAAATTTTCGCTGAAAAAACAGTCCGTTAGGCGGGATTTTCCGCCGGCGCTTCGAGCGCTTCTTCAGGCGCCTCGGCCTTGCGCTTGGCAAGGATCTCGGCATCGCGTTTTTTGGCCTCGGCTTCAAGGCGGCGCCAGGCGGCCCCGGTCCCGGCCGGGATCAGGCGGCCGACGATAACGTTTTCCTTCAGGCCCTCCAGTTTATCGACCTTGCCGTTGACCGCGGCCTCGGTCAGAACCCTGGTGGTTTCCTGGAAAGACGCCGCGGAAATAAACGACTTGGTCTGCAAGCTCGCCTTGGTAATGCCAAGCAGCACCGGCTTGCCGCTGGCCGGGGTCTTTTTCTCGGCGACAAGAGCGATATTGTGTTCTTCGAACTCTTCGCGTTCGATATTCTCTCCAATCAGGAACCTGCTGTCGCCGGAGTTGGTAATCTCAACTTTTTGCAGCATCTGGCGGGCAATTACCTCGATATGCTTGTCGTTGATCTTCACCCCCTGGAGGCGGTAAACCTCCTGCACTTCCTGGACCAGGTAGTTGGCCAAAGCTTCAATGCCCATAATATCCAGGATGTCGTGGGGCGCCGGGTTGCCGTCCAGCAGGTACTCGCCCTTCTTGATAAAGTCGCCCTCACGGACCGCGATGTGCTTGCCCTTGAGCACCAGGTATTCGGCCGCATCCCCTTCGCCGTCCTGGGGCCGGACAATGATCCGGCGCTTGTTCTTGTAGTCCTTGCCAAACTCCACAATACCGTCGATCTCAGCGATAATCGCACAATCCTTGGGCCGCCGGGCTTCAAACAGCTCGGCGACGCGCGGCAGACCGCCGGTAATGTCGCGGGTTTTGGAGGCTTCGCGCGGGATACGGGCGATCACGTCACCGGCATGGACCGCTTCGCCGTCTTCCACCGAGAGAATTGCTTCAACCGAGAGGAAGTAGCGGGCTTCGGTCCCGTTGGCCAGTTTGATCACCTTGTCCTTCTTGTCGCGGAGGGTAATCCTGGGCTTGAGTTCGGCCCCCTTGGGTGAGGAACGCCAGTCAGTCACCACCATCGAGGTAATCCCGGTGGCTTCGTCCATAACTTCCTTGACCGAGATGCCTTCCTCCAGGTCGACTAACCGGACGATCCCGCCCTGCTCGGTGATGATCGGGATGGTATAGGGGTCCCATTCGCAGATCTTGTCGCCCTTTTTGATTTTCTTGCCGTCCTTGACCAGCAGCTTGGCGCCATAAAGGATGCTGTGCCTGGCGCGTTCGCGGCCTTCTTGATCTTCCAGTACCACCTCCAGGTTGCGGCTCATGACAATGATGCGGCCCCGGCTGTCCTTGACCACGTTGGAATGTTTGATCCGGACCACTGAATCGAGGCTGGCCTCGATTGAGGACTGCTCGTTTACGGTGGCGGTCCCGCCGATGTGGAAGGTCCGCATGGTCAGCTGGGTGCCCGGCTCGCCGATCGACTGGGCGGCGATCACGCCAACTGCTTCACCCAGGTTGACCGGTGTGCCGCGGGCCAGGTCACGGCCGTAACACTTGGCGCAGGCCCCGCCCTTGGTCTCACAGGTCAGGACCGAGCGGATTTTCAACTCTGAAATTCCGGCGGTTTCCAGCTGGTCGACCTCGGCCTCGTTCAGAAGCGTACCGCCCTTGACCAGAACCTTGCCGGAGATCGGGTCCTTGATATCCTCGGCAACCGTCCGGCCCAGGATCCGCTCGGCCAGCGGCTCCAGCACGGTGCCGCCCTCGACCACCTCGCGAACGGTCAACCCGTCCTTGGTGCCGCAGTCTTGCTCGACAATCACGCAATCCTGGGCAACATCAACAAGCCGCCGGGTCAAATACCCGGAGTTCGCTGTCTTCAGGGCGGTGTCGGCCAGGCCCTTGCGGGCGCCATGGGTCGAGTTGAAATATTCCAGCGCGGTCAAACCTTCCTTGAAGTTGGAAATAATCGGATTTTCAATAATTTCGCCGGACGGTTTGGCCATCAGGCCGCGCATCCCGGCCAGCTGTTTCATCTGGGCCGCCGAGCCGCGGGCTCCGGAGTGGGCCATCATGTAGATCGAGTTGATCATGCTTTCACGGCCGGTTTTCTCATCCACTTCGGTGGCTGAGATTTTTTTCATCATTTCGTCCGCGACCCGGTCGGTGCACTGGGCCCAGGCATCGACCACCTTGTTGTATTTTTCCCCCTGGGTGATCAGGCCTTCCTGGTACTGTTCCTCGTATTCGCTGACCTGGCTGCGGGTTTCCTCGACCAGTGCTTCCTTGGCCTCGGGCACGATCATGTCGTCCTTGCCGAACGAAATCCCCGCTTTGCAGGCGTAGGTGAAACCAAGGTTCATGATGCCGTCGGCGAAAATGCAGGTTTCCTTCTGGCCGCATTGGCGATAGACCATGTGGATAACTTCCGAAATTTCCTTCTTGGTCAACAGCCGGTTGAATGCGGAAAACGGCACCTTGCCGTTCTTGGGCAGCTTGGTAGCCAACAGCATGCGGCCGGGGGTGGTCTCGACCCTCTCAAAGACGGCCTTGCCTTTATCATCAACGGTTTCAAACCGGGTGGTAATCTTGGAATGCAGCGTTACCGCGCCGACATCCAGCGCCATCTGAATCTCATTCATATCGGCCAGGATCATTCCTTCACCGGGCTCACCCTTGCGCTCCATCGAAAGATAATAAAGGCCCAGCACAATATCCTGGCTGGGGACGATGATCGGCTTGCCGTTGGAAGGGGAGAGGATGTTGTTGGTCGACATCATCAGCACCCGGGCCTCCAGCCGGGCCTCCACCGAAAGCGGGATGTGAACCGCCATCTGGTCGCCATCAAAGTCAGCGTTGAAAGCGGCGCACACCAGCGGATGCAGCTGGATCGCCTTGCCTTCGATCAGCACCGGTTCGAACGCCTGGATGCCAAGCCGGTGAAGGGTCGGGGCGCGGTTCAGGAGCACTGGGTGTTCGCGGATCACTTCGTCCAGAATATCCCAGACTTCCTTGCGTTCCTTTTCAACGATGCGCTTGGCCTGCTTGATGGTCGGGGCCAGGCCTTTTTTATCAAGCCGGGCGTAAATAAAGGGCTTAAAGAGCTCCAGCGCCATTTTCTTCGGCAAACCGCACTGATGCAGCAGCAGTTCCGGCCCGACCACGATCACCGAACGGCCGGAATAATCGACCCGTTTGCCGAGCAAGTTCTGGCGGAAACGCCCCTGCTTGCCTTTCAGCATGTCGGACAGCGATTTCAAGGGCCGCTTGTTGGTGCCGGTAATGGTGCGGCCGCGCCGGCCATTGTCGAACAGCGCATCGACCGCCTCCTGCAGCATACGCTTTTCGTTGCGGACAATAATGTCCGGCGCACGCAATTCAATCAGGCGCTTCAAGCGGTTATTCCTATTGATCACACGCCGGTAAAGATCATTCAGGTCAGAGGTGGCGAAGCGGCCGCCATCGAGTGGCACCAGCGGCCGCAACTCGGGCGGGATGACCGGCACCACCTGCATGATCATCCATTCCGGCCGGTTGCCGGAATGGAGGAACGCCTCGATCACTTTCAGGCGCTTGACGATCTTTTTCGGCTTGAGTTCGGATTTGGTTTCCTTGAGCTCGACCAAAAGCTTTTTGCGCTCACCCTCGAGATCAAGCTCGGTCAAAAGTTTATGGATCGCCTCGGCTCCGATCATGGCCTCAAAGTCACCCTCGCCGAACTGATCCTGGGCCCGGTAGTAATCCTCTTCCGAGAGCAGCTGCAATGGTTTAAGGGCTGTCATGCCAACTTCGGTGACGATAAAGCTTTCGAAATAAAGAACCCGCTCAAGATCCTTCAGGGTCATGTCGAGCAGCAGGCCGATCCGTGAGGGAAGCGATTTAAGAAACCAGATGTGGGCCACCGGGGCGGCCAGTTCGATGTGGCCCATGCGTTCGCGCCGGACGTTTGAGCGGGTCACCTCGACCCCGCATTTCTCACACGTGATGCCCTTGTACTTCATGCGCTTGTATTTGCCGCACAGGCATTCGTAATCCTTGGTCGGGCCAAAGATACGGGCGCAAAAGAGGCCATCGCGTTCCGGCTTGAAGGTCCGGTAGTTGATGGTCTCGGGCTTCTTGATCTCGCCGAACGACCACGACCGGATGCGTTCCGGCGAGGCGATCATAATTTTGATCTGGTCAAAAATTTCGGGCTTTTGGCCGGGTTGGTAGAATTTGATCAGTTCCTGGTTCATGAGTGTCAACTCTTTCCTTTAAAATTCAAATCTACCGTTCGGTCGATTTTAATTCGACATTGAGGCCGAGCGAGCGCATTTCCTTGACCAGGACGTTAAAGCTCTCCGGCACACCGGGTTCGGGGTGGTCAGTGCCCTTGACAATTGCCTCATAGACATTGGTGCGGCCGGCGACGTCATCGGATTTCACGGTCAGCATTTCCCGCAAGGTGTAGGCGGCGCCGTAGGCCTGAAGGGCCCATACCTCCATTTCGCCGAAGCGCTGGCCGCCGAACTGGGCCTTGCCGCCCAGCGGTTGCTGGGTGACCAGGCTGTAGGGGCCGATCGAGCGGGCGTGGATCTTGTCGTCCACCAGGTGATTCAGTTTCATCATGTAGATATAACCGACCGTCACCTTGCGGTGGAATTTCTCACCGTTGCGGCCGTCATAAAGATCGACCTGGCCCGATTTATCAAGCCCGGCCAGCTCCAGCATGGCGGTGACGTCGCCTTCCTTGGCTCCGTCAAACACCGGAGTGGCGAACGGAATACCGCTTTTCAGGTTTTCCGCCAGCTCCAGCAGCTCGGCATCCTTGAGGACGGCAATCTTTTCTTTAAATTCATCCGCCCCGTAGATTTCCTTGAGCTTGTTCCTGATGTCATCAATTTTGGCGGCCTTGGCATGGTAATCCTCGATAATTTTGCCGACCTGCTTACCCAGGCCGCGCGCCGCCCAGCCCAGGTGGGTCTCGAAAATCTGGCCCACGTTCATGCGGGACGGGACCCCCAGCGGGTTGAGGACGATATCAACCGGGGTGCCGTCCTCGAGATAAGGCATGTCCTCGACCGGGACAATGCGCGAGATAACCCCCTTGTTGCCATGGCGGCCAGCCATTTTGTCGCCCGGCTGCAGCTTGCGTTTAACCGCGACAAACACCTTGACCATTTTCAACACGCCCGGCAACAGCTCATCACCGCGCTGGAGTTTCTCGACCTTGTCCTCGAAGCGCTTCTGCAGCACGGACTTGGCCAGTTCAAACTGTCCTTTCAGGGCCTCGATATTTTTCATCGCCTTGTCATCGCCAATCGCCAGCTGCCACCATTCGGTTTTTTTCAGTCCCGCCAGGCCGGCTTCGCTGATGACCGTACCCTTTTTCATGGCGCGGATGCCGGCGGTAACCTTTTTGCTCTCCAGCAGCGGCAGCAGACGGCCGTAAACGTTGCGCTCCAGGATCATGCGTTCGTCATCGCGGTCCTTGGCCAAATGTTCGATCTCGTCACGTTCGATGGTCAGCGCGCGCTCGTCCTTTTCCACGCCGTGGCGGTTAAAGACCCGCACCTCGACCACCGTGCCCATGCCGCCCGGCGGCAGACGCAGCGAAGTGTCACGGACATCGGAAGCCTTTTCGCCAAAGATCGCGCGCAGCAGCTTTTCCTCAGGGGTAATCGGACTTTCGCCTTTGGGCGTAATCTTGCCGACCAGGATGTCGCCGGGGTTGACCTCGGCGCCGATATAGACAATCCCGGCCTCGTCCAGGCTTCTCAGGCCGTCTTCACCGACGTTGGGGATATCACGGGTGATTTCTTCGGGGCCCAGCTTGGTGTCGCGGGCCATCACCTCGAACTCATCGATGTGGATCGAGGTGAAGGTGTCTTCAGTGACAATGCGTTCGGAAATCAGGATTGAATCCTCAAAGTTATAGCCTTGCCATGGCATGAACGCGACCAGCACATTGCGCCCGAGCGCCAGTTCGCCCAGCGAGGTCGAGGGACCGTCACAAATAATGTCGTTCTTCTCCACCTTGTCGCCTATTTTCACCAGCGGCCGCTGGTTGATGCAGGTCGACTGGTTGGAGCGCTGGAATTTCAACAGGTTATAAATATCGACCCCCGGCTCACCGGCTTTCACGTCCTTGGTGGCGCGGATAACGATACGGGTACTATCCACCTGGTCAACCACGCCCGAACGCCGGGCGATGATCGCCGCGTGGGAATCACGCGCCACCACCTCTTCCATGCCGGTCCCGACAAACGGGGCTTCTGACTGTAACAGGGGAACCGCCTGGCGCTGCATGTTCGATCCCATCAGCGCGCGGTTGGCGTCATCGTTCTCGAGGAACGGGATTAACGATGCCGCAACCGAAACCAGCTGTTTCGGGGAAACATCCATCAGGTTGATATCTTCAGGATGGCTCATGACAAATTCACCGCCATGGCGGCAGCTCACCAGGTCGGTGACAAATTTATTCTTGGCGTCAAGTTCGGCATTGGCCTGGGCGATTATATAGCGGGCCTCTTCCATCGCCGACATGTAGACCACGTCATTTGTGACCTTGCCATTCTTGACTTTCCGGTAAGGGGTTTCGATAAACCCGTATTTATTTACCCGGGCGAAGGTGGCGAGCGAGTTAATCAGGCCGATATTCGGCCCTTCCGGGGTCTCGATCGGGCAAATCCGGCCGTAATGGGTCGGATGCACGTCGCGCACTTCAAAACCGGCGCGCTCACGGGTCAGTCCGCCCGGCCCGAGCGCCGACAGGCGCCGCTTGTGGGTAATTTCGGACAACGGGTTGGTCTGGTCCATGAACTGTGAAAGCTGGGACGAGCCGAAGAATTCCTTGACCGCGGCCACCACCGGCTTGGCGTTGATCAGATCATGCGGCATGACGGTGTCGATATCGACCGACGACATGCGCTCGCGGATCGCGCGTTCCATGCGCAACAGGCCGATCCGGTACTGGTTTTCCATCAGCTCGCCGACCGAACGGACCCGGCGGTTGCCAAGGTGGTCGATATCGTCCACTTCGCCACGGCCATCCTTGATATTGACCAGGGTTTTGAGGCACGCCAGGATGTCTTCCTTGCGCAAAACTCTGATATTATCGTCGCACTCCAGCCCCAGCCGCATGTTCATCTTGACCCGGCCGACGGCGGACAGGTCATAGCGCCCGGAATCGAAAAAGAGGTTTCCGAACAGGGCTTCGGCGGTTTCCTTGGTGGGCGGCTCACCCGGGCGCATGACCTTGTAAATCTCGGCCAGGGCGCCGTCGTGCTCTTCAACCTTGTCGGCCATCAGGGTGTTGCGGATGTAGGCGCCGACATTGATATGGTCAATATCGAGAACCTTGATCTTGGTGATTTTCACCGCCTCCAGCCGGGCCAGGATGTCTTCGTTCAGTTCTTCCCCGGCCTCGAGGTAAATTTCCCCGGTTTTTTCGTTGATCATGTCCTCGGCGGCAAAGCGGCCGTGCAAAGCCTCTTCCGGCACCAGGATTTCCTTGATTTTGGACTTTTCCTGGTCGCGCGCCTTCCGGGGGGTAATCTTGACCCCTTTTTCGAAAATCACTACCCCAGATTTGGCATTGACGATGTCAAATTCAGGCCGCACCCCGCGCCACCTGGAGGCCACGAAGGGCACCGCCCAGCCGGCCTTTTCCTTTTTCATGCCGGTGGTGTCATAGAAATAATGAAGGATTTCCTCGGCTGTCATGCCCAGCGCATAAAGGAAGGTTGTAACGGGAAGTTTGCGGCGCCGGTCGATACGGGTGAAGACCAGGTCCTTGCCGTCGAATTCAAAATCCAGCCATGAGCCGCGGTAAGGGATAACGCGGGCCGAAAACAAAAACTTGCCCGAGGAGTGGGTTTTGCCCCGGTCGTGGTCGAAAAATACCCCCGGGGACCGGTGCATCTGGCTGACCACCACGCGCTCGGTGCCATTGATGATAAAGGTGCCGTTGTTGGTCATCATCGGCAAATCGCCCATATAGACGTCCTGTTCCTTGATATCGAGAACCGAACGGGCTTCGGTATCGGGGTCCACGTCATAGACCACCAGCTGCAGGGTCGCCCGCAACGGGGCGGCATAGGTCATGCCGCGCTGGCGGCATTCCTCAACGTCATATTTGGGTTTGTCCAGGGTGTATTTGATGTACTGCAATGAAGACGTGTTGGAAAAATCCTGGATCGGGAAAATCGACTGCAGAACGCGCTCCAGCCCCGAAGCCAGGCGCTCCTTTTCGGTTGCCCCCTGTTTGACAAACTTGTCGTAGGAGGCCCTTTGAACCTCAATCAGGTTGGGCATTTCCGCAACAAAGGGAATTTTGCCAAAATTTTTCCGAACCCGTTTGCGACCTGTGAAGGAAACCGCCATATTTTTGTCCTCAATCCGCAGCGAAGCCTGACCAGGGCTTCAGTTTAAAAATTCTCATCAAAAAAAACTTTACCAGGCAACAACACCACCGTCCGGCAAGGAAGCACCCCCCGGCCGGTAACGGTTGCGTCGTCAAAATTTACTTAAGCTCAACTGTGGCACCTGCCCCTTCAAGCTTTTTCTTTACCTCTTCAGCCTCATCCTTGGACACACCTTCCCGGATCGGCGCGGGAGCGCTTTCAACCAGGTCCTTGGCTTCTTTCAGGCCAAGGGAGGTGAGTGCACGGACTTCCTTGATGACGTCGATCTTTTTCTCACCGAAGCTGGCCAGGATGACATCAAATTCTGTCTTCTCCTCAGCGGCAGCTTCCCCGCCGGCGGCGGGGGCGGCAACGGCGACAGGGGCAGCAGCGCTGACACCCCATTTCTCTTCCAGCATTGTGGAGAGTTCCGCCGCTTCCATAACCGTCAGTTTAGAAAGATCGTCGGCAATTTTTTTAAGATTGGTAGCCATTTTTAGTCTCCGTTAGTCTTCAATTGGTTTGGTTTTCAAAATCAGGCGGTCTCGATCGCGCCATAGGCGCCAAAGACGCGCGCCAGCTGGCCGGCCGGGGCTTGAAGAACGCCGGCAATCTTGGTCGCCGGGGCGCTCAAGAGACTCACCAGCTTGCCATGAAGCTCGTCCAGCGAGGGAAGCGCAGCCAGGTCTCTGACCGCATTTTCATCCAGCACCATCTCTCCCATCATGCCGCCGAGGATAATGAGGTTGTCATTTTCCTTGGCGAACTTGACCAGAACCTTGGGCGCGGCCACCGGGTCATCCGAATAGCCGATCCCGGTCGGCCCGGTGAACAGATCGCTCAACGGGCCCTTGTCGGTTTTTGCCAGGGCGAGTTTCGTCAGCCTGTTTTTGGTTACTTTGAAGCTGGCGCCATTTTCGCGAAGGCGGGACCTCAGATCGGTCATTTTAGCAACATCCAGGCCGCTGTAGTGGGTGACCACGACAACCCCGGCGCTGCTGAACACTTCGCTCAACTTGCTAACCAACTCTTGTTTTTGGGCTCGATCCATTTGTATCTCCGATTTAGGCTTACCTTTTAGCGCCTTTTTGGTTTGAGCCAAACGCCGGGAATATTCGGCCCCGGCGCCGTTTACATCTTGTCCTTAAAAAACAAGTGCACTGGCTTAAACAAATGGCGAGCCATTGTTTCGACCAACGGGAAAATTCAGGCTGCTTTTCAATGCAAAGCCATGTTTTCCCCTGAACACTCCATCTCATGCTGGCCGGGATCTATCCCGTTTAAACCTAATGGCGCCCGCAATCTTGGACAGATGTCCGAACCGTCACACTTCAAATCAAGCGCTCTGGTCCATTCCTTAACCTAAGGGCCTCAGCCGAGCCCCGCGGTATCAATTTTTACGCCCGGGCCCATCGTTGAGCTGAGCGCAATTCCCTTTAAATACTTACCCTTGACGCCCGAAGGCCGGGCCTTCAAAATGGCTTCGACAAAGGCATCCACGTTTTCCTTAATCTGTTTTTCGCTAAAGCTGGCCTTGCCGACGCCAGCATGGATTATGCCCTGCTTTTCCGCCCTGAATTCCACCTGGCCGCCCTTGGCGGCCTTGACCGCTTTGGCCACATCCATGGTCACGGTGCCCAGCTTCGGGTTCGGCATCAGGCCCTTGGGGCCCAGCACTTTTCCCAACCGGCCGACCACGCCCATCATGTCAGGGGTGGCGATGCAGCGGTCAAAATTCATCTCGCCGTTCTGGATTTTCTCGGCCAGGTCTTCAGCGCCAACCAGGTCAGCGCCGGCTTTTTTCGCCTCATCGGCCTTGCCGGCCTTGGCGAAAACGGCGACCCGGACGGTCTTGCCGGTGCCGTGCGGCAGGGTGACAACCCCTCTGACCATCTGGTCGGCGTGCCTGGGGTCAACGCCAAGGTTCATGGCGATCTCGACGGTTTCGTCAAACTTGGCGCTGGCCGCGCCCTTGACCAGTGAGACCGCCTTTTCAACCGGATACAATTTGGTCCGGTCGAGACTGCCCAGCGCGGCGGCCATGCGTTTTGAGGTTTTACTCATCGCCTAGCCCCTCACCTGGTAGCCCATTGAGCGGGCCGAGCCTTCAATAATTTTCATCGCCTGTTCGATCGTGTTGGCGTTGAGATCAACCATTTTGGTCTCGGCGATTTCCCGAACTTGCGCCTTTGTGACCGTCCCGGTAAGCTCGCGGCCCGGTTCGCTGCTGCCCTTTGGCTGCTTGGCGGCCTTTTTCAAAAAATAAGACGCCGGCGGGGTCTTGGTGATGAACGAAAATGACTTGTCCTTATAGATCGTAATGACGGTCGGAATGGGCATTCCCGGCTCCATCCCCTTGGAGGCCGCATTGAACGCCTTGCAGAATTCCATGATATTCAGGCCGCGTTGTCCCAAGGCCGGTCCGATCGGTGGTGAAGGATTCGCCTGACCGGCGGGCACTTGCAGCTTCAGATACCCTTCGATTTTCTTTGCCATTGATCTCCCTTTCTCTAGAAATTTCAATACCTTACGTAAAATATTGAAAGTTTCCCTTGAGGGTGCGTGGTGCGGTTATGGCGGGCCTCCCACGCGCGTGTCAGGGCGCTTCCTTACAAGGTTGCGCCAAAAGAATCAAACTTTTTCTACCTGTCCGAATTCCAGGTCGACATTGGTCGCCCGGCCGAAGATCGAAACCGAGACCTTGACCCGGGCTTTATCCTCGTCAACATCCTCGACAATCCCGTTAAACGAGGTAAAGGGACCATCCTTGACCCGCACTTCCTCGCCTATCTCGAAAGTAATCAGCGGACGCGGGCGCTCCACCCCTTCCTGGACCTGGTTGAGGATGCGCGCGGCCTCCATGTCGGGGATTGGCATCGGCTTGCCGCCCGAGCCCAGAAAACCGGTCACCTTCGGGGTGTTTTTAACGATATGGTAAGTGTCATCGGTCATGACCATCCTGGTCAGGACATAGCCTGGGAAAAACTTCCGCTCGGTCTTGACCTTTTTACCCTTCTTGATTTCCATCACCTCTTCGGTGGGAACGATCACTTCCTCGAAATAGGGGCCGAACCCTTGCGCCTCGGCGCGTTCCTTAATGGTGTCGGCAACCTTTTTCTCAAAGCCTGAGTAGGCGTGAATGATATACCATTTCATTTCGTTCATGATTTCAGGCCCTAGTTTCCAATTCCCAGGACCCACTGGATAAAGGCGGACAACACCTGGTCAATGCCAAGAAAGAACATCGCCATGATAAACACCATAATCAGCACCATGATGGTGGTGACATTGCGCTCCTTGGCGCTTGGCCAGGTCACTTTGGCAAATTCCTGCCTGACCTGACGGACAAATTCTCCTGGGCTGGGTCTAGCCATTTCTTTTCTTTCCTTTTCAACCTTGAACCTGGCAGGAGTGGCAGGAATCGAACCCGCAACCCCCGGTTTTGGAGACCGGTGCTCTACCAATTGAGCTACACTCCTATAAGTCTCAAACCTTCAAAATGTTGTGATTGCCCGGTTCAGACGCGGGTTTACCCTGCACAGGGCATCTCTGCAACAAAAATTTCAGAAAAATGCACCGGGGCCCGGATGAATTTTACCAACCGGCCCGGCCGCTGTTCTATTTGGGGGTTGCCCCCGGTTAATCAAGCAGTCCTTTACTCGAGGATTTTGGTGACCACGCCGGAGCCGACGGTGCGCCCGCCCTCACGGATCGCGAATCTCAAGCCATCGACCATGGCGATCGGCGCGCCCAATGTCACCGTAAACTTGGTGTTGTCCCCGGGCATCACCATCTCGACGTCCTTGGGCAGTTCAATGCTGCCGGTCACATCGGTGGTGCGGAAGTAAAACTGCGGCCGGTAGTTGTTGAAGAACGGGGTATGGCGCCCGCCTTCCTCCTTCGAAAGCACGTAAACCTCGGATTCGAACTTGGTGTGCGGGGTAATACTGCCCGGCTTGGCCAGAACCTGGCCGCGCTCAACCTCATCCCGCCCGGTGCCGCGAAGCAGCGCGCCGATGTTGTCGCCGGCCTCGCCCCTATCCAGGAGTTTCCGGAACATCTCAACCCCGGTGCAGACCGTCTTGGCGGTCTCCCTGATGCCGACAATCTCAATATTGTCGCCAACGTTGATGATCCCCTGCTCAATCCGGCCGGTGGCCACCGTGCCGCGCCCCGAGATCGAGAACACGTCCTCGATCGGCATCAAAAAAGGCTTGTCAATCTGACGCTTGGGCTGCGGGATGTACTTATCAACCGCATCCAGAAGTTTCAGGACACTGTCCTTGCCAACCTCGTCATCCCGGCCCTCCAAAGCGGCCAGGGCAGAGCCCGGGATGATCGGAATATCATCGCCCGGGAAGTCGTAATAGGAAAGCAGCTCCCTGATCTCCATCTCAACCAGCTCCAAAAGCTCGGGATCGTCCACCTGGTCGACCTTGTTCAGGTAAACAACCAGCGCCGGAACCCCGACCTGGCGGGCCAGCAGGATATGCTCCCTGGTCTGCGGCATCGGCCCGTCAGCCGCACTGACAACCAGAATAGCCCCGTCCATCTGGGCCGCGCCGGTGATCATGTTCTTGACGTAATCGGCATGGCCGGGACAGTCGACGTGGGCGTAATGCCGGGCGTCGGTCTCGTATTCAACATGGGCGGTGGCGATCGTGATCCCGCGCTCGCGCTCTTCCGGCGCATTGTCGATGTTCTCAAACGGGGTGAACTCGGCCATGCCCTTCTCAGCCAGCACCTTGGTGATCGCAGCCGTCAGCGTGGTCTTGCCGTGGTCAACGTGACCAATCGTCCCGATGTTGCAATGCGGCTTGGTCCGCTCAAACTTTTCCTTGGCCATTTTCTTGATCCTACCTTGTTAGCTTGTAATTTTAATCTCTCCAGTCCCCCAATTCCGGGAACGGGGCCTTTTAGCACGTCATTTCACCCATGCAAAAGAAAAAACGCATAGTTGCGCGCTCTTTTAGGTCCAGTCCGCCGTCACCATATGTTAGAAATGCTTCTTGGTAAATGCCCGCCCGGAAGAAGTTTTTAAAATATTTTTCAAATTCCTCAGCGCGCCTCAGGTTATCAAAAGCGAACGAAATTCTATATTTCTATGGTTTAAATTCGTTAGTATGAACTGATTCTCCTGAATTATGTTCAATGAGACGCTTTTCAAGATCAATCGTATAACCGACGTAAAAATGATCGGAAGCAGGAATGCTTTGTAAAATATAAATATAGCACATAATCGTTTGGCCCGTCTTCGTTTCGCTTTGCTGCACTACGACGAGGCATCCGCTTTGCACGCTACTTCTCATTAATCTCGTCGTAGCTAAATTTTGCCAAGGCAAAATTAGCGAAGACGGATGGAGCGGGTGATGGGAATCGAACCCACGTAACCAGCTTGGAAGGCTGGGGCTCTACCGTTGAGCTACACCCGCTTGAGACCCACTATACCTGAAAGCTCTGCCATAGTCCCCCTTCGCTAAAGCTTCGGGCGACACTCCTTCGCCCAAGATACGGTTTCGTGTGGCTAACTGGCGTAAGCCACCCGAAGCCCGCAGGGCGAAGGGTGGTGGAGGGGGTAGGATTCGAACCTACGTAGGGATACCCCGGCAGATTTACAGTCTGCTGCCTTTAGCCACTCGGCCACCCCTCCATCAGGGTTACGCTTAAGGCGATATGCGCCGTGCAATATGAAGATTTTATCACCCTTGTCAACCGCGACCAATAGCCTCTGGCAAAAAACTTCGCTTGCCAGTGATTGCATCGCCCCAGTATAGCTACCCGATGTCAAAAAAGGGCACATATTTCATCTATGGCCGGCATGCCGTCAAGGCGGCGCTAGCGAACCCCAAGCGCTCAACCATCCGCCTGCTGGTGGCCGGAAAAGCCGATCAGGAGATCACCTTGGCGCTTTCCGGGAAGGATCTAAAAATCGAAACCGTATCCGATAAGGATCTGCAGGCGAAACTGCCCCGTGATGCGGTGGCCCAAGGGCTGGCGCTGGAGGTCGAGCCGTTGCGCGGGATCGCACTCGCCGATCTCAAGCCCGGTTCCGGCAAAAACCTGGTGGTCGCGCTCGACCAGGTGACCGACCCCCACAATGTCGGGGCGATCTTCCGCTCGGCCGCCGCTTTCGGGGTCAAGGCGATCGTAACCCAGGACCGCCATTCGCCGCCCGAGGGCGGGGCGCTGGCCAAGGCCGCCTCGGGCGCGCTCGATGCCGTGCCGTGGATCAGGGTCACAAATTTATCGCGGGCGCTCGATGACCTCTATGAGATGGGCTATTGGCGGATCGGGCTGGAGGGGGCTGCGGATAAAACCATCTCGGAGGTTGATATGGGCGGCAATCTGGTGCTGGTTTTGGGCGCCGAGGGCAAGGGTTTGCGCCAATTGACTGCGGAGCATTGCGATCTGATCGTCAAAATCCCGATTTCAGGTGAAGGTGAAATAGAATCCCTGAACGTCTCCAACGCCGCCGCGGTGGCGCTTTATGAACTGAGCAAATAAAAAACCGGCCCCTTTTATTCTTGGGGGCCGGTCAGGTTGCGTCCAGTTTTATTTTCATCCTTAAGCTCCGGTGACCACAAGGGGGGGTTGGGTACAGGGAGGTTGGGGAGGTCTTGTCGTGACTCAATAGCCTT
>JADFJJ010000012.1 GCA_022566215.1 Pseudomonadota bacterium | reverse complement strand
TCCGGACCTGCGGACTGTATCCCAGTTCTTCGCTTGCGCGGCGAATATCGGCAAAGGTCCTCGGCACATCTCCTGCCTGATCGGGCAAGCGTTCGCAGCGGGCCTCTTTGCCCAGACAAGCAGCGATGTGCCCCGTGAGCTCGATCAAGCTGGTCTGCCCGGCACCTCCGAGGTTGTAGATCCTGTAGCCATGATCTCGTTCGGTCGCTGCGAGCACGCCCTTCACGATGTCCGAGATGAAACTGTAGTCCCGGCTGCTGCTGCCGTCGCCAAAAAGGGGAATCGGCTCGCCGTTTTCGAGGAAGCGAAGCTGCTCCAGCCCTTCGGCCTGTTCGAGCCATCCCTCGCCCCAGCGCATATAATCCGCAAGTGCTGATGGGCGATAAGCGTAAACACCAATGTGATGGAACACTATCGGTGGCTGGTTCGTACTGTTCTTCATGCTCGAGGAGCTAGCGGGAAGCTTTTCCTTCGAGAAGTAGAGTGCCCGGCCGTCACTGGCGAAGACTGCCGTGGTGCCGCCGATCCGGTTCAAGCTTCTGTCAAGCACGAAATCACTCAACGTTTCCGCGCTGTGCCGCAGAACCGGTGTCGCCACGCCGAATTTTCCCCTAAGCGATAGTTCCGTCACCAGCTCTTCGATGAACCAGGACGGGGTAAGCGGCGCATCGCCTTGCAGATTGACCACCACGTCCGGCGTTATCCCGACATTGCGGATCGCCTCGGCGCAGCGCTCCGTGCCATTCCGGCAGGTCTTGCTCGTCAATACCACTTTGGCACCGAAGCCTTTTGCTACTTTGGCGATACGTTTATCGTCGGTCGCGATATAAACAGCGTCAATACCGTGTACGCGACGTGCTGCTTGCCATGTATGCTGGATTAGTGGCTTATGGACCCCATCCGGCCCCAAAAGAAGCGCCAGCGGCTTGCCAGGGTAGCGCGAAGAAGCATAACGGGCGGGTATGACAATGATGGTGCTCATACTCGCACCCCCGCGCGCACACAGTCATGGATATGAATAAGGCCCTGAAGTTCGCCCGCTTTATTCTCGACCACCAGGCAGGTTGCCCCTTGCATGCTCATAATCTCAAGCGCTTGCAAAGCCAACTTCTCGGGCGTGATCGTCAGTGGTTTGCCGAGGATGAGATCGCGGGCTTTGGACTGCAAAAGACAATCAACATTGCGGCGCATATCGCCATCGGTGATGATGCCGATCACGCGCCCTCTCTCGGCGACAAGCGCTACGCCGAACCCCTTGGCTGATATGGTAATGATTACCTTCTGCATCGGCAGATCGGGAGCAACCAGAGGTAGTCTGTTGCCGGAATGCATGAGGGCGCCGACGGTGAGTAGCCGCGCGCTCAATTTGCCGCTAGGATGGTAACGATGGAAATCCGCTGGTGTGATGCCACGCAAATGAACAAGCCCCATCGCCAAAGCGTCGCCGATGGCTAACGCCAGTGTGGTGGATGTCGTGGGCGCGAGCCCATTGGGGCAGGCTTCTTCCACTTTGCCATAGGCAAGCGTTACATCCGCGCGCTGTCCGAGCCTGCTTTCCGCTATGGCCGTAATCAACACAATGGGAATGCAATACTTCTCGCAGTAGGAGATAAGGTCGGAAAGCTCCGGTGTTTCGCCAGAATTGGAAAGGATGAGTGCCACGCTTGTCTTCCCGACAAGCCCGAGATCGCCATGGCTTGCCTCTACAGGATGCAGAAACACTGCCGAGCGGCCAATGGAACAGAAAGTGGAGGCAACCTTGCGCGCAATATGCCCGGACTTTCCGATGCCGGAAACGACCACCGGATCCTGTGCACCGTGAAGCAACCGCAACGCGGCAGTGAATTCATGGCCGACCCTGGCTGCGTAGCCAGCAATGGCGGCGGCTTCGGTGTCGAGCACCTGGCGGCACAGCGTCAGCAGGGATGACGCCGCTTCAACACATTTCAGACCTGAATGGATGCTTTTGACCATTTTGCCTAATCCGTAACCCCCGTTATACGCGCCACCCCGAGAAGCGGTGAGACGATCAGTGAAAGGAATTTGCCGAATTCGGCGGTCGGATGATTGGCAACGTAGATAACGTCCTTGTCCTTCATGTAGAAAGATTGAGCGAGGAAAAAGGCTTGTGGACTCTTGAAGTCAAGCCGGTAGACCACTGGGGTTGTGTTGGTTGTAGAAAAATCCACAACACCGCGGCCTTCCCCTGCCTCGACAAGCCCTTGAGCAATATCCTTGTTCTCGAAACGGAACAGGAAAACGCCGCCTGGATTGGCCCTCAAGTCGCGCAGACCGCCGACCTGCGCCAGCGCATCGCTCAGCGACACGGTTTCGGTCTTGAAGGACATAAGCCCGCTCGACTGGACCGCGCCAAAAGCCGCATAGGTGCGGGGCTTATGTATCAGCAGAATATTGTCGCCGGGCGCCAGCAAGATATTATTGGCCGGAACGTTCACCACTTCTTCGATCCGCACTGTACTGGAGCGCCCACCGCGCGTAATCGTGACAACGGTCTCGTAAATTGCCTGACGTGCGCCGCCGGCCAGCGCGATGGCCTCCAGGAGGCGAAGGCCGCGAATAGGAATCGGAAACAGGCCGGGGTGCGCCGCATCACCAACGACGACAACCGAGTTAGCAATATTCTGTTCGAGCAGCACCTGCACCTGCGGCTCAACAGCCTTACCTTCCAGCCCCGCCTCGATGGCTTGGCGCAAGTCCTCTACCTTGAGGCCTGCTGCCGTGATGCGCCCGACATAAGGAATATAGACCTTGCCATCCACATCAACGACGGTCTGAAGGCTTGTCTGTTTCTTTTCGGCGGTAGCGAATATACCATCCTGCGAAGGCTCCCAGATGTTGACGATCAGCCGGTCGCCCACCCCGATCATCATGGGGCGGACATCATCGAACGCCGACATAAACTCACCCGGGAAGGACAACGGCTGGAAATGATTGATCCTGTCGAGTGCAGCGGCGCTTAAGGGCACCATGACATAGGAATTCGGGGGAACCGCATCTTTCTCGCCAAGCGCAATATCCACGGCGCTGGGCCCATAACTTGGTACAACCGAGCAAGCGCTGAGCACAAGCATGAGAAGGAGGGCATGACCGGATAGGGTATAAAACTTCAGCATGCCGCCCTCCGGGATTCGGGGTCGCCGGTGACAGGAATACACACCCAGGGCCCTCCAGAGTTATAACCTGTTGCGAACATCCACTGCGGCAGGTCATCCCTTACGACAATGGTGGTGCCCACCGGAATGTCATCAGGTCCCGGGTTAGTAACGGTAAGGGTAAAGCTTTGATTGGCGCCGCCAACGGACCACGGGTTGTTGTTGACGGTTTTGGTTATGTTTAAATCAGTAAAAAATTCCGCGCATGGAATGCGAAAAATTAAAAATTCATCATGATTAAACCCAACAAAAGGAACATAAGGACTGGCTGGGTAATTGGCTCGAGGATCGTTTCCGCTATCGTACCAAATCCATTTTGCTGTTAAGGGAACGTTATTAAGGTGCATTCCCCAAAGTGGTTCGGTATTGTCATCCGCCGCCAAATTGTTCGGACCGACAGTCGTTGGTTTCCAGTCGGCGGGGGTGCTGGCTGTTATGTAAGCGTTTATTTCTGCCTGTGTCGGCCACTGGTTCAGGACATTCGGGCTGCCTGGAAAGATATCATCCCGATCATCCCCGGTTGGGAGAACCCTCCAGCGAGGGTCCCCTGTAACAATTGTAATATCGCCGGAAAAAGCCCCTATTATACCCTGATAAACGTCATCATCGCTCCAACCTATAAGATATAAATAGCATTCTTTGATGTTTTGAGTTGTGAAAGTAACTTCTTCGCCACTTCTTATTTGACTAGACAGAGTGCTGGTCCCTCTCAAAAAGTTTCCTTGAGAGTCTTGCACATTGTATATAACTTGATTTTCATCCCCCACCCAAACCATATAGGAATTATCGGCAGAAAAGTTACCGGTTATGGTTTGAGTTTGGGATAAGGTTGTTGGCAGGGATATCAATATCCAACCAAGTGTAATAAAAAAAAACAACGTCGATCTTTTGCGAAATGACTGCATAGCTTGCTGCCTCCTCAGTAGCAATCCGAATGAACATCTAAATTTAGCGAGAATTCACAAATACAACTTAAGGATTCATGAATTCAGAAACAGATGAGTAACATAATTGCGCAAATGAATCAATTATGATTCGTTTTATTGTGACAACAGACGGGTTGAAATAATGTAATTGCGAAAGGTGAAAACTCTGTCTTTGTTTTGTTTCGAAGCATACAGGCCCCTTCAGCTTGTTATTAAACCTATGGTATGTTGCTCGCCTGCATCCAAAACTAAACTATGGGAGGAAACAGCCCATCGTCAGTTTCAAAGACGGTCTGCAAGTCGACCTCCCGCCCTTCAGTACTCTCAAATAATTTCCGCACAAAGCGCTCGACTTCATAGCCTTCCCGAGTGAGCTTTTGCAAAAATACAGAAAATTCTCCGCACGGGTAATTTTCCGAGTCATTTTTGAGCACCCAAAGCGACTTCGGGCAATTCAGATACTGTATGAAGTCTGTCTTAGTTAATTGGATCAACTCTATGCCCTCCATATTCGGCATTGTCACGTTAACATACTTTAGCAAGTAAAAATGGAAATCGTTTGTAAATTAAAGCGCAGAAAACAGCCATTTTCTAGCAAGGCAAAAGCAAAGAATCGTCTCAAAATTAATTAATGTGACAATGCCCGTCCAGGTGCCAATGGTCACTCGGTGTCGGTCGTTTGCATCGCAAATTCCGTGCAATCCCCGGCCCAAACTTCAGAAACCAGCGGCGAACAGTTTCATAGGAAATATCCAGACCCCGCTCGGCGAGCAAATCCTCGATATCCCGATAACTCAAGGGGAAACGAGCATAAAGCCAAACAGCGTGGCAAATGATTTCAGGCGGGAAGCGGTGGCGCTTATAAGAAATGTTTTTCATTCGCAAACGTTAATCGAGAAAATACTCAAAATCCACCTGAGTTAACGTGACAATGCCTGCACAATGGACTAATCGGCGGACCCGCCTGTGGGTAACACAGAAAGAGTCCGCTTTTAGCCAAAAGCGGACCTTACGGTCATACTCATTTTCCACTCCTTTTTTGAATGCATAACCCCAAACCCGGGGGGTTCTGAAAAAGCCGTCTGGATTTCTTGTTACTTAACGACAGAAAGAGTATAGTCTTTTCGCAAGGGAGTACCTTACCCCTCTTGCCGCAACGGTTTTCAATGACTGAGTGGACCGCATGGTCGAGCGTGAATTGGCCAAGTGAACGCTACTTGGCGGGTTCCGGTCGCTGAAAGAATTGTCGGGGAAGGCAATCTCAAGACTGGTTCCCCCCCCCCGCGTTTGAGCAATACCCGTTACCCGTTGTGTTTTCGAGAAAACTGCAGTCACGCGTTTTCGCGACCTTTGGCAGGTGCGCCGTTACGTATCCGTGCCGGCCTCTCGATGGGAGGCAGTTGAGTCTATGGACAACAATATCAGGAGGTGTTTCGTATGAAAAAAATCAGAGTAGCCATCGCCGGTGTTGGCAACTGCGCGAGTTCCCTTGTCCAGGGGCTGGAATACTACAAGGGACGGAACGAGGAAGCGTTTACCGGCCTCATACACACCCGGATCGGTGATTGGGGGCCGAGCGACATCAAGATCGTGGCCGCCTTCGATATCGACCGCCGCAAGGTGGGCAAGCGGGTGGAGGAGGCGATTTTCGCGAAACCCAACTGCACCAAGGTTTTCCAGAGCGCCTTGCCGGTATCCGAGGTCATAGTGCGGATGGGGCCGGTTCTTGACGGTGTAGCGCCGCACATGGCCGACTATCCCGCTGACGAGGCTTTCCGGCCCTCCGACGAGGAACCGGTCGATGTCATCCAAGTCCTCAAGGACGCCAAGGCCGAGGTTCTGGTCTGCTACATGCCGGTTGGCTCGGAAGAGGCGGTTCGGTACTATGCTCGGGCTTGCCTGGAGGCCGGAGTGGCCATGGTCAACTGCGTTCCGGTGTTTATCGCCTCCGATCCCGAATGGGCTGAGAAATTCCGTGACGCCGGCCTTCCCATCGTTGGGGACGACATCAAAAGCCAGATTGGCGCTACCATCGTGCACCGAACCCTGACCCGCCTGTTCGGGGACAGGGGCGTGCCCCTTGACCGGACTTATCAGTTGAACACGGGCGGCAACACGGACTTTCTCAACATGAAAGCCCTCGACCGCCTGAAGTACAAAAAGGTCTCCAAGACGGAATCCGTGCAGTCGCAGTTGGACAAACCGCTGGATTCCCGGAACATTCATATCGGGCCGTCCGATTACGTGCCGTGGCAGGACGACAACAAGGTTGCATTCATCCGAATGGAGGGCCGCAGCTTCGGGGACGTGCCGTTGGAACTCGAACTCAGATTGTCGGTCCAGGATTCCCCCAACAGCGCAGGCGTGGTCATCGATGCGATCCGTTGCGCCAAGCTGGGGTTGGAGCGCGGCATCGGTGGTCCTTTGGAGGCAGCCTCCGCCTATTACATGAAGAGACCCCCCAAGCAGATGCGTGATTCGCTGGCTTGTGAATTAACGGATTCGTTTATTCAAATGAGTGATACCGGAGGAGCCGTCGCTGAGAAAGCCTCTCAAACGGGTGTCGGTGAGTAGGTCCGTCAGCCAACCGGCCGGCAATAGTCTGGCTGGTGGCAACATCGTTCCGACTACGGACTCGCGCTGGGTGGAGCGATTACTCATGCTTCATCGCCGGGTGCGGGAAGCGGTCATGGAATCGGGGCGCGCGGGAAGCGGCGTCAGGAACGCGAAGGGCGATGACGTCAAGCTGTTCGACCTTACGGCCAATGACGCGGCTTTGGCTGTCCTGCGGGAGTTCCAGTTGCCGCTCGTCGTCGCTTCGGAAGAGGGCGGGCGTCTGGAAATCGGTTCCGACACGCCGCGATACCGTCTCGTCCTCGATCCCGTGGACGGGTCCGACAACTGGGCCCAGGGGTTGCCGTTGTCGGCCTTGTCCTGCGCCGTGTTACCGGTCGACGCTCCGCTCCATCCCGATTGGGTCGAAGCAGCCCTGGTCGGGCCGCTCGAGCAGGACACGCCCCTGATCGCGCTCAAGGGCTCCGGCGCTTGGCGCGGAAACGACCGGCTTGAAACCTCGAATCTGCGCAACATTACCGAGGCCTTGATCTCGGTCGAACTCAATCATCATTCTCCGTCGCCGGGCCTTGCTCGCCTGATGGCCACCGCCAGGGGAGTGCGGTGCTACGGGTGCGCGTCCCGAGCCCTCTCCTTGGTTGCTGCGGGCGCTACTGACGCCCATGTGGACGCACGTGGCCGTCTGACTGCGGAAAGCTACCTCGCCGCCGCACGGTTGGTGATCGAGGCGGGGGGCTGGGTTGTCGGCCTCGATGGCGCCCCCCTGGCGGCGCCGGAAAGCTTGACCGATCGCGTCAGCCTGGTGGCAGCGTCGAGCCGGGAACTGTGCGATGAAATCGTGGAAGTTTTGGGCGATGAACGACGCTGACTTGACCAACGCGACACCGGAGATGGCGCTGATCCTGGCCGCCGGATTGGGATCGCGGCTTCGACCGCAAACCAAGACACCGAAACCCCTGACCAAGGTGCTTGGACTGACCCTCGCGGAACGGGTCGTCTGCACATTGCTGGACGTCGGTGTCCGGCGGTTCCTGGTCACCCTTGGTCATGAAGCAGCAAAGGTCAGGGCGCATTTTTCCGATATTGCCCGACGTCGCGGCGTCACGGTTGACTTCATCGAAGCCGAGAACTGGGAGCGGGGCAACGGCGCCAGTGCCCTAGCGGCCAAGGGCCGCACCGGTGAGGCGCCCTTCTTCCTGGTCATGATCGATCATCTTTTCGATCCCGGGATCGCGCGGGCACTGGCCGACGACCCTCCTGCACCAGGAGAATTGCGCCTCGCCGTGGACCACGACAAGGATAGCATCTTCGATCTCGACGATGTCACCCGGGTCAAGATCGACGACGGACGCATTCAGGCGATCGAGAAAAATCTTGGCGATTGGGACGCCGGCGACACCGGGGTCATGCTTTGTTCGTCCGGCCTGTTTGAGGGACTGGAGCGCGCGGCGGCAAGGAACGAGCATGGGCTTTCCGACGGGCTCAGGAAACTGGCCGGCAAAGGCCGGGCGAGAACCGTCGACGTGACGGGAATGTCATGGCTCGACGTGGACACGCCCGACGCATTGCGTGAAGCCGAACGACGGCTGATGCGCGACCAGGGCCGCAAGACCCGGGACGGGCCGGTATCGCGCCATCTCAACCGGCCGGTTTCCCGGTGGTTGAGCCGCTATCTGGTGCGCACAACGGTGACCCCCAACCAAATCTCTTTGATCTCCTGGATGCTGTCGTTGGTTGCCGCGGGCTTGATGGCTATGGGCGGTTATCCTGCTCTGGCCGCCGGTGGCGCGTTAGCTCAACTGGCCTCGATTATCGACGGTTGCGATGGTGAGATCACCCGGCTGAAGCATTCGCAGAGCGAGTTTGGCGGCTGGTTCGACGCGGTCCTCGACCGGTATGCCGACGCCGTTTTGTTGTTCGGCCTGATGTGGCACGAATTTGCTGTAACCGGCACGAGCCTGTCCGTCTTGCTGGGGTTCGCGGCGATTGTGGGGTCTTTCCTGAACAGCTATACGGCGGACAAGTATGACGGGTTGATGACGCAAAAGCTACAAGGCACCTCATACTTTCGGTTGGGCCGGGACGTGCGGGTGTTCGTCATTTTCCTCGGCGCCCTCTTGAACCTTCCTCTCATCACCCTGGGTGTTATCGCGGTGGTGATGAATGTGGAGGTGGTTCGGCGAATTGTCGTTTGTGCCCGCGCGGACACCAAGTGAAGAAACGACTTTGAGAGCGGCGCGGAAAATTGAGCCATGCAGGTCGTACGGCCCGGTGCTGGCCTCCTGTGCGCTCGGTTATTCTCGCAGCGCCTGCGCTGTCGCGCCTTGTCTTTTGGTTTCGGGCCGAGCATCGACCGTCAACAATGCGATTTCAATTGTTCGCGCTGCGCAGAACAAGCTTGTTCTTGGCGAAGAAGAGCTCGAAAGGATCGCTGATGCGGCAGGGCACAAAGACCTCTCTCCCCGACCAGCCTTCGCCTTCGGCTCAGAAAGCCCTAAGCGGACCTTACGGTCATACTCATTTTCCACTCCTTTTTTGAATGCATAACCCCAAACCCGGGGGGTTCAAGTCCGGACCCAATGAACAAAATTGCCAAACCGGGCAGTTTTTGGTAGGTTATGCCCGCTTCAGGAGTGCTGGGGTTTAATTCTTTTTCTCTTTCATTAGTAAAATGCCAACTGGGCGCCAAGGCGTACCGGAAAACGCTTGCCAATGACATTGAGGGGGTCTTATGTCACACCATCGTCTTTTTATTTATATTCTGACCTTTAGCCTTTTTTTCTTCATCGCCGGGTGCGGCCCGCAGGAAAGTGAACAACCAGATGGGGTGGTGCGAACCTTTTACATCGCCGCCGACGAAGTCGAGTGGGATTATGTCCCCAGCGGCAAAAACGCCATGGACGGTTTGCCGCTCAGCGAGCAGGTACCCATATGGGCCCCAGGGACGGCCCTATCTTCTCGGCAGCAAGTTTAAAAAGGCGATCTACCGGGAATATACCGACGAGACCTTTTCGACCTTGAAACCGCGGGCTCCAGAATGGGAACACCTCGGCATGCTGGGCCCGATGATCCGGGCTGAGGTGGGTGATACGATCAAGATCGTTTTCCGCAATAATGCTGCCTTCCCGGCCTCGATGCACCCGCACGGCGTTTTCTATGAGAAAAGCTCTGAGGGGGCCCTTTATAAGGACGGTACCGAGGGAAAAGACAAGGAAGACGACGGCGTGCCCACCGGGGGCACATACACCTATACCTGGGAAGTGCCGAAACGGGCCGGCCCATCCGCGGCCAGCGGCCTGTCGTCGGCTTTCTGGATGTATCACTCCCACGTCAATGAGCGCCGCGATGTCAACTCCGAGCTTATGGGGGCTATGATCATCACTGCTTGGGGTATGGCCCGCGAGGATCTTTCGCCAAAAGACGTGGACCGTGAATTTGTGGTCGGTTTCATGACCGTTCTGGAAACACAGAGCTGGTATATCGACGAAAATGTTCAGACCTATCTGACCGAACCGGACAAGGCCAGGCCGAACTATTTGCCGGGCGGCACCTATCAGTTCTTTACCCCGATCGGGCCGGATTTTGTGGTTCGGGATACTATGAACGGTCTTTTATTCGGCAATATGCCCACGATGACCATGAAAATGGGCGAGCGGGTCAGGTGGTACGTCATGGCCGGAACCAATTTTGATCTGCACGCGCCGCACTGGCATGGCAATACGGTGACAACCGCCGGCATGAATACCGACGTCCTGGAGATTATCACCATAGGTATGCAAATTGCCGATATGGACGCCGACAACCCGGGCCTCTGGATTTTCCACTGCCATGTCGCGGGGCACATGGAGCAGGGCATGCTGGCTATGTACGAAGTGCTGCCCTAAGGGTGGGCTACTGCGTCGGGACCAATTTGAGGGGGACGTTTCAAGACTCTGCGAAGAACAAGCTGATGTCCGCTTTGGGTTAAAAGCGGATTCTTTTCTTCTTATGATTTTGACAGAGATATTTCCCTGTTCCGCGATTTATATTCTCTAATACCTCGAAAAAATTCCCTGTTAATTTACCTAGGGAATTTGGCTGGAAACCCCATTGTTCCCGCGGGTTACAAAGGGGCAAAATTACAGATCAAGTCCAAAAACGCGAAAATTCCCTGTATTTTCCCTGTTTAACAAGGAAATCACTTCGATTTTTGCCGGAGACAAGTTCGCTCTAGACTGCTCCCCCCACCATCCGTCTTCGCTAATTTTGCCTCGCAAAATTTAGCTACGACGTGATAAACCACGGCGTAGCGTGCGAAACGGAATGCCTCGCCGTAGCTTCAGCGAAGGCGGGCAGTGGCAAGCCCAAGTAGCCTTGAATTGCAAGCAGGAGTGTCCCGCCATAGTTCCTGTCCTCCGTAGCCTTGGCGACGGCGGAAGCTTTAGCGAAGGGGGACTATGGCAACTACCAATACCCCTCAAACCAAACCCCGCCCCTGGGTAACCGCCCTGATCAGGTTCGCATCGGGTTTTGCAGGTCTTCGGTTTCTGTCCGCTATGACGATCTTCTTCTCGGCGCCAGCCAGGCAGGCATGATTTCAGCGGGGTTAATATTTCATTCCGGTTTTGATAATTCCTTATCCAGCCGCCTCAGTATGTAGCCGGTGTTGAAATATCCCGGCATGACCACGGGCGATTTTCCGGGAGGGAAGAATATATCAATGGGCTGGCCCGAGCGGCCGAATGATTCCATTAACCTCACATTTTCCGGAGTGTAGATGGTGTTGTCGATAAACATAAAAACGATGCCCTTTTGTTCAATAAAATCCTGAAACTCATCGGTCAGGAAAACATATTCCTCATGCATGATGCAGATCGGGCACCACGCTGCCCAGAAATGCAGGAAAACCGGCGTGCCATCGGCGCGGAGGCGGGCCAGGGCGTCCGCATCATATTCCACAAGTTCAATCCGTGACGCCTCAAGCTTGTATTTAACGGCCACCACTGGAAGGTATTCCTTGGGCTGTAGTAGGGGAATGAGGGCCACCACCACCAACCCTGCAACAACGCCAGTCCTGAGAATGGTTTTTTTCAATACTTTTGAAAACCAGGCCGCTAGGGCGAGCAAGAACAAGGCGGAAAGGGCAATCAGCGCCCCCGAAGCGCCGGTCTGGATGGTCAGGATCCACACCAGCCAGATCACCGTGGCGAACAGGGGAAAGGCAAGAAATTGCTTAAACGTTTTCATCCAGGGTCCGGGTTTTGGCAATATTTTTCCGAGCCCGGGTGCAAAACTCAAGGCCAGATAGGGAAAAGCCAGCCCGGTCCCGAGTGCGACAAAGACGACCAAGCCAACGCCGGCCGGTTGTGACAAACCGAAAGCCAGGGCAGTCGCCATAAACGGAGCTGTGCAGGGGGTGGCGACGATGGTCGCCAGCACTCCGGTGGAAAACGCTCCCGCCGGACCTTCCTTTCCGGCCATTTTCTGCCCCAGCCCTGCCAGCCGGCCGGCGGTGATTTCAAACACCCCCAAAAAATTCAGGCCGACGGCGAACAACAACAGCGTAATGGCGAAAACAAATGCCGGTTGCTGCAGCTGGAATCCCCAGGAAAAATCACCGAAGGTGGCGCGAAGAAACATCAGCAGTCCCCCCACTGCGACAAAACTGACCAAAATTCCCGCGGTATAGGCCAGGCCGTCAGCGCGTAATTTTTTGGGTGACGAGGTCCCCGCCTTCATGAAGGAAAAGACCTTCAGGGCCAGAACTGGTAGCACACAGGGCATGATGTTCAGGATAATCCCACCCAGAAAAGCAAACAGGATTGCGCTCCAGAAGGTCAGTTGGCTGTCAGCAAACCCTTCCCCTTCCATATCAGGCATCATCAGGAAATCATTGGGCTCGGTGGTCGCCAAGGCCTCAATGACCCCGCCATCAACCATTTCGAAAAGAATTATCCCGGAAATTTCTTCCCGTTTCTGGTTGCCGGGAAGGATTGGCGTGGCGGAAATATATCCCCTGAAAGCGTTTTCATAAAAAACCGCTGTTGACCGGTTCAGCCGGAACACCCCGCCTTCGGGAAAAAGACCCGGTGTGGTGGAAAGGAAATAAACCTGTCTGATCTCAGCGGTGCCGTCCTGGTGAAGAAAGTTGACCGCAAAGGTCAGCGCCTGATTGGTGCCGGCGTTGGCGTGGATGGCAAAATCCCTCAGCGTGTAGCGGGGGGTCTTCAGCTCAGGTCTTAAGGCCGCCTGTTCCAAAAACTCCGCCGTAATCTCCCAGGTCTGCTCCAGGGTTAGAACCCGGCACGAGGGATCGCAGATATAATAGGGCAAGCTGAGCCGGATCACCTGTCCATTGGCTTTGAGCCCTTTCGGCAATTTGATTTCCTGATAAATCGTATCCCCGGGTGTAAACCCAAAGGTGGCGCCGTTTTCGGTTGTGATTTTTTGAAATTCCGGCCAGTGGGTCTTCTCAAGCGAGACCCCTGGCGGAAGGTTCCAGTTAAATTCTGGGGCTTCATGCCCGCTCGGCCAAAAAGTATAGGAAACATCCCCATGCTCGGGAGCGGTTATCCCAAGCCAGAGTGATACAGTATTTTCATCTTCAGCTGCGCTTGCCTGTGATGAGAAAATAACCACAACCAATAAAAGGATAATGGCCCACAGGCCTTGACCTATATTTTTCACTTGAAACTCTTCTAAAGTTTGTGCATTGCCAGTGGGTTTTGTATGAAACTTTCCGGGCTAGGGCAATTCAAAACAGTTGTCTAATTGTTCAAAAAAAAGTGAGTATAATAATCGGCCACAAAGGTGGTATGAAACGCATTGTTGACCAGCAAATGAGTTTTAGCATGAGCACCAATCAAGCAACAGCAACCCCTGAAGACCTAAGTGAGTTTGAGCGCTCCATCCTTATCGAGGCCCCACGAAAAAAAGTATGGTCGGTTCTAGCCGATATTGGCAGCATCCATGAATGGAACCCGGGGTTGGAAAAATCGAACCAGGCTTCGAAGGGGGTTGTTAAGAAGGGCAGCACCCGGCGATGCGATCTACCTGGCAATCATTACCTGGACGAGGAAGTTGTGTTCTGGCAACCCGGTCAGGCGCTGACCATGCGCATTATCGGAACCGATTTGCCTTTCAAGAAGGCCGATATCTGCTTCACGCTGACGGACCACGAACAGGGAACGCGTGTCACCGTGTCTCCTTTGTATCAGCTGAAATTTGGCGCACTCGGCCGCCTGATGGATAAACTAATCGTACGCAAGTAATATCAGAAAGGTATGGGAAACATACTGGAAGGCCTGAAGGACAAACTTCAATCAGTCTAAAAAATTCCCGAGCCCGATGCTAATGAAATTAGCGATGGCGTCGCCTAGGAGGAACGCAGGATGATCTCCAAGCAGCATTGTTACATTTTGACCTGTTTGTGGACCATGTCATCGCCCTCAAGGAAGCGAGAATGAAACGTGCCGTAATTATTTTCGGACGACGCAAACGTCTCCCGAACAATTAATGGTTTCGATCGTGCCGCCGGTCCAGCGAATGGTCAGCAAAGTAGCGGCGATGCCGGCAATCACTGCCAGGTAAGCTGGAATCGCATGCGGCGAAAGGCTCGGGATGCCGTTCAGGATCAGCACGTCGTTGCCGCCGGGCACCATGGCGACACCCAAACCCATGAGCACCCCGCCCAAAAACTGCCGCATCCAGCTCAGCGCAGGGCGCCATTCCAGGGCGAATGTCCGTGATTGCCATGCCGAAATAGTCATTCCAAGAAAAAGAGAAACGAACAGGATCCAGTAGATCGGCTCAATGGGACCGAAATCGCCTAAGAGCTGTTTGATGCCGCTGTTCAGCACACTTGTGTACGCCCATGTCCCGTAAATTGTGTAAAGCACTGCGTTGCTGACGCCAATCAAGATGGCGGCCATAGACAGACTATAATGCTTTGAAAATATTCTGGCGCCGATGAACATGGAACCCGTCCGCCTACGCCACATCCGTGTGATCTCCCAGACCGCCCAAACCGCAAGCCCCACCCCCAATACGGCCGACCAGTTCTCTTGCTGGAAGACGGAGTTTTCGGACAGCTTCGCCACCGGGATTGCCGCTTCCGGCGCGAAAAGCAGAAATCCTACGGCACCGATGGCTAAACCGCCCAGAGTAAGAATCTGTGCCAGCTTGCCGGTTGCCAGCTTGGCCAGCATCGAGAATGCGCAACCGCCATTCAAAGTCGCGCCCACCCCAAACAGGAAGCCTCCTATAATCGAGAGATATGACAATTTCCAATGGACGACCGCTATGGACGAAACGGTCCAGCTCCAAGCCAGCGTAATCAGAATGACCCACAGAACGGTTTTGCCAAAACTTATCAGCATGTAGGCGTGCCCGGTTGTCAGAATTTCCGCCACGGCCTTTACTGTGCAGATGTTTGCCCGGTGGGCTGCAAACCCTAGAATAGCCGCCAAGGCTGCAGAAAAGACCAAAATTGATATTGACAGGACCAAGGTCTGGTTTCCTTGTGGTCAAAGATCCAGGATTACTCCGAATTCCTGTACCATCGGCGGTCTTCTTCCGGTATTGTCACATTAAATAAATTTAGAAGGATTCTTTGCCTATGTCACTTAAAAAAATGGCTGTTTTCTGCGCTTTAATTTACGGATGCTTTCCATTTTTACTTGCCAAAGTATGTTAACGTGACAATACCCTACCAACACCCCTCAAACGAAAACCCGCAAGCCCCCAACGGACGCCCACGGGTTTTAAAACAAAAAAACCGCCTGTCGAAGACAAACGGTTTACTGATTAGCTAGTTAACGGCGCCACACGGGTTGCAGCTTTCAGCCGCACACGGGTTGCAGCTTTCAGCCGCGCACGGGTTGCAGCTTTCAGCCGCACACGGGTTGCAGCTTTCAGCCGCACACGGGTTGCAGCTTTCAGCCGCACACGGGTTGCAGCCTTTGCAGCCGGAACATCCCATCGCATACTGGGCCGGGCCGGCATCCCGGGCTTGCGCATCGGGAAGGGCGGCGACCGAAGCGGCGCTGGCCAATGCCACAACGCTTAGGGCTTTTATGGTTTTCTTCAACATGAATACACTCTCCTAAGTATTATTTAAGTATTATCGTTCTCGCGGGCCGGTTTTTTTCCACCTCACCCGCAAGTCCGTACGAGAGTGATGATATTACGGCCTATTTGCAACAAACTGTTTTTCACTTTTGCGTGACCAGGGCTGCCACACTGATTGCCTTGGCAGTTTTTTTCCGCCCCTTAAAAACCATTTAATTTGGCCCTGGAAAGTTCTTGTTAAAAATAAACTAGACAGACCGTTCTGTCTATTGTAGGGTTGGGGGCAATGTTGATTGGAAAATCCACCCCCTACGCCCGGCTGATGACCGCCGCCGGGATGTTGTTCGCCGAGAACGGCTTTCATGCCACCGGCATCAACCGGATCCTGGCTGAGGCCGGGGTGGCGAAGATGACCCTTTATAACAATTTCACCTCCAAGAATGAGCTGATCGAGGCGGTCTTGCGCCTGAAAAGCCGCACGGTCATCGCCTGGCTGGAGGGCGAACTGGCCAGGCGCCAGGACCAAGCAGGACAAGGCCCGCTGGAAGCCTTGTTCGGGGCCTATGGCGCCTGGTTCGAAGAGCAGGGTTTCCGGGGCTGTTTTTTCACCCGCGCCGCGCTGGAGTTTCCTGACCCCTCACACCCGGCGCACAAAGCGGCCGCCAGTCACACCAGAAAGCTGTTCTCGGTGCTGGAAGGGGTGGCGGAAAAGCTTGAGGATTGTTCGCTCCCCTGCCCGGCCGAACATTTGCTGCTGCTGACCGAAGGGGCGGCCGCCGTCGCCGCCAAAACCGGGGCCGGCAAAGCCAGCGCGGAGCGCGCCCTGGGGGCGGCAAAGGCGCTTCTTTACCCTTGAGTTTTTCCGATTAACACTTAAGTCTAAAAATACCTGCTGAAGAGGGGAGCCGAATATGGAAACCTATGAATTTATCATCGCCCTGGTTTCAATTGTGGTTGCCGGCGGCATTATCAGGCAAGCGGTTTTGTCCAAACAGGCAAAACACGCCGCTAGTCTGGACCAAGAAACCCTGGCGCGTTTGGAAAGTCTGGAAAAACTTGAGGGGCGGGTCACGGTGCTGGAAAAAATCATCACCGACAAAAAGACCAAACTGGCCGATGAGATTGATAACCTGTAAACGGCAAATCACAGTAAACATATGGACAATTCCACCAAGGAACTAACCTACCAGCGGGTCTCCAAAGAGATCCTCTCGGTGCTGGCGGGGGAAGACAACCTGACCGCACGAATGGCCACAATCAATTGTTTGCTCTCACAAGCTTTTCCCGCCTTTTACTGGACCGGGTTTTACCTGGTCGACCCGGATAAAGATCATGAACTGGTGGTCGGCCCCTACCAGGGAACGCTCGGGTGCCTGCGCATTCCTTTCGGTCAGGGGGTGTGCGGGGCGGCCGCCGCCAAGGCTGAAACCCAGGTGGTCGAGGACGTCCATGCCTTTTCCAACCACATTGCCTGCGATGTCAAATCAAACTCGGAAATCGTTGTCCCGGTTTTTGACAAGTCCGGCGCCCTGATTGCCGTATTCGATGTCGATTCGACCGAACTCGCTTCCTTTAATGAGGTGGACAAGCGCCACCTGGAAGCGCTAATGAGTGCTGTCTTTTTAAACCAGGAATCATGAAATATCTTCACACCATGGTGCGCGTACATGATCTGGAGGCCTCGCTCGATTTTTACTGCAATAAATTGGGTTTGACCGAAGTTGCCAGGAAAGACGTCCCGGCCGGGCGTTTTACCCTGGTGTTCCTGGCCGCCCCCGGCGATCGGGAAGCGCAGGTGGAGCTGACCTACAACTGGGACGAAGAAGAATATTCCGGTGGCCGTAACTTCGGCCACCTCGCCTACCAGGTAGATGATATCTACGCCGCCTGCCAGCGGCTGATGGACGCCGGTGTCGTCATTAACCGCCCGCCCCGCGACGGCTGGATGGCGTTCATCAAATCCCCCGATGGCATCTCGATCGAGCTGCTGCAAAAGGGCAAACCGCTCCCCGTCAAAGAGCCCTGGGCCTCGATGGAAAACACCGGAACCTGGTAAACAATTGAAAGCCCCTGAAGATGGCCGCCCCGCAATACGTTTATGTCATGCATGGTCTTTCCAAGACCTACCCCGGCGGCAAGCCGGTTTTGCGCGGCATCACGCTTTCTTTCCTGCCCGGCGCCAAGATCGCGATTATCGGTGAAAACGGCTCGGGCAAATCAACCCTGATGAAAATAATGGCTGGGCTCGATACTGAATTTAGCGGCGAGGCGTGGGCCGCGGACGGTATCAAAGTGGGCTACCTGCCCCAGGAGCCGGAACTGGACGCTTCCAGGGATGTCCTGGGCAACGTCATGGAGGGCATGCGGGAAGCCAAGGCCCTGATCACCGAGTTTGAGGAAATTTCCATGAAGTTCGCCGAGGAAATGCCGGATCAGGAAATGGCCGCTGTGATGGAGCGCCAGGGCGAGCTGCAGGAACAAATTGACGCCATCGACGCCTGGGACCTGGAATCACGGGCCGAGGTGGCGATGGATGCGCTCCGCTGTCCCTCAGGGGAGACGGATGTCTCGACCCTTTCGGGCGGGGAAGTCCGCCGGGTGGCGTTGTGCAAGCTGCTGCTGGAAAAACCCGACATCCTTCTCCTCGATGAGCCGACCAACCACTTGGATGCGGAATCGGTGGCGTGGCTTCAGCACTACCTGCAAAAATACCAGGGCACGGTGATCCTGGTGACCCATGACCGCTATTTCCTCGATAACGTGGTCGGCTGGGTGCTGGAGCTGGACCGCGGCCAGGGCATCCCGTGGCAGGGCAATTATTCCAACTGGCTGGAACAGAAACAAAAGCGGCTCAACCTGGAAAACAAGGCCGAGGCCAGCCATCAGCGGGCGCTGCAGCGCGAGCTGGAGTGGATCAGGTCAAGCCCGCGGGCGCGCCAGGCCAAGGGCAAAGCCAGAATCAACGCCTATGAGGAATTGCTGGCGCAATCACAGGAGGTGCGGCGCGGAACCATGCGCATCATGATCCAGCCGGCCGGGCGGCTGGGCGATAACGTGATCGAGGCCGATCACCTGACCAAGGGGTTTGGCGATCTGCTTTTGATCGAGGACCTCTCGTTCCGGCTGCCGCCGGGCGGGATTGTCGGCGTGATCGGCCCCAACGGCGCCGGCAAGACTACCCTTTTCAAAATGCTGATGGGATCAGAGACGCCGGACAAGGGCGCCCTGAAGGTGGGCGAGAGCGTCAAGCTGGCCTATGTCGACCAGTCGCGCGCCGCGCTCGATGACGGCAAGACCGTGTGGCAGGAAATTTCCGGCGGCGACGATATCCTTTATTTCGGCAAAAACTCCTTCAACTCGCGCGCTTACACCTCGTTTTTCGGCTTCAAGGGGCCGGACCAGCAAAAAAAGGTCGGCCAGCTTTCGGGCGGGGAGCGCAACCGGGTGCATCTCGCCAAGGTTTTGAAAGAGGGCGGCAATGTGCTGCTGCTGGACGAGCCGACCAACGACCTGGATGTCGAGACCCTGCGCGCTTTGGAAGACGCGCTGCTGGAATTTGCCGGGTGCGCGGTGATCATCAGCCATGACCGGTTTTTCCTCGACCGCATCGCCACCCATATCCTGGCCTTTGAGGGCGACAGTCACGTCGAGTGGTTCGAGGGCAATTTCGAGGCCTACGAGGAAGACAAGAAACGCCGGCTCGGGATCGGCGCCGGCCAGCCCCACCGCATCAAGTTCAAGAAGTTCGAGCGGTAATTAAAAGATATATTGTAATTTCCAGCGGTCCAATGCTAGCCTTCCGCGATGATATATTTTCCGGTTTTCCTGACGGTTTTTATGCACCTGGTTTTGCCGGTGGCTTTTATTTTCTGGATGTACAATGCCAAGGCCGAAAGTAAATTATTTTTCTTTAGCATTGTCCTTCTTTACACCTCTTATCTTGTTTTTTTGTGGCTGCTTGGGGCTGGTTGGGGATGGCTTGGCGTTTTCTGGCCAAAGATTTTTGCCATCGCTTTTGGACTTGCTCTTTTCTTAAGGATTAAAAAGGGATTACCTGCCAGTTGGACAGTGAAAAAATGGTCACGGCCTTTTTTCTCCACCGGACTAAACCTTGTTTTATCCGCCATTTTTTTGGCATATATCCTTACCTTTCTGAATGCCAGGGATTTTGAGGGAGAGGCTCTTGAACTGGAGTTTCCGTTAGCCGGCGGAACCTTTTTTGTTGGCCATGGCGGCGCCAATAAAAACGTAAACCAGCATTACCCGGTCAAGGCGCAACGGTATGCCCTTGATATTATGGAGTTGAATTCCTTTGGCACCAGGGCCAGAGGCCTGCTTCCCGGCGCACCGGAAAAATACCAGATTTTTGGCAATGAAATCGTCGCACCGTGTCAGGGAGAGGTTATTGCGGCCAAAGGTCATCTAACAGATCAGCGGGCAACAGTCACGGACCCTGATAATTTGCTTGGCAACCACATCATCCTTTATTGCCAGGGGCACAGTATCCTGCTGGCGCATTTAAGGGAGGGCAGCCTCAAAGTTGAGGTCGGGGATATGGTCAGCCGGGGACAACCGCTGGCCGAGGTAGGGAATACCGGGAACACCAGCGAGCCACACCTGCACATCCATGCAGTGCTGGGCCGCCATGTGGAAAAAAACGACATCGCATTCATTGGTCAGGGCGTTGCGATGACCTTTGGCGGCAGGTTTCTGATCCGTAATGACAAAATTGAAAATTGATTAATTAATTGCCCCTCATTCGTTAGCGGAAACGATTGTTAGGGTATCACTTCGAAACCAGTTGGTTCCGTCCGAGTAGGAAAGAACAGGGCTGCCCGCAGCACCGTCAGAAACAAAGATCATACCACCGGCAACCGGCGCGGGAAGCGTTGCAACCGTGTAGGTTCCAATCCCGGCAATGCCTGAGGTGCTAAGCCCGGTGGGAGTAATTGAGACAACCGGATCATTTCCAATTTCCGCCTCGCCGGCAAAAAAGGAAAAAGAAGAGCCGGAAAAATTAAGTTGGCGGTATGCAACACCCCGGGAAATCGAGACGATATTGCCAACCCCGGCGGCATGATTGTAGGAAATTTCAACCCCCGACCCGGTGCTTGATCCATCGGTATCCCCGACCGCGAATATTGGAACCCCGGAAGCCGCGTATTGACGCATGATCGTGCCCAGAGAGTCAACTTCCCCGGTCGAGCGAACCAGAAACCGGTCAACGAATATTTCACGGCCGTAGTTCCCGGTTACGGTTTTTATATGAAAATCGTTATCCTCAACCAGGCCGATTTCCACGCGCGCGTTTCCCGCGTCCCGGAAAACTATTGAGGCGTCGTTTTTTCCGGTTTCTTTATCCATCACAAGATAAACGGAATCGGAAAACCCATAATCACTGGGGTAGCCGCCCTTTCCCATTGTCAGGGCTGCGTCCCTGTTCGCTATTATTGTTGGACCGCCCATAAAATGATGGCTAACCTCGCTGGCCAGAACGCCAAAGCCAAACAGGAAAATCGCTAATAATACATTTTTCATGGTTTTCTCCAACTTTTTCAAAACTGCTTCGGTTTATTAATCTCATTGAGGGTTACATAATAAAGGTTTTCACCGCAAGAAATCTATAAATTAAATCCGGTTTTGTTTTCTCAAGGTATTTACAACATATAAATATATCTTTATATATCGTCCCCTTGTAAACTGAATGCGAGGAGGAGACGTTTTGGATAAATTGCTTGGCATATTGCGCGCGGCCGGTGAGCCGACCCGCCTACGTATTATCGGTCTCTTGGGCCACGGCGAGCTGACGGTCACCGAGCTCACCCAGATTTTGGGCCAAAGCCAGCCGCGGGTGTCGCGTCACCTGAAACTTTTGAGCGAAGCCGGGTTGCTGTCGCGTTTCCAGGAAGGAACCTGGGCGTTCTACCGGCTGACCGAAGATGAGGAAGCCTTTTACCTGGCGCGCACGCTGGTTGATTTGATCCCCGGGGATGATCCGATCCATACCCGCGATCTGGAGCGCCTCAGCATGATTCGCGGCGCCCGGGCCAAGCAAGCAGCGGAATATTTCCGCGCCAACGCCGCCGACTGGAACCGCATCCGCTCGCTCTACGTGCCGGAAGAGGATGTCGAGCAGCACCTGTTAGAAGCCTTGAAGGGCAAAAAAATCGACACCCTTTTGGATATCGGCACCGGCACCGGACGGATTCTGGAGATTTTCTCCCCCCACATCGAACGCGGCCTTGGTATCGATCTTTCCCGTGAAATGCTCTCGGTGGCGCGCGCCATGCTGGCCGAAAAGCACATCACCAACTGCCAGGTGCGGCTCGGCGATATGTATTCGATCCCGGTCGGCAATGCCAGCCAGGACGCGGTGATTTTTCACCAGGTGCTGCATTTTGCCGATGACCCGGAAAGCGCGCTTCGTGAAGCCGGCCGGGTTTTGAAAGAAGGCGGCGCCCTGCTGATCGTCGATTTCGCCCCGCACGAGATGGAGTTCCTGCGCGAGCAGCACGCCCACCGGAGGCTCGGCTTTGGAGCAAAGGAAATCGCTGCCTATGCCAAGGAGGCTGACTTAAAAGAGATTTCCACAATCCCGCTGGCCGGCGGCAAGCTGACCGTCAACATCTGGCGGTTTGAAAAAAAGCGCGCCGCGAAAAAGAGCCGGAATTCCCTGAAAGTCGTCAAATGACCCCGGGCCAGGATTATCTGAGGGGGCTCCAGTCCTCGCTTTTTTCGCTTAACCCCGGTGACATTTCGGTGTCGTTCGAATTTTTCCCCCCGGCCAGCGAGAAAATGGAAAAAACCCTTTGGGCCTCGATCCAGAAACTGGCCCCTTTAAGCCCAAATTTCGTTTCGGTCACCTACGGCGCCGGCGGCTCGACCCGCGAGCGCACCCATGCCACCATCAAACGCATCCTGAAGGAAACAGACCTGACCCCGGCGGCGCATTTGACCTGCGTCGGGGCAACCCGGGATCAGGTTGACACCATCGTAAAGGAATATTGGGACGAAGGGGTGCGCCACATTGTGGCCTTGCGCGGGGACCCTCCCGCTGGGACAAACACCTACATCCCCCACCCCGGCGGCTATGAAAACGCCGCCGATCTGGTGGCCGGAATCAGGAAAATCGGTGATTTTGAAATCTCGGTTGCCTGTTACCCCGAGACCCACCCTGACAGCCCCAATCTGGCCGCCGACCTGGATAACCTGAAACGCAAAATCGATGCCGGGGCGACCCGCGCCATCACCCAGTTCTTTTTCGAGACCGACCAGTATTTCCGCTTCCTCGATCACGTCCGCTCTTATGGAATCGAGGTGCCGGTTGTTCCCGGCATCCTGCCGGTGACCAATGTCAAGCAATTGAAAAAATTCGCAAAACTGTGCGGAACCACCGTGCCGGTCTGGCTATCTGAGTTGTTCGAGGGCCTTGACGACCACCCGGAAACCCGCACCCTGGTGGCCGCCACCGTCGCCGGTGAAATGGTCAAGCGCCTGAATGCCGGAGGGGTCCAGGATTTTCATTTTTATACCCTCAACCGGGCGCCGCTGGCCTATGCCATTTGTCATTTGCTGGGCCTGCGCCCTGGGAGAGAAAAAAATGACCAGGGGTAAGGGCATTGAGAGGCTTTTGACCGAGGCCCGGGAGCGCATCCTGATTCTCGATGGCGCCATGGGAACGGTGCTGCAGGGGCTGGGGCTTTGCGAGGCGGATTACCGGGGCGGTGACTTTCAGGCCAATGGCAAAGACCTCAAGGGCAACCAGGATATCCTGAACCTGACCGCACCTGAGGTGATCGGGAAAGTCCATGAGGAATATCTCAAAGCCGGGGCCGATATTATTGAGACCAACACCTTTAACGGCACCTCAATCTCGCAAAGCGAATACGGGACCGAAAAGTTTGCCTATAAAATCAATTTTGAAGGAGCCCGGCTAGCCCGCCAGGCGGCGGACAAATTCAGCGCCGCTACTCCCGGCCGGCCCAGGTTTGTCGCCGGCGCTCTTGGCCCCACCAACAAGACCCTTTCGGTCTCACCCAAGGTCAGCGACCCGGCTTTCCGGGCGGTTGACTTCGATCAAATGAAAAACAGTTATAAAGAAGCCGCCCGGGGACTGATGGAAGGGGGCGCCGATTTTCTGCTGGTCGAGACCATTTTCGACACCCTCAACGCCAAGGCGGTGATTGTCGCGGTGGAAGAGTTGAAATCCCAGATGGCGCAAGCTATCCCGCTGGCGCTGTCATTGACGGTTACCGATCTCTCCGGACGAACCCTTTCCGGCCAGACGGTTGAAGCCTTCTGGTATTCGGTCCGCCATGCCAACCCCTTTGTGGTGGGCCTGAATTGCGCGTTCGGAGCCCAGGATTTGCGGCCCTTTGTCTCGGAGCTGTCGCGGATTGCCGACACCATGGTCATTGCCTACCCCAACGCCGGGCTGCCCAACGAGCTGGGGGAATATACCGAAACCCCGGACATGACCGCCTCGGAACTTGCGGAATGGGCCAAGTCGGGATTCCTGAACATCGTCGGCGGCTGCTGTGGCACCACTCCGGACCATATCCGCGCGATTGCCAAATATGCCGGGAAATTCCCCCCGCGGGAAATTCCGGAATGCCAACCGGCGCTGAGATTGGCGGGCCTTGAGGCGCTGACTGTGGCGGCCCAATGAGCGACGCTTTTTCCTCATCCTTCGTCCTGATCGGTGAACGCACCAACGTCGCCGGCTCCGCGCGCTTCCGGAAACTTATCCAGCAGGAGGAATATACCGGAGCGATCGAGGTCGCCGAACAGCAGATCCGGGCCGGCGCCAACATCATCGATGTCAACATGGACGATGCCCTGCTGGATGGCGTGGAAGCGATGACGACATTTCTCAAACTGATCGCGGTTGAGCCAGATGTGGCAAAAGTCCCGATCATGATCGACAGCTCCAGATGGGAGGTGATCGAAGCCGGCCTCAAGTGTGTACAGGGCAAGGCGATCGTCAATTCGATCAGCCTCAAGGAAGGGGAAGCGCCATTCCTGGAACAGGCCAAAATCCTGCGCCGGTTTGGCGCCGCCGCGGTGGTCATGGGCTTTGATGAGAAAGGCCAGGCGGCTACCCTGGAAAAGCGCCTTGAGATTTGCCGCCGGGCATATCGTCTTTTGACCGAAAAGGCGGATTTTCCGCCGGAAGATATTATTTTCGATCCCAATGTTTTCGCCGTCGCCACTGGTCTTGAGGAGCACAATTCCTACGCCGCCGATTTTATTGAGGCGGTCCGTCATATCCGACGCGAGTTTCCGCTGGTGCAGATCTCCGGCGGGATATCAAATGTGTCGTTTTCCTTCCGCGGCAATGAACCGCTCAGGCGCGCCATGCATTCGGTGTTCCTATATCACGCCATCCGCGCCGGCCTGACCATGGGGATTGTCAACGCCGGCCAGCTGGATGTTTATTCCGAAATCCCAAAAGAGCTGAAGGCGCGGGTCGAGGATGTTATCCTGAATACCCGCAAAGATGCCGGCGAGCGGCTGCTGGAGATTGCCAATAAATACCGCAAGGGCAACAAGGCGGCCAGCACCGGTGAGGACAAGGCCTGGCGCAAAAAACCGGTAGAAAAGCGCCTCGCCTACGCCCTGATCAAGGGGATCACGGCTTACATTGAAAAAGATACGCTTGAGGCGCTGAAAAAGATGAAACGGCCGCTGGCGGTGATCGAAGGGCCGCTGATGCGCGGGATGGATGTGGTCGGTGAGCTGTTCGGCTCGGGCCAGATGTTTTTGCCCCAGGTGGTGAAATCGGCCCGGGTTATGAAGCAGGCGGTCGGGGTCCTGACCCCTTATCTGGAAGCCGAAAAAGCGGCCAGCAGAACCAAAGGCAAGGTGCTTCTGGCGACCGTCAAGGGCGACGTTCATGATATCGGCAAAAATATTGTCGGGGTGGTTCTGGAATGCAACAATTATGAAGTGATTGACCTTGGCGTCATGGTTCCTTCCCGGGAAATCCTTAAGGCGGCAAATGAAAACAAGGTTGATCTGGTTGGATTGTCCGGCCTGATCACCCCTTCGCTGGATGAAATGGTGACCGTGGCGAAAGACATGGCCAAATCAGGAATGACCCAGCCGCTTCTGATCGGCGGGGCGACCACCTCAAAGGTTCATACCGCGCTCAGGATCGCCCCGGCTTACCAGGACAAGACACTGCACGTTCTGGATGCTTCCCGGGCCGTCAGGGTCGCCGGGATATTGACCGATGCCGGTAAACGCCCCGCATTCCTGCGGGATGTAACCGATCAATACCAAATCGTGCGCGAAAATTATGCCAAAAATCCCAAGTCCAGATCCCTGGTCACGCTGGCCGAGGCCCGGGCCAATAAATCCAAAATAGACTGGAAAAGGTATACCCCCCCTGCTCCCTCCTTCTTAGGCACAAAGGTGTTTGAGGATTATGATCTGGAAGATCTGGTCAGGCGGATTGACTGGACGCCGTTTTTCCGCACCTGGGACATGAAGGGCACATACCCATCGATCCTGAAAGACCCTAAACAGGGGGAAACGGCCACCGAACTGCTTCGGGATGCCAAGGACATGATTGAAAAAATCATCAGTGAAAAATGGATCACGGCGCGCGGCGTAATCGGGTTCTGGCCGGCCCATGCCATTGATGAGGGGATAGTGGTTTTCGCCGACGAGGAAAAAACCAGAGAACTGAAGCATTTTCAACTCCTGCGCCAGCAGGTGCGAAAGCGCGAAGGCCGGCCCAATTATTCGCTGGCCGATTTTATCGCTCCGAAGGAGATGGGCTTAAAAGATTATCTTGGCGCTTTTGTGGTTTCCACCGGCTCTGGCGTGGAGCAAAAGGCCAGGGAGTTTGTGGACAATAAAGATGATTACAGCGCGATTCTTCTGAAGGCGCTGGCTGACCGCTTTGCCGAGGCCTTTGCCGAGCGGATGCATGAACGGGTCCGGCGTGAATACTGGGGCTACGCCAGCGGTGAAAAGCTGACCAATGAAGAGATTATCAAAGAGCGCTATCAGGGCATTCGCCCGGCCCCGGGTTATCCCGCCTGCCCGGACCATTCGGAAAAAGTGCTGCTTCTTGACCTTTTGCGGGCCGAAGCCGGCGCCGCTGTAAGGTTAAGCGAAAATTTCGCCATGATCCCGGCGGCCAGCGTTTCCGGTTTTTATTTTGCCCACCCCAAGGCGCATTATTTCGGGATCGGGAAAATCGCCCGCGACCAGGTAGAGGATTACGCCGCTAAAAAGGCCATCGGCATAAAAAAGGCCGAAGCGTATCTTCGCCCCAGCCTTGGTTATTAAATGGGCGGTCTTTTACTCGAACGGAACCCCCGTCACATTCTTGCCGGCCCTGACGCTGAATGCCGTTTTGACACTGGAAACGTGCGGGGTCGGGGTCAGCTCCCCGGTGAGGAATTCCTGGTATTCCGTCAAATCCTTGGCCACAACCTTGAGGATAAAGTCATACTCGCCATTGACTAGATAACATTCTCTTACCAGCGGCCAGCTGTTTGCTTTTTCCTCAAACGCCGTCAGGTCCACCTCTGAGTTGCTATTCAAGCCCACCAGGATAAAAGCGGTAATGGTAAAGCCCAACGACTTGTGATTCAGGTCGGCATGATACCCTTCAATATAACCAGCCTCCTCCAGCGCCCGGACCCGGCGAAGACACGGCGGCGCCGTAATCCCAACCATTTCCGCCAGGTCGACATTGGTAATGCGACCCCGTTCCTGAAGTGTTTTAAGAATTTTCCTGTCTACTGAATCTAGTTTTCCTGCGCTCAAAACAAACCTCTTTTTTTCTGGTTGCTGTAAATAATACAGCTTAAGAATCACTTTAAAAAATTAAGCCCAAGAAATCAACAAAAAAGTAATTTAATTCTAAGTTATTTCCATATAATTGCCATTAATTATAATTTTACACAAATTCTTTAATTTTTCCTGTTTGGCAATTAAGAGCAAAAGACATGACTTGCAAGTTGCATATTGATGGCTATATCTGCTAGCACTAACCTTATAAATTAAGGCCTGATTCTGAACCTTTAAATTAGAATATTAGGAGAGAACCCTTGAGCGTACTCGTTGGAAAACCCGCCCCGGATTTTACCGCCGCCGCCGTCATGGCGGATGGCGGCATCGTCGAAAATTTTACTCTGTCCGAACACATCAAGGGAAAATATGGCTTGGTGTTCTTTTATCCCCTGGACTTCACCTTCGTCTGTCCCTCGGAAATTTTGGCGTTTCATAATCGCATCGCCAAATTCGAGGAACTGAATACAGCGGTAATCGGGATAAGTGTAGACAGTCATTTCTCTCACACAGCCTGGCGCAATACCCCGACCAGCGAAGGCGGTCTGGGCCCGGTTGATTTTCCGCTGGTGGCCGATATCAAAAAAACCATTGCCCGCGATTATGACGTGCTGGTCAATGATGATATTGCCTATCGCGGCAGCTTCCTGATCGACAAGGGCGGCGTGGTCCGTCACCAAGTGGTCAACGACCTGCCCCTGGGCCGCAATGTCGATGAGGCGCTGCGCATGGTCGAGGCCCTGCAGTTCCATGAACAACACGGCGAGGTTTGCCCGGCTGGCTGGCAAAAGGGCGATGAAGGCATGAAACCCGATGCCCAAGGGGTTGCCGCATATCTTAAAAAGCATGCCGGTGAACTGTAGGTTCTGACCCACCAGGTGTTAATAATTTCAGCAGAAGTCCGCTAAGGCCCTTTCTTTTTCCAAAGATTATAGCCAAAGGTTATAGAATGAGCGAGACAAAACATTCCAGGGTTCTGATCATCGGCTCCGGCCCGGCCGGGTACACCGCCGCTATTTATGCGGCGCGCGCCGCGCTGGATCCGATTTTGGTCCAGGGGATGGAGCCGGGCGGCCAGCTGACTATCACCACCGATGTCGAAAATTACCCCGGTTTCGCCGAAGCGATCCAGGGTCCGTGGCTGATGGAACAAATGCAGGAACAGGCCCGCCAGGTCGGCACGGAAATTATTTCCGATTACATTACAGAGGTGGATCTGGAAAAACGCCCGTTCGAGGCCCAAGGGGATTCAGGCGTGCTTTACACCGGCGATACTATCATCATCGCCACCGGCGCCCAGGCCAGATGGCTGGGTCTGGAAGGCGAAACCAAATTCCAGGGTTTCGGGGTTTCGGCCTGCGCCACCTGCGATGGTTTCTTCTACAAAGGTAAACAAGTCGCGGTCATCGGCGGCGGCAATACGGCGGTAGAAGAGGCGTTGTTTCTGACAAATTTTGCCTCAAAGGTGACCCTGATCCACCGGCGCGACGAGCTGCGGGCGGAAAAAATCCTGCAAAACCGCCTTTTCAAGAACCAAAAAATCGAGGTTCTGTGGGACAGCGTTCTGGAAGATATCCTGGGTGATGAAGACCCGCTCGGGGTGACCGGCCTGACAATCAAGAACGTCAAGACCGGTGATCTTTCCGAACTGCCGGTTCACGGCGTATTTATCGCCATCGGTCATAACCCGGCGACCGGGCTGTTCAGGGGCAAGGTCAAAATGGATGATGAGGGTTATATCCTGACCGGCCCCGACAGCACCGCCACCAGTGTTGAAGGGGTTTATGCCGCCGGCGACGTCAAGGACAAGATTTTCCGCCAGGCGGTGACCGCCGCCGGGCTTGGCTGCATGGCGGCCATTGAGGCGGAAAAGTACCTGGCCGAACGCGAATAATCAGCGCCCGGACCCTAAATTTACAAGCTGAACTGCAGCCGCGCCAGGGTGGCGTAAAGGCTGTCCCGGTCCTTGATCAGGTCCTGGTGGCTGCCGCTGGCGATTATTTTTCCATTGTCCAGCACGACAATCCGCTCGGCCCCCTGGACGGTTGAAAGCCGGTGGGCGATGACCAGCGTAGTGCGGCCTTTCATCAGCCGCTTAAGCGCTTTTTGCACCTCTTTTTCGGATTTGGAATCAAGCGATGAGGTCGCTTCATCCAGCAACAGAATTGGCGAGCCGCGTAAAATTGCCCGGGCGATGGTCAGGCGCTGACGCTGGCCTCCGGAAAGGCGAACCCCGCGCTCGCCCAGATAGGTCTTGATGCCGTCCGGCAGCGCTTTGACAAACTCATAGGCCTGGGCATCCTTTAAGGCCTGCCAGACTTCCTGCTCCGGGGCTTCGGGTTTGCCGTAGCGGACGTTTTGCAGCACCGAGGCGGCGAACAGCACCGTTTCCTGGGGAACGATCGTGATCAGTTTCCTGAGTTTCTTGAGGTCCATGTCGCGGATGTTGACGCCATCGATATAAATAGACCCTTCATCAGGGTCAAAAAAGCGCAGCAGCAGCTGAAACAGGGTCGACTTGCCGGCCCCGGAAGGGCCAACCACCGCGACGGTTTTTCCGGCCGGGATTTCCAGCGAAAAATTGTCCAGCGCCCTGATATCCGGTTTTGAGGGATAACAAAAGATGATCCCGTCCAGCTTGATCGCGCCCCTGACCGGCAGCGATGGCGGGATCGGGTTTTCGGCCACCTTGAGGGGTGAAATAACTTCCAGAAGTTCCTGCAGCCGGCCCGCCGCGCCAACCATTTTCTGGATATCGCCATAGACCGAGCTGATCCCGCCGACCGAGGCCACCACCATGATCGAAAGCATCGCAAAGGCGGTCATATCCCCCCAGGTCATTTTCCCGGAAAGCACCTCAAGCGCCCCGGTCCACAGCACAAAGACCACCGCCGAGAAAAACAGGATCGTGACCAGCGCCATCATCCAGGACCTTGAGGCGATGCGCAGCTTGGCCATGTCGAAGGTGTCCTCGACCGCATCGGAAAAACGTTTCTTCTCCTGTTCTTCCTGGGTGAAGGCCTGGACGATTTGAATCGAGCTAAACGCCTCGTTGGCCATCGCCCCAATTTCCGCCAGCTTGTCCTGGCCGGAGCGGGTTCTGGTGCGCACCTGCTTGCCGAAAAACATCAGCGCAAACGCCAGCACCGGGACAATCAGCAGCATTATCCCGGTCAGCCTGGGGTTGAGGTAAAAAAGGATCGCGGCTCCGCCCAGCATGGTGACAAAACTTCTCAGCGCGATTGAGGCGGAAGAACCCACCACGGTCTGGATTACCGTGGTATCCGCGGTCAGGCGGGAGGATATTTCCCCGGGCCGGTTGACCTCGAAAAAAACCGGGCTCATGCCGACCAGATGGCTGTGGACTTTTTTCCTGATGTCGGCCACCACCCGCTCACCCAGCGTGGTGACAAACTTGAAGCGGAAAAATATCCCCAGGCCCCAAACCAGACCGATCAACAAAAGCATCTTGAAATAAAACCCGATCGCCTCGGGGTCCTCGGCGCGAAAGCCGTTGTCGACGATGTACCGGAAGGAATAAAAGATCGCCAGCTGGGCGCTGGCCGCCACAATCAAAAAAAACAGGGCGCCGAACATCAGGCCCTTGTAGGGCAAAAGAAATGAATAAATGATTTTCAGGCTTCTGAAAAAGCCTCTGCCAGATGAGGATTTCAGTTTTGTCTCTTCCGCCGCGTTTGTCACATTTTCCCTGTTCATAGCCCATAGATATAAGCCCCCGTCTTTCCTTTCTCAATGGGGCTTGCGTTTATTTTTTATTAGCGTTATACAGCCCGCCACGACCGGTTGGAGACAAAGCATGAAAAAAGACATTCATCCTGATTATCACACCATCAAGGTGGTGATGACGGACGGCACCACATTCGAGACCCGTTCCACCTATGGCAAGGACGGCGATACCCTGACCCTCGATGTCGATCCCAACACCCACCCGGCATGGACCGGCGGCGCCGGCAAGCTGGTCGACAAGGGCGGCCAGGTGGCCCGCTTCAACAAGCGGTTCGGGAATTTCTCCCTGAAGAAATAACAAAAATTATTTCCGGATTTTCAGGCGGTGGCTTTACCAGCCGCCGCTTTTGTTTTGTCCTGAAGAGAAAACCAGAGCCGGATTCCCAGCAGCCCAACGACGATCCCGATATAAATTTTGGGATCCAGCTGGTTGCCCTTGGCCATCATGAAATAGTGGATTGCGCCCAATGGAGCGATGACATAAATGGCCTTGTGGATAGCCTTCCAGCGCCTGGCGCCGAGGCGCTTGATCCAGCCCTTGGTGGAGGTAACCGCCATTGGGATCAGCAGGGTGAAAGCGGTCATGCCAAGGGTCATGTAGTTGCGCTTCAGGATATCGCTCCAGATTTCCCCCCAGTCGAAAAACTGGTCCAGCACAATATAGCTGGTCAGGTGAAATGAGACGTAGGTGAACGCCCACAGCCCGATCATGCGCCGATAGGCGACCAGCTGCTTCACTTTAAAAATCCGCGCCATGGGGGTCACCGCAAAACTGAATAACAGGAACCGGAGCGCCCAGTCGCCCAGGAACCGGTTGGTGTATTCGATCGGGTTGGCGGTCAGCGAATGAAAACCAAGGCTGGTGAGATAGCCGAGGTTAAACCCCTCGTCGACCAGAAGCGCCCAGTTGTAGAAAAGCCAAAGGAGCGGCAAGCTGATGCCGATCCAGAGAAACCATTTCAGGGTCTTGCGGGTTTTTTTGGTCCACGCCATCAAAAGTATTTCGCAAGATCCATGCCGGCGTATAGCGAGGCCACTTGATCCCCGTAGCCGTTGAACATCAGGGTTTTGCGCTTGAAAAAGTCGCCGATCCGGCGTTCCCGCCCCTGCGACCAGCGCTGGCGGCTGACGTTCGGGTTGACGTTGGAATAAAACCCGTACCAGCTGGGGTTTTGCATCTCCCACGAGGTCTGCGGCTGATTCTCGACAAAATTTATCGAAACGATCGATTTGATGCTCTTGAAGCCGTATTTCCACGGCACCACCAGGCGCATCGGCGCGCCGTTCTGGCCCAGCAGCGGTTTGCCGTAGAGGCCCACCGCCATGAACGCCAGCGGGTGCATCGCCTCGTCCATTCTCAAGCCCTCCCGGTAGGGCCAATCGAGCACCCGCGACCGCAGCCCCGGCATCTGGGCTCGATTAGCCAGGGTCTCAAAACGTACGAATTTTGCTTTCGAGGTGGGCTCGAATTTTTTCAGTATGCCGGCCAGCGGCACCCCCACCCAGGGGATCACCATCGACCACGCCTCGACACAGCGCAGGCGGTAGATGCGTTCTTCCAGCGCGTTGAAATCGATCAGGTCTTCCAGTGAATAGGTTCCGGTCCGCTCGGCATGGCCGGTGACCTCGACCGGCCAGGGATCTGTAATGAGCGCATGGGCATATTTTGCCGGGTCCGACTTTTCGACGCCGAATTCATAAAAGTTGTTATAGCTGGTGATATCCTTGTAGGAATTCAGTTCCTCATCCCCGGCATAATTGGTTTTTTTAGCTATCCCGAAATTGGGCAAGGCATAAGCGGCGCCAGCCCGGAACAAAGGGCCTGCCAGCGCCGCACCCAGCCCCAGGCCAAAACCCTGCATGATCTGGCGGCGGCTCAGGTACAGCCGCTCCGGGGTCACTTGATTCTCAGCGATATGCCAGGATTTACGGTTTTTCAAAAGCATCATCCGGTCCCTATAACGCTTCTTATTATAAGTAAGTTAAAAATTATAAGTAGGTTAAAAAGATTTTTCCGCAATGAATTTTGCTTGAACTTTACGTGAGGGCGGCGGTGGCTTCCTGGATGCGTCCGCAGGCATCTTCCAGCGTTTCCATCGAGGCCGCATAGGAAAGCCGGAAATAGGGGGAGAGGCCGAACACCTCGCCGGGGATCACGGCTACCCCCTTGTCCTCCAGAAGGTATTTCACAAAGTCCTTGTCATTGCCGATGATCTGCCCGCCCGGGGTTTTCTTGCCGATCAGCGGGCCGACATCAGCATAAACATAAAAAGCCCCATCGGGGCGCAGGCACCTGACCCCGGTGGCCTGGCCCAGCATGCTGAGAACCTTGTCGCGTCTGCCCTGAAAAATCGCCGTGCGCTCCCTGACAATCTCCTGCGGCCCGGTCAGCGCCGCAATGGCCGCCGCCTGGCTGATCGAACAGGGGTTGGAGGTGGATTGCGATTGCACCTTGGCCATCGCCTTGATCAGCGGTTCCGGTCCGCCGGCGAAACCGATCCGCCAGCCGGTCATGGCGTAGGCCTTGGCGACCCCGTTGATGGTGATAACCCGCTCCGCCAGGTCAGGCGCGGCGTTCAAAAAGGTGGAAAATTCAAAGCCGTCATAGACCAGGTGTTCGTAAATATCATCGCACATGACGTGAACGCGGGGGTGTTTTCGCAACACGTCGCCGAGCGCCGCCAGCTCATCTTTGCTATAGGCGGTCCCGGTCGGGTTGGAGGGAGAGTTCATGATCAGCCACTTGGTGTTGGGCGTGATCGCCGCGTCCAGGCCGGCCGGCTGCAGCTTGAAGGAATTTTCAATGGTGGTCTTGACTATGGCGGGAACACCGCCGGCCAGCAGCACCATATCCGGATAAGACATCCAGTAAGGGGCCGGGATCAGCACCTCGTCACTAGGATTGAGGGTCGCCACCAGCGCGTTATAGATGGTCTGCTTGGTGCCGGAATTGACCGAGATCTGGCTGGTGGAAAAATCAAGATTGTTGTCGCGTTTGAATTTCAGGGCGACCGCTTGCTTGCACTCGATGGTGCCGTCGACGGTGGTGTACTTGGTCTGGCCGTCCTGGATCGCCCGGATGCCCGCTTCCTTGATATGATCGGGGGTATCGAAATCCGGCTCGCCAAGGCCCAGGCCGATCACGTCCTTGCCGGCGGCTTTCAATTCGGTTACCAGGCGCTGCAGCTCGAGCCCCGGCGAGGGTTTAATTTTGCTCAGGTTTTCAGATAAGAACGCCATGGTTTTCTATACCGGCTGGCTTGAGCTCCGTCCACCCTGTTTACCGGGCCTTTCGGAACCAACACAGTTCCACCCGGTAACCCGGTCCAGACCCTAGTCAGGTCCCTAAACTTCCGGCTCCAGTTTCCTGCGGTAATCCTCCAGCAGACCGTCGAGAATTCCCTGGCTGTCGCCACCACCGAAAACGAACAGGCCTGAGGAATAGGTCGACCCGTAAGTGGCGGCCAGGTTGAGGGTCTGGCTGAGCCCGGAAAGGAATTCCTCATCCGAGAGCGAACTTAAAGGGTGAATAAAGGTCGCCCACAACACCCCTTGCGCCAGGGCATATCTGGCATCCAGGGCAGAGTCGAAATTGGCTTGCATGATCCTTTTTATCCGCTCAGGCCCGAGCGATGTTTCCATGACGATCGGGATCACAATCCGCATCCGGCCGGCGGCGGGATCGGTAATGACCTGGATGTTCAATTCCATGCCCTGGACCGGCATCTTGAAGGAAAAGGAATTTAGGTTGCGTTCAGCCTCGGGATCAAAGATGCGGATGATCGTCTCAAGCCGCTCCACCGTCATCGGCTCGCCGGGGGCACGTTCCACAAACGCCGGCGGGGCCGCGCTTTCCTCCTCATCTTGAGCAAAGGCTGAAAGTGGCAGAACCGCAACCAGAGCCAAAAACACTGCGCCAAACAACTTTTTCATGATGAACTCCCTTAGATCAGGTTAGCCGCTATCTTAATTTGAAAGCGGGAGGTTGCCTAATCACGTTCGATTGAGGTGGTTTCTCCCCTTGGAATTTCAGGGTAACGGTTCCATATTAGGCGCCATGAGCGGCTATATTGAAGATTATCCATTCGTCCCCAGAAAAGTCACCCGCCCGGAAAAATCCGAGGGTGGCAAGCTTTTCAAACTGGTTTCGGATTTTCAGCCCTCCGGCGACCAGCCGCAGGCGATCAAAGCGCTGGTCAAGGGGCTTGAAGACAAGAAGCGCGACCAGGTGCTGCTCGGTGTCACCGGTTCGGGCAAGACCTTTACCATGGCCAAGGTGATCGAGGAAGTGCAACGGCCGGCGCTGGTGCTGGCCCCCAACAAGACGTTGGCGGCCCAGCTGTACGGCGAGTTCAGATCGTTCTTTCCTGAAAACGCGGTCGAGTATTTCGTCTCTTACTATGATTATTACCAGCCCGAGGCTTACGTCCCCAGATCCGACACCTACATCGAAAAGGACGCTTCGATTAACGAGCAGATCGACCGCATGAGGCATAGCGCAACCCGGGCCCTGCTGGAAAAGGACGACGTGATTATCGTGGCAAGCGTGTCGTGCATTTACGGCATCGGCTCGGTCGAGACCTACTCCCAGATGCTGGTTTCCCTGAACCTCGGCGACCACATTGACATGCGCCAGCTGATGCGAAAGCTGGTAGCGCTGCAATACCGCCGCAACGACGCCGGGTTCGGCCGCGGCACCTTCCGGGTGCGCGGCGATTCATTAGAGATTTTCCCCTCCCATTTCGAGGACCGCGCCTGGCACCTGTCGTTCTTTGGCGACGAAATTGAAAAGATCACCGAGTTCGACCCGCTGACCGGTGAAGTGGCGGAAATCCTGGAGAGCGTCAAGATTTACCCCAACAGCCATTACGTCACCCCCAGGCCGACCCTGGACCAGGCGGTCAAGTCGATCAAGTTCGAGCTTAAGGGCCGGCTCGAGGAGCTGACCGGGGCCGGGCGCCTGCTGGAAGCCCAGCGGCTGGAGCAGCGGACATTGTTTGATATTGAGATGATCGAGGCGACCGGGTCGTGTTCCGGGATCGAGAATTATTCGCGTTATCTGACCGGCCGCAACGCCGGCGAGCCGCCGCCCACCTTGTTCGAATACCTGTCCGATGACGCGCTGCTGTTCGTCGACGAAAGCCATGTCACCATCGGCCAGTTGAACGGCATGTACCGCGGCGATTTCAAGAGAAAATCGACCCTGGCCGAATACGGCTTCCGCCTCCCCAGCTGCCTCGACAACCGGCCCTTGAAGTTCGAGGAGTGGGAGGTGATGCGCCCGGAAACTATTTTCGTCTCGGCTACCCCGGGTCCGTGGGAGATGGAAAAGGTCGAGCATAAATTCGTCGAACAGGTGATCCGCCCGACCGGCCTGATCGATCCGCCCACCGAGGTACGCCCGGTCGAGCACCAGGTCGATGACCTGATGAAGGAGTGCCGCGAGGTGGCGGGAGCCGGTTTGCGCATCCTGGTCACCACCCTGACCAAACGGATGGCCGAGGACCTGACCGAATATCTCCATGAAAACGGCCTCCGGGTGCGCTACATGCATTCCGACATCGAGACCCTGGAGCGGATCGAGATAATCCGCGATTTGCGCCTCGGCGCCTTCGATGTGCTGGTCGGCATCAACTTGCTGAGAGAGGGCCTGGATATTCCGGAATGCGGGCTGGTGGCGATCCTCGACGCCGACAAGGAGGGCTTCCTGCGCTCCGAAACCTCGCTGGTGCAGACCATCGGCCGGGCATCCAGGAACGTCGATGGCCGGGTTATCCTGTACGCCGATAATATCACCGGCAGCATCGACCGGGCGCTGGCCGAGACCAACCGCCGGCGGGCAAAACAGATGGCCTATAATAAAAAGCACGGCATTACGCCTGAAAGCATCCGGAAAAACATCGGCGATATCTTAGGGAGCGTGGCCGAGGCCGATTACGTCACCATCGGCACCGGCGACGAAGACATCCAACATCTGGTCGGCGATAATCTCAAAAAGCATATCGGCGATCTTGAGCGGCGCATGATAGCCGCCGCCGCCAATCTGGAGTTCGAGGAGGCGGCACGGCTCCGCGATGAGATCAAGCGGCTGGAAGACAGCGACCTCGGCATCGGGCCATTGTCGCACCTGCGTCCCCGCTCCACGGGAGGGCGAGGCGGAACCCGGACGAAAAAGAGGAAGGGCTCGGGCCGGGTTTATTGATCCTTTCACCAAAATGTTGTTAAAAACAGACCCATGTAGAGGCTCTTCATAGGTACAATAAAGTAGGCTTATATAGAGGTAAGGGTTCGGTTTGTCCCGGTTAGGGATTTCTCAAAATTTCAAACAAATACCGGTTTTTGCCTTTTTCGGTTATGGTATAAAAGTGCTTGAGGGGTCTTTTCAAATCCTTTGCGCTACCCTTTTCCCAGACACTTTTTACAAAGCCAGCCGCTTCCAGCCGCCCAAGCAAAGGATAAATTGTCCCGGAAGGTAAATTTGTTTTCATCGAGATTTTTGAACCGGAAAATTCTTTTTCTGGTCTCTTGCAGAATATTCCCATGACGCGAAAGGTTTGCAGCGTAAACATGATTTCTTTTGGCATCAGATTTTCGCCCCTATCTTCATTCAGTTCATTGCATTTTCTACCTATGTAGAGACTCTACATAGGGTGTTAATAACCCCCAAGGACAGGTGGGTGGAAGGACTTAAGTGGAAGGAATTTGACTAATTTTGATTCGGGCCTCAGGGATGCGCCCCCCTACCGGCGGCAGAGGGGGGACAAGGACGAAAAAGAGTAAAGGGTCTGGCCGGGTTTTTTGAGGTTTATTGATTATTCATATTTTGGATTATTACGTTTAGAGCTTCCTCAGGAATTCTTTCCTACCTATATAGATTTTCTATATAGGTACATAAACAAATCCCGAAATATAATTTTTTAGACAAAAGATTGTTCTACCGACCATGCCTATATAGAGTGAGTTAAATAGCCGTCTTGATCTATAAGCAATTGCAAAGCCCCAGGAAGACCGATCAGCCAGGCCAGCTGCTCCGGATCAAGTGAAAACCCGACCATTATCAGGAATTCTATCCTACCTATATAGATTTTCTATATAGGTACATAAACAAATCCCGAATTATAACTTTTTGGACAAAAGATTGCTTTACCGACCATACCTATATAGATTTTCTATATAGGGTGAGTTAAATTGCTGTCAAATTACAAGGGCCAGCGACAATACCTGGGAAGGCTGGGAAGGCTGATCAGCCGAAGTTGTTGTTGGCGATTTCAAATTTGTAACGATTGATTCCCGGTTTAGTAGTTCCATATAACCTTTTCAGGGGCCGCTTGAGCTTCTTTGGATTTCCCTTTTCCCACCTGCTTCCAAGAAGACCGGCTTTTTCAAAACGGTATAAAATTGGATAAACTGTTCCCCCCGGCAGGTTGGTAATTCGAGAAACATCCGCCCCGGATAAAGCCTTCCCTGAATTTTCTTCAAAGATTCGCAAAACCCGTAAACCATGCAGTGTTATTTTAATTTCCTTGGCCATATTTTATTTATCCTGTCTTCTTATACTCACAAATTATACTAACAAATTTCAGGTTTTTATATACCTATATAGAAAATCTATATAGGTATAACTCCTTCGCAAGGTTCTGGTTCGGAAATTTACCTCGTGAGGATTTTATATGTCTATATAGAATTTCCAAATAGGTTGGCGGTCCTGCCCGGTTAGGCATTAGCACTAAAAACTTTTCTTATGAAATATCCTTTTTGAATTTTCTTCAATAGTTTTTTATTTTTGATTCAAATCAATTACACACCCTTAAATTTCCATTATTTATGTGTTGACTTATAATTGATAATGATTATTAGTAGCGAACTTGTTGCGAATCGTTCTTAATAAAGAAGACGAAAACAGTCCTCTTTAGGGGGAAGAAATTGAGGAGACCGGCATGTTAAAATTACCCATTCTATTGTTAGGATTTTTTGCTCTGGCGGCGGCCGGAATGGTTGCCCTGCCCTCAGCCGCGCTGGCGGGCGAAAAACCTGAATTCACCATCATCATCAAGAACCACCGGTTCGAGCCGGAGGTGCTGTACGTGCCCGCCGGGGTCAAGATCAAGCTGATTGTGATCAACCAGGACCCAACCCCGGAGGAATTCGAGAGTTTTGAGCTGAACCGTGAAAAAATCATCGGCGGCGGGCGCACCGCGATCATTTATATCGGCCCCCTGAAACCCGGTGAATATCCGTTCTTCGGTGAATTCAACATGGACACCGCGCAGGGCAAGATTATCGCCGAATAAAGGGCTAAGGTTATGATGGCGTCCCTTCTGATAGTTTTCCGTGAGGTTCTGGAAGCAGCGCTGGTGGTCAGCATTGTCGCTGCCGCCACGGTTGGAGTTCAGGACCGCGCCAAATGGATCCTGGGCGGGATTGGCGCCGGCATCATCGGCTCGCTGGTGGTCGCCGGGTTTGCCAACCAGATCGCCGATGCCGCCCAAGGGGTCGGCCAGGAGATATTCAATGCCAGCATCTTGTTCGCCGCGGTCTTTCTGCTGTCCTGGCACAATATCTGGATGGCCAGGCACGGCAAGGAGATTGCCGCCCATGTCGGCCGGGTCGGCGGGCATGTCAAGGAAGGGGCCGAACCGATGTATGCGCTGGCCATCGTGGTCGGGGTTGCGGTCTTACGCGAAGGTTCGGAAATTGTCCTCTTTATGTACGGCATTGCCGCCTCCCTGAACAGCGGCTTTGCTGATATGGCGGTGGGCTCAGCTTTCGGGTTGGCGGCCGGGATGGCGCTCGGGTTTGTCCTCTACTTCGGCCTCCTTAAAATTCCCTTGCGCTATTTCTTTTCGGTCACCAGCTGGATGATTTTGCTGCTGGCCGCCGGGATGGCCGCCAACGGCGCCAATTTTCTCAACCAGGCGGATATCCTGCCCGCTCTTGGCTATGGAATATGGGATAGCTCGTGGCTGCTTTCGCAGGAGTCATTCCTGGGCGAAATCCTGCACGTTCTGGTCGGCTATAGCGCCCGGCCGTCGGGGATACAAATTGTCTTTTATCTGCTCACAATCCTGATCGTAGGAGGTTTAATGATCCTGACCAACAAAAAGGCAAATCGGGATTTTGCCGCAAAAGCCGCCAAAAAAATGGCCATTTTCATCCTGGCATTGGGCCTGGCAATCGCACTTTTTTCCAACAAATCGGAAGCCGGAGTTTTGAAGGTCTATTCGCCGATCGTCGAGAAGGGCGAGATGGAGCTGGAAGTCTTCGGGGTTCTTGAAGATGACAACACCGCCGGTTTCAAGCATGAGGTTGGCCTTGGCGTCACCGACCGCTGGTTTACCTCCATTTATCTTGAAACCGAAAAAAAGCCCGGGGGCTTTTATAACGGCAAATTCATCGCCACCGAGCATATTTTCCAGCTGACCGGACAGGGCCAGTATTTTATCGATGTCGGCGTTTATCTTGAGTACA
>JADFJJ010000048.1 GCA_022566215.1 Pseudomonadota bacterium | reverse complement strand
TTGTTTGAGCAGAAGCAAAGGTTGAGATCAGTATGCTAAAGGTTAAGACAATGATATTTTTCATGACAAGAATGTATTTGGAATTAATTGTTAGCCAGATTATTAATTAGGGAACAAATTTAATTATTTTACCTTATTCATAAAGAGAAAATTTACTCTTTTTCATATCACTATATTTGGCCACATTTGACTGTTTAATACAAAACATATACCATCTTCGCGTAACATTAAATTTATCTCTGTAAATGGAGGCACTGATAAAAAAAGCGTGGCTGTCATTCTTAATTAAAGGATCCGTGATTATCATCTCCTTCGCCTTCATTTATCATCAAATTTTTTACGAGGAAGACCTGGAAGCAATAAAGCTCGCAGCTTCTCAAATAGCAAACAATTCATCCGATTACTTGCTACTGGCGCTGGTTTTTGCAATGATGTTCCTGAATTGGGGAATTGAATCGGTGAAATGGAAGTTTCTCATTCGAAAAATTGAAGCAATCTCTTTCATAAGATCATTTAAAGCTGTGTTTGCCGGTACCTGCGTGAGCATTTTTACACCAAACCGTATTGGAGAATTTGGCGGAAGGGTGTTTTATTTGAATAAAAGCGACAGGCTTCAAGCTACTATTATAACAATCCTGGGTAGCATGGGGCAGTTGCTGATCACTTTCGTCCTGGGTTCTGTTTCATTGTTAATCTACTTGATTTTCTATTTTGAGGAGGGATTGAACGATTATTGGCTGTACATCATATCATTTCTGATAATTGCCTCCATCTTCTTTTCGCTTATATTTTACCTGAACATAAGGTTCGCAACCAATTTATTGAATAAACTGCCAATTTCACTTATCAATTATTTAAGCAATAAATTACACCTTAACTGGAGAAAATATACGGATGTTTTTTCTTTCTACTATTCCGCATATTTTATCTGTTTTTTTGGTTCTCCAATTTGCTCATGCTCTAACCAAAAGAAAAACATACAAACCATGTGAAATTTGTGGAAAACCTATGGAAACCACACCCGATAAAAGAACCCACAGGAAAAAAGTCTGTGGCCCGGCCTGTGCCATGCGGAAGTCAAGACTGAAAGCGGCGGGAAAAAAATGAAAGGTCACATCAGAAAACGCGGTAAGGCTTCCTGGGCGATTATTCTGGACATTGGCCAGGACAATGAAGGCAAGCGCCGCCAGAAATGGCACAGCGTCAAAGGCACCAAAAAGGATGCCGAACGCGAGCTGACCAGGCTGCTTCACACGCTGGACAGCGGCTCATATATCGAGCCCTCGAAACTGACGGTTTCGCGCTACCTCAAAACCTGGCTTTCAGACTATGCCGCGCACCAGGTGACGCCAAAGACGCTGGAACGCTACAGCGGGATTATCAAAGACCATATCAACCCCGCCATCGGCCATCACCCGCTGACCAAGCTCAAGCCTCTGCACATCCAGGAGCTTTACACCAAATCGCTCAAGGACGGGCGGCTGGATGGCAAAGGGGGTCTTGCGCCCCGGACGGTTCTCCATATGCACCGGGTGCTCCACAAGGCGCTGGACCAGGCGATGAAGTGGCAAATGCTGATCCGCAACCCGACCGAAGCGGTGGTGCCGCCAAAGCCCAAAACAATAGAAATGGCGGCGCTGGATGAAGATCAGGTGGCTAGGCTTCTGGAGCATTTCAGGGAAAGCCGCCTTTACCTTCCGATCCTGATTGCCGTGACAACCGGCCTGAGACGCGGGGAAATTCTTGCGCTCAAATGGCAAAACATACAGCTCTCCAGCGCCCGGCTACATGTCCGCCAGTCGCTTGAGCAGACCAAGGAGGGTTTGCGCTTCAAGTCGCCGAAAACCGAAAAGAGCAAAAGGACCGTTATCCTTCCCAGGTTTACGGTGGAAGCCCTGAAAGAACACCGGAAAAGGACCGCCGAGAGGAAGCTGAAACTGGGCAAGGTTTATCAGGACAATGACCTGGTGTGCGCGAGGGAGGACGGGACCATCTGGCCGCCGGATACCCTTTCAACCCTGTTTGCCGCCAGGATCAAGAAAGCGCCGGTGCCGAAAATCCGCTTTCATGACCTGCGCCATACCCACGCGACCCAGCTCCTGAAACAAGGCGTTCACCCAAAGATTGTTTCCGAGCGCCTGGGGCACTCCAACATTTCAATAACGCTTGATACCTACAGCCACGTCCTGCCGGGGATGCAGGAGGAAGCGATTGCGGTTTTCGACAGGAATTTCAAGGGGACAGTTTAACCCACTTTTCATTAAATTCTGGCCAGTTTTTGGAAAAATGTTTGCAAAATGTTTGCAAAACAGGGGTCATTCGCCCTTTGTTCTTTATGGAGATATTTGGGGGGTTTTGAAAACTCTAGGTAAACTGCGGGTTATGTGGCGGAGGGAGAGGGATTCGAACCCTCGGAACGCATAGCGCTCAACGGTTTTCGAGACCGCCCCGTTCAACCACTCCGGCATCCCTCCGACTGGTCCAGCGAGTGGGCGGCACATTAGCCTAAAGTTTTAAACTCTACAAGTTTTCAAATTGCATTTAATTTCAAAATTTGGTTCGGGATTTTTACCCGTTAAAAGAAATATAGAACTCAAAGAATTTAAAGATTGTTATCAAGATTAGTTTTCGCCTTCACCGCATAAAGAGAATTTATCTACAATGGGGGCGAACATTTCAAACAGTTGTGGCTGGCTTATTCCTTGCAAAAACATTCCCAAATTGCCTGGGCTCCCAATTCCTTCCAGAATCTGGCTGGAAAACAACTCGTCCTCACCATAATTGAGGGTCAAATCACTTCCAATATTTTTCGCAGTCAATTTTAGTAAATTTTCTGATGCCGCCTCTGTCACCTCAATCTGAATAGCCCAATCATCGCCCACCTCTGAATAACAAGCCTCAGCAAGTGTCTCGGAATCAAGTGGAAAACTTTTCCCATTCACTAAAAAATAAAGCCCTTCCCGCACCTTGTCCTCATTTTCCTCGGTAGGGGAGCAGGCAAATAACCCAAAAATTATAGATAAAACCGCCAGCATTCTGATTTGCATTTTGATTCCTTCCCAAAATAACAAAAGGGTAGGCCGCAATCGGGTAATATTCAACCTTTAAGAGGGTTTTTTAAACACTCACTGTTACAATAAAATTGTCATAGCCAAGTCATGCAAAGATTTACCCATTAGGCTGGGAAAACCGTTGACAGAGGTGGATAAACCGCTATATTGCGCCCACTTTATGGGCTTAAGACTTAGGCGGAAATATTAGAAGAATTGGTGAAAAAAATGTTTGCGGTAATCAAAACCGGCGGCAAGCAATACAAGGTTGCCGAAAACGACGTGATCAAAGTTGAAAAGCTGCCGGGCAAGGCCGGCGACAAGATCACGTTAGATCAAGTCCTGATGCTGGGAGATGACAAGGATGTCAAGGTTGGCACTCCTGTTCTTTCCGGCAAGTCTGTCACGGCGGAAATCCTGGAGCAGGGCAAGGCCGATAAAATTATTGTCTTCAAGAAAAACCGCCGCAAAAACTATCGCCGCACCCAGGGCCACAGACAGCAACAAACGGTTCTTCGCATCACCTCTCTCGGTGGCGCCAAGAAAGCCGCCCCGAAAGTTGAAGCCAAAAAAACCACGGCCAAAGAAGTGACGGTGGAAAAGCCCAAAGCCAAAAAGACAGCCCCGGCAAAAGCAAAAGCCGCGCCCGGGAAGGTTGCGCCCAAAAAAGCAGCTCCTAACCGTAAGGAGAAGAAATAATGGCACATAAAAAAGCAGGTGGTTCATCCCGTAACGGCCGCGATTCCGCGGGCCGGCGGCTGGGCGTTAAAAAATTCGGTGGTGAGCTGGTGATCCCCGGCAATATCATCATTCGCCAGCGCGGCACCAAGGTTTACCCCGGAGACAACGTCGGCATGGGCAAGGATCATACCCTGTTTGCTATCGTAGAGGGTCATGTCCGGTTCTCAAGGAGCAAGGGAAACCGTTCATATGTGAGTGTTGATCCCAAGGATTAACCCTGAAACGACATGGGATTTGAAAAGGGGATGGCGGGCCATTCCCTTTTTTGTTTTTAACCAGTAAATTGGAGCCGGGAAATTAAATGAAATTTCTGGACCAGGCAAAGATACATATTCAGTCCGGCGCCGGCGGGGCCGGATGCTTGAGCTTTCGCCGTGAAAAATATATCGAGTATGGCGGGCCCGATGGTGGAAACGGCGGTAAGGGCGGTGATGTTTATGTCGAGGCGGTCCCCGCCCTCAATACCCTGATAGACTATCGCTACCAACAGCACCTGAAGGCCAAACGCGGCGGCCATGGCATGGGCCAGAACCGGACCGGGTCCGCAGGGACCGACCTGACCCTGAAAGTGCCGATCGGGACGCAAGTATTTGATGAGACCGGCGAAGTCATGTTAGCCGACCTGATGGAAATTGGACAAAAAATCCTTCTTGCCGAAGGCGGCAAGGGCGGGCTCGGCAATACCCATTTCAAATCCTCCACCAACCGCGCGCCCCGTAAAACCATTGGCGGCGGTGAAGCGATTGAAATGTGGATCAGATTGAAGTTAAAACTGATCGCCGATGCCGGGCTGGTGGGCCTGCCCAACGCCGGAAAGTCAACCTTTCTGTCGCGGGTTTCCCGTGCAAAACCCAAAATCGCGGACTATCCCTTCACCACCCTGACCCCGCAGCTGGGCTTGGTTAACCTGGGCCAGCGGGAATTTGTGATGGCGGACATTCCCGGGCTGATCGAGGGCGCGCATAAGGGCACCGGGCTGGGTGACAAGTTTCTTGGACATGTGGAACGCACCCGGGTTCTGCTGCATTTGGTTGACGGGACCGAAGAAGATGTCGTGAAAAATTATAAAATTATCAGGGCTGAGCTGAAAAGTTATGGCGCCCGGCTTGAAGAAAAGCCCGAGATTGTTCTTTTGAACAAATGCGATGCTCTAACCGGGAAAAAAATTACGATAAAACAAAAAGCCCTGGAAAAAATAGCCAAAACTAAAGTATTGGCCATCTCGGGGGTAACCGGCAAGGGCATCAAAGAGGCCCTGAAAGAAACCTGGAAAATCCTGAAGCCCGCCTTTGAGGAAGAAGCTGAATTAATTAACAGGGACAGGCCCGCCTATAAGGAAAAATGGACCCCGGTTTAAGCATGGCGGCAGACCCCCAAAAAAACCCACAATTGCCAGCGGTGACTACGGGCGCCCGCATCGGGCTTTTGGGCGGGTCGTTCAACCCGGCCCATCGGGGCCATCTCTATATAAGCGATGCGGGGCTGAAAAGATTACGTCTTGACCAGGTCTGGTGGCTGGTCTCGCCGGGCAATCCCCTGAAGCAGAAGGGGGACCTGTCCCCTTTGGACCAGCGCCTTGAGGGGGCCCGGAAAATTACCAAGGGTAAAAATATTAAGGTTCTTGATTTTGAAGGTCCGCTAGGTCTGGTTTACACGATTGATACCTTGAAGGCCCTCAAGGATGCCCGGGGGGATGTTTATTTCGTCTGGCTGATGGGAGCGGATTGTTTTGCCGAGCTGCATAAGTGGAAATCATGGGATGAGATTATGAACCTGATTCCGATAGCCGTTTTTTCCCGTCCGGGATATTCCGCCAGGGCTCTGGCCGGAGAAGCCGCTTGCAAATATGCCGAATTTCGCCACCCGGAAAATAAAATTAAAACCTTGGCCGTGACAGATCCCCCAGGTTGGGGTTATATAGAAATTGCAGAGCAGGATATCTCAAGTACCAAATTGCGCTAAAGTTGGATCCTGCATAACCGGCTAGCAAGAAAAAGGAGATCCGTTTGTTCTCAAATAAAAGCCCGCAACCCCTTAAGGTTACGGAAAGCTCCAAGGTTCCCAAATCCCTATTGGGGGCCATCACCAACTCCCTCGAAGACGACAAGGCGATTGATATTTCAGTCATTGAGCTGGAAGGCAAAAGCTCGATCGCCGACCAAATGGTTATTGCCAGCGGCTCATCGGCCAGACACGTCGGGGCAATTGCTGATCATTTGTTAACAAGGTTAAAAGAAAACGGCTTTGGAAAACAGCAGGTTGAAGGTATGCCGCAGGCCGACTGGGTGCTGATCGACGCCAAGGATGTTATTGTTCACCTGTTTCGCCCGGAAGTCCGCACCTATTATAACCTGGAAAAAATGTGGATGGCGGACATTGGCCAGGAAGACTGATTAACCGGATAAATCCCTGTATTCATGAAAATCACCATAATTGCCGTTGGCAAATCCAAAGCAAGCCCCGCTGAGGCGATCGGGGCTGAATATATTAAGCGCCTGCCATGGTCCGTTGAGGTGATAGAGGTTGAAGAAAAACGGCCCCTAAAACCCCTCGAGAAAATGAAAAGCGAAGGAAAAAAAATTCTTTTAGCAATCCCGAAAGGCGCTTATCCGGTTGCTCTCGATAAAAGCGGAAAAACCTGGTCAAGCCGTGAGTTTTCAAAAACCCTGGAGAAATGGTTCAACGCCGGCGGTTCCCATATTGTATTTCTCATCGGCGGCCCGGACGGCCTTTCGGAAGCGGTTCTGGAAAAAGCGCCAGCAAAACTTTCCTTCGGACCGATGACCTGGCCGCACCAGTTGGCCCGGGTGATGCTTCTTGAACAACTGTACCGCGCTTTTGCCATAGCTGAAGGGCACCCCTATCACAAATGAGCCCAAGGACATGTGGTGGATATCAATGAAATAGCCTATACATACAGTGCCGGGAAGTATATTCCGGCCTTACTTTAAGCACGGAAATATGTTGAAAAAACCTGGTCACAGATACAAACCCGTAGTCCTTTGCATCCTGGACGGCTGGGGCCATGCCAACGCTGGTCCCAACAACGCCATCTTCCAGGCCAGAACACCCACCTATGACCGCTGGTGGAAAACCCATCCCAGGGCGTTTCTGAAAACCTCAGGCGAGGCGGTTGGTTTGCCTGAAGGACAAATGGGTAATTCCGAAGTGGGGCACATGAATATTGGCGCCGGGCGGGTGGTAAAACAGGACCTGCCGCGAATTGATAAGGCCATCACCAGTGGTAAATTTGAAAAAAACCCCGTTCTTCAGGAAACCCTTAAAAAATTGAAGGATAGTGGTGGAGCCCTCCATTTGATGGGCTTGGTTTCCCCGGGCGGGGTACACAGCCACCAGGATCATATGAAAACCATCGCCGGGATTTTTTCATCACAGGGGATTGCGGTCAAGGTCCATGCTTTTCTGGATGGCCGCGATACGCCGCCCAAAAGTGCGCTTTCATTTGTTGAGGATTTCGAAAAGCCGTTTCTGGAAAATGACCTGGTCAGGATCGTCACGATAGCCGGGCGCTATTACGCCATGGACCGCGACCGGCGCTGGGACCGGGTACGGCTGGCCTTTGAGGCGATTGCCGAAGGGAAAGGAAGGTCACGCACATCAGCATTAGCCGCCATTGAAGCATCGTACGCCAATAATGAAACAGACGAATTCGTACTCCCTGCGGTGATAGGTAATTACTTCGGCATAGAGGATGGCGATGCGCTTCTGATGGCTAATTTCCGGGCTGACCGGGCGCGGCAAATTCTGGCCGCCCTGGTAGACCCGGACTTTGACGGCTTTGAAAGAAAGCTTGCCCCCAAATTTTCAGCCCGGGCCGGAATGGTAGCCTACTCATCCAATCTGGATAAATACATGATCCCCCTGTTTGACCCTATCGAGGTAAAGGACAGTCTGGGGGAAGTTGTCTCAAAAGCCGGGTTGAAACAGCTGCGCATTGCCGAGACTGAAAAATACGCCCATGTGACATTTTTCTTCAACGGCGGTGAAGAATATCCCTTTAAAGACGAAGACCGTATCCTGATCCCCTCCCCCAAGGTAGCCACCTATGATTTAAAGCCGGAAATGTCCGCGCGCGAAGTAACCGCCAACCTTGTTCAAGTGATAAACGATGACACCTACGATTTTATCGTTGTCAATTTTGCCAACCCAGACATGGTCGGGCACACCGGAAACCTCAAGGCGGCGATCAAGGCGGTTGAGGTTATCGATGACTGCCTTGGAAAAATTGAACAAGCCCTGCAACAAGCAAACGGGGTAATGCTCTTGAGTGCCGATCATGGAAATATAGAGCAGATGCAGGACCCTGACACGAAAGCTCCGCATACCGCCCACACAACCACTGACGTCCCGGTCATTCTGGTCGGCATGGAGGGTATGACGCTGAAAAACGGCTCTCTTGCAGATATTGCTCCGACCCTGCTGGAACTTTTGAGCCTGGAACAGCCATTAGTTATGACCGGCCATTCCCTGTTGCAAAGCGAGACGGTAAAGAAATGAGATTGCTCATGCGGTTATGCTTTCTTCTGCTCCCCCTGATACTGGCTTTCTCTTCTGTTTCAGCACTTGCCCAGAAAACCGAACAGCAGCAGCTCAAGGACATAGAGCAAAAAATCGAGGACAGCAAAGAACGGCGCCAGGACTTGAAGAATAAAGCCGGCCGGGTCGCCAGCGAAGGTCAGAAAATTGCAAAACGACTGGTGGAAATGGCCAGCCGGGTGCAAAACCTGGAAGAAACAATTACTGCATTGGAAGAAAATATTTTTTCCCTCACCGGGGAAATAGCAAACAAAAAAGAAGAAATTCGCAAGCAGAACCTCAATATGGTCTACACCCTGGCAGCCCTTCAGCGCCTTAGCCAGCGTCCTCCCGAATACCTCATCATGCGCCCGGCCAAGGCGGTCGAGACGGTTCGCAGTGCATCGCTACTGACCGTCATCTTGCCGGAAATTGAAAAAAAGACAGTGCTGATGCGCGCCGGTCTGGAAGAATTAAATGCTCTGAAAGAAGAGCTTGTCGCCGAGCAGACAACTCACCGCGACAATCTTGAAACCTTGCAAGGGGAGCGCCGTGGTTTGGGGGTTTTGCAAAAGGAAAAACGGGCGCTATACGCCGATTACCTGATGGGGGCTGGCCAGGAAGAAGATCGAACCAGGGCGTTGGCCCGTGAGGCCCGGGATTTGCGATCGCTGATTGAAAAACTGGAACAAGAGCTTAGAAGTGCCGCCCGTCAGGCCCTGCCAACACCGTCAATCCCCCCCGGGAAATCCTTTTCAGGGGCAAAAGGGGCCCTGCCGCTTCCTGCCCGGGGCGTGATCACCCAACAATTCGGAGCTCAAATTGCCGCCGGAACCGCTCAGGGTCTAAATATTCGAACCCGGTCCGGAGCGCAGGTTATTGCCCCGTTTGACGGACGCATTATATATGCTGGAGAGTTCCGCACCTATGGCAACCTCTTGATCATTGCCCATGGGGAAGGCTATCATAGTCTGCTGGCTGGTTTAGGTACTATAAACTCTAGCGTCGGCGAGTGGGTTTTGGCAGGTGAGCCGGTAGGCTTGATGCCTGAGGTCAGGCTGGCATCGGCAGATGGAAATAAACCCGGAGCGTCCTCCCGGCTTTACCTGGAAATCAGGAAAGATGGCGAGCCTATTAACCCGCTTCCCTGGTTGCGCCAGAAGTGAAAGGAAAAAAGAAATGAAAAAATCAATTGCAGGGATCGTAGGCCTGTTCTTTTTGCTTGGCGCCCTCACCGACGGTGAGACAACGTCTGATGAAACCTACCGCGAACTGGACCTTTTGGCCAAGGTGCTGGAACTGGTCAAGGACACTTATGTGGAAGAGGTGGACGAACGGGAACTTCTGGAAGCCGCCATCCGGGGTATGTTGAACGACTTGGACCCCCATTCCGGCTATATGGACGCTGATGTTTTCAGGGAAAACCAGATCCAGACCAAAGGCGAATACGGCGGGGTTGGCATCGAGGTGATTGGTGAGAACGGTATCCTGAAGGTAATCTCGCCGATGGATGACACCCCGGCCTATCGCGCCGGCATCCAAAGCGGCGATTACATTACCCATATCGAGGGCCGGCCAATCGTAGAAATGGATTATATCGAAGCGGTCAATAACCTGCGTGGTGTTGTCGGGACCGAGGTTGAGGTGACCATCAACCGGCCCAGTGAAGAGCGCTCGTTTAAAGTATCCTTAGTGCGGGAAATCATCTCGATCAGCGCCGTGCGCCACCGGGTTGAGCGGGGTAATATCGGCTATATCCGCCTGACCACCTTTAACAATGAAAAACTGACCCTGGATCTGAAGAAAGCCATTCGCGAAATCAAGGAAGAAGCGGGGGCCAACCTGAAGGGCTACATCCTTGATATCAGGAATAACCCGGGCGGCTTGCTGGACCAGGCGATCGAGGTGACCGATGTTTTCCTGGAACGGGGAGAGGTTGTATCCATCCGCGGCCGCCAGCGGTCTGAAAATGCCCGCTGGGACGCCACCCGCGGTGACGATACCGATGGTCTGCCGATCATCGTCCTGATCAATGCCGGGTCCGCCTCGGCCTCTGAAATTGTCGCGGGCGCTCTGCAGGACCACAAGCGCGCCACAATTCTCGGCGTGGAAAGTTTCGGCAAGGGGCTGGTGCAAACGGTTTACCCGCTGGCTGATGACCGGGCCGTCAGGATAACAACGGCCCGTTATTACACACCTTCCGGGCGTTCCATCCAGACGCTGGGGATTAAACCCGATATTATTGTTGAGCAACCGGTCCGTGATGCCGAAGGCAACCAGGTCTTTTTCCGGCGCGAGCGGGATCTGGCCAATCATATCCCCAATGAAAACGGGACTGCCAGTGAAGAAGAAACACTTGCAAGTGAAGTGCTCATAAGACCTGAGCCCAAAGTTGACGAAGCGGGGCGGCTTGAGGATTACCAGTTAAATTACGCCCTCGATCTTTTGACCGGCGTGATAGAAGTTGGCCAACGCCAGGCGCTTTTGAACCAGGACCAATAGAAAGGGACTAATATGAGAAACCTGATAATCGCGTGGGGCCTCAGCCTTGGCCTGATTGCCGCCGGGGGGCGTACCTTTGGTCTGCGGATATGCCGGAAGGAAAAGCCGGCCCGGAGCCGGTTATAAAGATCGTTGAAGAGGACCCACCGGTGTTATCAACAGGTGCGCTTCCGCTTGATTTGACCCCGCCCTCCGAAACAGCCGAAGACTGCCTTGGCACTTGTTAGGAAACACCCGGAATTTAATGGATAAATCCTCCCTTCCCTACCGCCCCTGTAGCGGGGTGATGCTGCTGAACCGGGAAAACAAGGTATTTGTCGGTCAGCGGATTGATACTGCGATGGAAGCCTGGCAAATGCCCCAGGGGGGAATTGACGCTGGGGAAGACCCTGAGCATTCGGCGTTCCGGGAGCTGGAAGAGGAAATCGGCACCAATAACGCCGAAATAATTG
>JADFJJ010000095.1 GCA_022566215.1 Pseudomonadota bacterium | reverse complement strand
GCCGCAAAGATTAATGACCGGGCGGCGGTCCATTTTATCGAGCGCCAGCCATTTTTCGTAGGAACGCTCCAGCAGCGGCAGGTAAACCTCCCCTTCCATGTAGACCTTCCTTATCATGCGGGTGCGCCCGTGCGACGAGCCCTGGTCGTGAAACGGGCCGAATTGCTCCAGCCCCAGCACCGAAGCCCCGGCCCGGGCCAGTTCATAGGCGGCCGCAGATCCCATCGCTCCCAGCCCTAAAACGATCACGTCATACATGCGCTCATTTGCCGTTTCTTATCCTTGAGTGTCAAGGCGGGTTTCTTTTCCGCCGGTTTTTGATTTGCCTCAAGGCTAAACTTTGTAATAGCTTCTAAAATAGAGCGCAAAAAGAGGCATGTCCGCTTATGGAGATTTTGATCCCAGCCCTGAAAATCCTTGGGATCATTCTTGTAGTGATTTTCCTTTATTTCTTCACTGTGACCCGGCTTGCGGTGGCAGTAAAATCTTTCTTTCGTGAACCCGGCAAGGAGGCTGACAGCCTCTATTGGCTTTACACCAATAAATACCTGATCTGGCTGACCGACAACCAGTTTGTGGTGACCGCGGTGCTGCTGTTCCAGTACGACCGGCTGGTGGCCAAAGTGACCGGGAAATTGAGCCCGCTGCGGCCGGGCAGCCGGGTGCTGCAGATCTCGTGCGCCTACGGGAATTTTAGCCAGAAACTGGCGGAAAAATGCCGCCACATCGAAGCCGGCGAGATGGTTGTTTGTGATATCGTCGGCAACCAGCTCGAGAACCTCAAAAAAAAGCTTAAAGGCTATCCCGGCAAAATGACGTTTGTTGAGGAGGACGCGGTCAGGATGCGCTTCGCTGACAACAGCTTTGATTCAGCGGTGGTGTTCTTTCTGCTGCACGAGCTGCCCTTTGAGGACAAACAAAAGGCCTTGCGGGAAGCGATGCGGGTGGTGCGCCCCGGCGGCAAGGTGATCCTGGCCGAGTTCCACAAACCCACCAGCTGGATTATGCGCCTGTTCGGCCGGGCTTACTTTTCATTCTTCGAGCCGTTCGCGCTCGATATGTGGGGGCGCTTTAACCCCGGCGCCCTGATCAAAAGCGATAAAAAGAACTCCTGGACGATCGAACAGCAAACCTTTTTCTACGACAATTTCCAGGTGATCTCGGCGACCAAGGGCGGTGGTTAAGCCCCCCTAGTCCAAGCTTTCGCAATCTCAGCAATGTGGCGGTGATCGGTGCCGCAACACCCGCCTAGGACGCTAAGGTTTGGCAGCTTTTCCTTGAGCGCGGCATGTTCTGCACCTAACTCCACCGGGTTACCTTCATCAAGTTCTTCAGCATTATCCAGCTCTTCGTGGCTCATTTTCGATGCGTTGGCCCTGAGCGCCCGGATACGTCCCGTCCATGCCGCGCCTTTTTCCAATGCGTTGGCAAAATGGGTCGGGTGGGCACAGTTAATCATGTAATAGGCGGGATACTCCCCAGTGGCAGCATCAACCTGCTCAATGGCGTCTTTCAGGCTTTGGCCCGAGGGCAGCTTGCCATCAGTCTCCAGGGTAAACGAAATTACCGCCGGGATGCCGGCCGCCTTGGCAGCATTGGCTACCCCGATCGCTTCTTCGGCATAGGTCATGGTCAGCGCACTGATCATATCGGCCGCGGTATCGGCAAATGTCGCAATCTGGGGGGTGTGATACTTTTCTGCGTCTTCAATGCTTAAAAAGGCATCGGGGCTGTAGCCATCCCCCTCCGGGCCAATCTGGCCGGAAATAACGCAGGTGAATTCTTCGCTTTCAATTTCGCTCCGAACCTCCTCCAAAAGTGAAATGGCGGCACGGTTCAAGCGCTCAAGGTCTGCGGCCGAATGTCCAAGCTTATCGCCCCAGTTTTTGCTTGCCCGCCAGGTCGGCGCTTCGAGGATAAAGCCAAAGCCATTTTCCCTGGCAATCCCGGCATAGGTACGAAGGTAATTCTTAAGGTGCTCTTCCCCCTCCCTGGTTTCAAGCAATACGTAAGCGGCAAATTCCGGAAGGTCAAAGCCGTCATGAAAAATAAGCACGGTTTCAAGCCCACCATCGGTGAGGAAAGATTTTCCAGATATCTGCGGCAAATTTTCGCGGTATTTCGGCATGTCTACATTCCTATTGTTTTCCTGTCCCCGATACCTTGTTTACCGCCTCAGAAAAAAACCTTCAATAAATCTTTCACCACCCCCTTGACTCTTTTTTACCAAATCCTTCCAGGGCAAGAAGCCCAAAACCACTTGTAAACTGACCGCCAAGGGGCGAAAAGCCTTCGAGGAATACCGTAAAAATATTCTTAAAGTCCTTGGGCGTTAAAAAAACCTATCAATCAAAAAGAAGGTCTTCGGACCCTTTTTTGTTTTCCCCCCCTCCCGTTAATGCCATAACGTGAACTTGAGAGAAGGGCTTGAATGAAACCGCCGGAATTTCTGATCGAAGGGTACGAGCG
>JADFJJ010000011.1 GCA_022566215.1 Pseudomonadota bacterium | reverse complement strand
GCCACACTTAAGCCAATGGAATTGTCTGAACGGGTAGAGGATGCTGCCGGCCGCGTTTCAATTGGAACTATGCATTTGGCTAAGGGGCTTGAATTTAAGGCTGTTGTGGTCATGGCCTGTGATGACGAAATTCTCCCCCTCCAAGAAAGAATTGCCTCTGTGGCCGATGAGAATGAGCTGGATGAGGTTTATGAAACGGAGCGTCACCTATTTTATGTTGCTGGGACAAGAGCACGGGACCACCTCTTGATAACGGGCGTTGAGCCTGGTTCTGAATTTCTTGATGATTTAAAAGTTTGAACTTGGGGAAATCCGAAATTTAGGCCTCAATCACCTGGTTTTTGCTTACCTAGTGCTTACCCAAAGGAAAATATGGAATAGTATCTTTCCGCTAACACATTGAAATTATTGGCGCACCCGGCGGGATTCGAACCCACGACCTCTGCCTTCGGAGGGCAGCGCTCTATCCAGCTGAGCTACGGGTGCGTACCGCTGAGTACATAATGCCAAAGGCGTGTAAGTGCAAATATAATCATTTGGGCTTGAGAATGGTATCCTTGGCCTGGTCCAAAAGGTCCGGGTAATCCAGCGAATAATGAAGCCCGCGCGATTCCTTTCTTCTCATCGCGGATGTGACGATCAGCTCGGCGACAACCACCAGGTTCCGAAGTTCCAGAAGGTTCTTGGTGACCCGGAAATTTCCGTAATAATCCTGAACTTCCTTACCCAGCATAGTAACCCGCCGGAGCGCCCGCTCGAGCCGCTTGTCGGTCCTGACAATGCCGACGTAATCCCACATGGTGCGCCGCACCTCCTCCCAGTTATGGGAGACCACAACCTCCTCATCGGCATCGCTAACCCGGCTCTCATCCCAGGGCTTGACGTTCGGGGGGGCGGACAGGTTGCTGAGGTTATTTACGATATCGCTAGCCGCGGCCTCGGCGAACACCAGGCATTCGAGAAGCGAATTTGAGGCCATGCGGTTGGCGCCGTGGAGACCGGTCATCGCCACCTCGCCGATGGCGTAAAGGTTCTTGACGTCGGTCCTGCCTTTAAGGTCGGTCATCACCCCGCCGCAGGTATAGTGCGCCGCCGGCACTACCGGGAGCGGCTCTTTTGTCATGTCGAAGCCGAACTCAAGACAGCGTTCATGGATGGTCGGGAAATGCTCAAGGATGAAATCCTTTCCCTTGTGGGTAATGTCGAGATAAACGCATTCCAGCCCGAAACGTTTTATTTCATGGTCGATGGCGCGGGCCACGATGTCGCGCGGCGCCAGCTCCGCCTTTTTATGAAAGTCCGGCATAAAGCGCGTGCCGTCGGGAAGCCTCAGATAAGCCCCTTCGCCCCGAAGCGCTTCCGAGATCAGGAAGTTCTTGGCTTTGGGGTGATAGAGGCAGGTCGGGTGAAACTGGTTGAACTCCATGTTGGCGACCCGGCACCCTGCGCGCCACGCGAGAGCGATGCCATCGCCTGTGGAACCATCGGGGTTGGATGTGTAAAGATAAACCCTGCTGGCCCCGCCGGTGGCCAGAATAGTGGCCTTTGCGGAAACCCGAACCACGTGACCGTTTTTGATATCAAACACGTAAGCTCCATAGCATCTTCCATTCTTGACCGGGTTTTCCAGATGACGCCCGGAAATCAGGTCAATCGCCATATGGTCTTCGAACAGCGTGATGTTTTGATGGCTCTGTGCTTTGCTCTCGAGGGTTTCCTGGAGCGCTTTCCCGGTCATATCCGCCGCATGGATGATGCGCCGGCGCGAGTGTCCGCCCTCTTGGGTCAGGTGAAACTCATATTCGCTGTCAGGACCGGTGTATTTGCTGAACGGCACGCCCGCTTTTATCAGGTTTTCGATCGCATGGCGGCCATGCTTGACGACAGTGCGGACGGTTTTCGGACTGCAAAGGCCCGCCCCGGCCGCCAGGGTGTCTTTGATATGGGACTCATGGGTATCTGTTTCGGCCAGCACCGCGGCGATCCCCCCCTGCGCCCAGCGGGTTGAACCATCCGAGAGGATACCTTTTGAAAGAACCGCGACCTTGCCATGGTTGGCAAGATGAAGGGCTGCCGCCAGCCCAGCCGCGCCCGAGCCGATGACAAGAATATCAAAGACAGCGGACACCGCCCCTACCCGCCCGGCTTCCGGGTCAACTGGATAAAAATATCCTCGAGATCGGTCTCGCGGGTCGACAGGTCATGGACCTCAAGGCGGGTTTTGTTCAGGGCGTCCAGGACCCGCCCCATGTCGTTGGCTTCCTTGCTGATCTGGATCGCGATGCAGGTCGGGCTTTCCAGCTGGCTGCGGAATTTTTTCAACAGCGCGGGCATTGTCTTAATGGGCTTTTTCAGTTCGATCCTGATTTCCTTCTCATCGATGCGGCTTAAGAGTTTTTGCTTGGACTCGCAGGCAATGACCTCGCCATGGTTGATAATGGCAATGATATCGCACAGTTCCTCCGCCTCTTCCAGGTAGTGGGTGGTGAGCACAATCGTCACCCCCTGTTTGTGAAGGGTTCTGAGATTCTCCCAAAGCTCGTGACGAAGTTCGACATCAACCCCTGCCGTCGGTTCGTCCAGCACCAGGATCGGCGGCGAATGGACCATCGCCTTGGCGACCATCAAGCGCCGTTTCATGCCGCCCGACAGGGTTCTTGAATAAACGTTCGCCTGCTCTTCAAGCCGGACCAGTTTCAGCAGTTCCATGGTCCGCCGTTCGGCCTTCGGGACGCCGTAGAGCCCGGCCTGCAGCTCGAGCATTTCGGCGGGAGTAAAAAACGGGTCGATAAAAACCTCCTGGGTGACGACGCCAATCATGTTGCGGGCGTTCCGGGGGTGTTGGTCGATGTCATAGCCCCAGATTTCCGCCGACCCCGCGGTCTTTTTCACCAGCCCGGCGAGAATGTTGATGGTGGTGGATTTTCCGGCGCCATTGGGGCCAAGAAGCGCGAACAGGGATCCTTTCGGAATTTCCAGGTCAATCCCTTTCAGGGCCAGGTTCGGGCCCGACTTCTTGCTGCCGGCATAGACCTTCTCAAGCCCGGTAATTTTTATCGCTAGGTCCTGATTTTTAGTGCTGGCCGGTTTCATTTCATAACCCTGAAGAATGCGCCTTCTCGGTAGCACCGCCTTGGCCCTAGCGTCAATCAAAGATATGTCATGGACTGTTGTAACCATCCGCGCCCTTGGCTATAAGTTTGAAAAGACAGATAAGGGTATCAAGACCGTGACAATCGCACCGCCGGAAACCGTGAAGGTCAGCACAATAGAGGTCGTCTGCGATGGCGGCGAAGGGGCGCTCGGCCACCCCAGGGTTTACCTTAATTTAGGGGATGAGGGCAGGGTTGGATGCCCTTATTGTGACAAGCTTTTTATCCTTGAGGGCGGGCCTCTGGACAAAAGGGCCAGCAAGTAAATTTGATCCTGCCCCTCATGGGCAATTTAGGAACAACACAGGGTGCCGGAAAAAAAGCCGCATAAGGGAGACCACATCTATCTGATAGATGGCTCAGGCTATATTTTCCGCGCCTATTATGCGCTCAGGAACATCAAGCCCCGCTCCGACGGTATGCCGATAAATGCCGTCCTTGGTTTTTCGAACATGCTCTACAAGCTTTTGGAGGATTTGGTCAACAACGAAAAACCTACCCACATCGCGGTTATATTCGATGCCGGCCGTCGCACATTCAGGAACGACATTTACCCCGATTACAAGGCCCACCGGCCCGATGCGCCCGAGGATTTGATCCCGCAATTCCCGCTGATCCGGGAAGCCGTGGCGGCTTTTAATGTGCCGTGCATTGAAATGAAGGGGTATGAGGCCGATGATATTATCGCCACCTATGCCAAGCAGGCCCAAGAGCAGGGCATAAAGGTCACGATCGTTTCCTCCGACAAGGATTTGATGCAACTGGTTGAGGACGGAATTGAACTTTTTGATTCCATGAAAAACCGGCACATCGGCCCGGATCAGGTAAAGGAAAAATTCGGCGTTGGCCCGGACCAGGTGATCGATGTCCAGGCCCTGGCCGGGGATTCGGTCGACAACATCCCGGGCGTCCCGGGGATCGGGGTCAAGACCGCCGCCGAGCTGATCAACACCTATGGCGATCTTGAAACACTTCTGGAGCGGGCGGAGGAGATCAAACAACCAAAACGCCGCGAAAGCCTGATCAATCATGCCGAGGACGCGCGTATTGCCAAACAGCTGGTAACGCTGAAACAGGACGTTCCGCTGGATCAAGGGGTTGATGATTTCAAGGTTCGCGAGATTGACCCGGAGGTGCTCTACCCGTTCCTGGATGCCATGGAATTCAAAGCCCTGAAGGCAAAAGCAATTTCCCGGCTTGGCGCGCTGGAAGGAGATAAAGACCCCGCGCCTGAAGCAACCAGGGTCAAACGCAATGGCTATCAATGCATCAGCGAAATGAAAGACCTTAAGGCCTGGATCGGGAAAATCCGCGAAGCGGGATTGTGCGCTGTAGATACCGAAACCACCGGATTAAATGTCATGCGCGCCGATCTGGTGGGGATTTCACTGGCCCTGGAAGCAGGGGAGGCTTGTTATATCCCGCTGCGCCACAAATCCCGGCAGGAAGGCACCCTTGACCTGGATGGCGCCTCGGAAAATGGTATTGAACAAATTCCTTTTGATGAAGCCCTGAAAGCCCTGAAGCCGCTTTTGGAGGACCCGGGGGTCCTCAAGATTGGCCAGAACATCAAATACGACACCCTGGTTTTCCTCAAGGAGGGCATCCGGCTTGGGCCGATAGACGATACCATGCTGATTTCCTATGTGCTTGAGGCCGGGCTTCATGGCCACGGCATGGATGAACTTGCGGTGCTCCATCTGGATCACAAACCGGTATCGTTCAAGGACGTCGCCGGGGTCGGCAAAAACCAGGTCACGTTTGATTATGTGCCCCTCGACCAGGCCGTCCATTATGCCGCCGAGGATGCGGACATAACCGCCAGACTGTGGCGCCTTTTGAAACCGCAACTCGCCAAACAAAAACTGGTCAACGTTTATGAAACCCTGGAACGGCCCCTGGTTCCGGTATTGGCGGAAATGGAAAAAGAGGGAATCAAGGTCGACAGCGCCTTGTTGAACCGTCTTTCCAATGAGTTTGCCGAACGGCTGAAAGATCTGGAGGCCGAAATCCACAAAATGGCCGGGTGTGAGTTTAATATTGCCTCCCCCAAACAGCTTGGAAAAATTTTGTTCGAGGATATGAAATTCACGGGCGGCAAAAAGGGCAAATCGGGGGATTATTCCACCAGCGCCGCGGTGCTGGAACAGCTGGTGGCGGAAGGACACGAATTTCCGGCGCGTATTCTCGACTGGCGCCAGCTGGCCAAGCTGAAAAGCACCTATACCGACAGCTTGCAGAATGAGGTCAATGTAAAAACCGGACGGGTACACACCTCCTTTGCGATGGCCGCTACCTCTACCGGCAGGCTGGCCTCGAGCGATCCCAATATCCAGAACATCCCGATCCGCACCGAAGAGGGGCGGAAAATCAGGAAGGCCTTTATCGCCGAGCCCGGGAACAAGCTGTTGAGCGCTGATTACAGCCAGATTGAGCTGCGTCTTTTGGCCCATATGGCGGATATCAAAGCCCTGAAGGAAGCCTTCCGGGATGGCCTTGATATCCACGCCATGACGGCTTCCGAGGTGTTTGGGGTTCCGATTGAGGGGATGGATCCGGCCACCCGCCGCAAGGCCAAGGCGATCAATTTCGGCATCATTTACGGCATCTCCGCCTTTGGCCTGGCCAACCAGATCGGGGTCACCCGGGAAGAGGCCAGAGCGTTCATGGACACTTATTTCAAGCGCTTCCCCGGGATTCAAAATTATATGGAAACGACCAAGGAATTTTGCCGCAAAAAGGGGTATGTCGAAACCTTGTTTGGGAGGCGCTGCCATGTTCGCTCCATCAACGACAAAAATCCGAACCTGAGGGCCTTTGGCGAACGGGCGGCGATCAATGCTCCACTGCAAGGAAGCGCCGCGGACATCATTCGCCGGGCCATGATCCGCATGCCGGAAGAACTCAAGAAAGCAAACCTGCCGAATGTCAAAATGCTCCTCCAGGTTCATGATGAACTGATCTTTGAAACTCCTGAGCAGGATCTTGATAAGGCTATCCCCGTTATCAAGAAAGTCATGGAAGGGGCGCACTTGCCAGCCATTGCCCTGGATATTCCGTTGACTGTGGATTGCGGCTTTGGGGACAACTGGGACCAGGCCCACTAAACCAGAAAACCCAAACCAATAAAAAACGGCCCCCGGAGGGGCCGTTTAATTGTTCTGTTTCAAGATTTAGAAGCCCTTGGTGAACTGGCCGTAAACCATCCGCCCCCTGGGATCATGAATCTTGGTATCGAAACCCTGGTTGGTCAGAACCGTTGGCGGGAAGTTGTTGAAAATGTTGATAACGCCAACTGAGAACCGCCAGGCGCGCTCATCGCCAGGATCACCAATGTAGAAATTATACTGGAAATCTACCGTGGTGTGGCTTGCGATCGGCAGGTTGTTCTGGTCATCCAGATAACTGTCGATAAAGCGGACGAACACGAAAATGTCGTGCTGACCAACTGCCCAGTTGGCTGATCCAACGAAACGCCACTGCGGTGTAGAGACGCCGAAATTATTAAAGTTTCTGACGCCTGCGCCGCTGATTGCCCCGGCCTGCGGGTCTATCAGGTCGTATTTGGAAATGTGCGTGGCGTTGAAGCCAAAGATCAGCTCTCCATGGTCGTTCATCGGGATCCGGTATTCCGCCGTAACGTCAAATCCGCTGGTCTTGAGCGAGGATGCGTTGACGAAGTTGGTGTCAATCCGGACCACACCGCCGGTAAGCTGACTTCTGATAATCCTCGGGTCAAGCGGGTTGGCGTTGAGGATCGCCTGGGCGCTTTCCTGGACAATGATGTTTTCAAAATCAAACCACCAGTAATCAAAATCCAGGGTGAACCGGTCGGACGGTTCCCAGGTAAAGCCAAAGTTCCAGTTGGTTGCCTCTTCAGGAACCAGCGCCCCGGTGCCAGACGTCCGGACCGCAAAGAATTGCGGGGTGGTCGGCTGACCGGGCAGGGTATCAATCAACTGCTGGAGCGAAGTTTGCGTCCCGAACAGCTGGAACCCGGTAGGCGCCCTGAAAGAGGTGCCGAAAGAGCCACGAACCAAGAAGGTGTTGCTCACCTCGGCAAAGATGCCAACCTTGGGATCGATTGAGCTGCCAATCGTGCCGCCGTAATCTTCGTAACGGAGCGCCACTTGCATCTCAATCCGGTCAGTGAAGGGTATCACCATTTCGCCAAAGAAGGAGAACGAATCTAGATTGGTGGCAAAATTTGGCCCGCCAAGGAGAAACAGGAAATTATCCGCGTTGGATTGAGCATCCCAGGTCAGGTTGTAGACATTTTTCCGGTACTGGAAACCAATCGCGTAACCGATTGGGCTGGCAAGCCCGGCATCAAAACTATTGGTAATAATGCCTTCGGCCACCGTCAGCCTGGAGAGATAATCCTGGGTCAAATCCCCGGTCATCCAGGCAATCAGGGCGGGATCGTTCACCACTGGAATCTGGCCGCCAAACGGGCCCGGTACGGTTGTGCCGGGAGCCGCCGTCAGGGAGGTTCCGAACGGGTTGAAAAACTGGCATCCGCCAAGACCAGGTACCCCGGTCAGAGGATTACAGCCAGGGCCGCCAAGACCGTTCAAAGCAAGGTCCCAACGGTCGCCCAGGACATCCTGAACCGTCAAATGGAATTTATTCTGGGCGTGGGTGAAACTAACTTCCCAGGTGCCGTTATCACCAAATGTTCCGTCAAACCGGGCATGAATCCGCCAGGTATCCGAATCATGGAAACTTGGCGCCGCCGGTCCCTGGCCGACACTGCGGCCAATGAAGAACAACGGCAAGGTCGCGGGTCCTGGAAGCACCGGACTGAGCCCAAACGGGTTAAACGGATTATAGAACGCCGATGTTCCGGGAACATTTGCCAGAACCGCATGCGGCCCCGGAACCGGGAAGGAAGGAGAATTATTTCTTTTTGCGTCATTTATTGCGATGGAAGCTTCCAGGAAGAAACTTACATCCTCATTGAAATCATGGGTAAAGGTTAAATGCCCGAGAATTCTTTCCTCTTCGGCAACCAGGTCAAAGAAACTGCCAAAATCCAGCCGGCAAAAACCGAACGGAAAGGTGCTTGGCAGCACGGAGTTATCCCCGGCGGCACAGTTTGGATCGGCCAGTATAGGTGTTATGGCGCCAGGAACGAAAGGGAGGTTAAGCAACGGTTCGATCGCATCGGCAACCCCGGGGACCAGCCCGGCCGAATCAAACAAGAACGTCCAGGCCGCCTGGATCGCCGGAGACAATCCCGTTGGCAGATAAGGAACAATAAAGGACCCCGGGAACCCGGCGTTTGAGAAATCACCGTTAACCGGATCAAGGCTGCCCGGGAAGCGGCGTTCCGCGGTGGTCAGCGAGGTGCGGTGCATATACTCGAACGAGGCGGTAAAATGAGTCCGCCCATTGCCGAAGCCAACAATTCCGCCGATGTTCAGGTCCAGCTGGGAATCCTCGGTCACAGTCTGGGCTCTGGCGGAAAGTTCAATCCCTTTAAAATCGTTTCGGGTGATAAAGTTGACCACCCCGGCCACTGCGTCCGAACCGTAAAGGGCGGCGGCACCATCCGTGACGATTTCGATCCGGGCAATGGCAATAAAAGGAATCAGGGAAGAGATATCGACAAAAGTTAACCCCTGATCCGTGGGTGCGCCCGAGACCACCTGGCGTTTGCCATTCAGCAGAACCAGGGTCGAAGAAACCCCAAGGCCGCGCAGGTTGACATTGGACGTGCCGGTGGAAACGTTTTGCGTAAACGCATCGGTATAGTTCTGAGCGCCGGTCTGGATGGTAAGTTGCTGGATAACATCCGCAATGGTATTGCCACCGGAAGAATGCAGCGCGTCTCCATCAATAACCGCAACAGGGCTGGAAAGGTTACCGGTTTGACGTGGGATATAAGTACCAGTGACGATGACTTGTTCTTCTACGATCTGACTGTCGCCATCCGAACTATCATCTTGGGCAAATGAGCTGCCGTACGAGCCGAGAATCAGCCCCAGGGCAGTAAGCATAGTTGGGGTGTAACGTTTCATGCTCCCTCCAGGTCAGGACATTAAGATTAATGGAGTACTAACGGATTTAAGTTAATATTTCAATCATTTGCTGTTAAAGAAAATAAGAATGCTAATGAGGTGCAAAACGCTAAAAAATACATATACTTGAAAATTATTTCCTGGCCCGGTAAGCGGGTATAACCAACCGGAAAACTGGATAAGCGAGAAGGCTGTGTCTGAACTATATTATTTGATTATCAAGCTCATTAATCTTTATGAAATTGTCATTATTGCCTGGGTGATAATGGGCTGGCTACAAATGTTCAACGCGCTTCCCTACAGCCGCCCGATCCATTTGATCATGGGAGTATTGTATCGCCTGGCCGATCCTTTCCTCGGGTTTTTCCGCAGAATTCTGCCCCCTGTGGGCGGTCTTGATTTATCTCCGCTGGTGGCCATCATCGCTCTCGAAATGGTCCAAATCCTGTTACGCGAAATCATGCTTTAGAGGGAAAGGTGGCCTCTTTTTTTCACCATGCTGATGAAGGGTGGGTGTTGAACGTCCACCTGACCCCAAATGCCTCAAGAGATGAAATAACTGGAACTGAAAATCATGGAAACAAATCAGGCCGCCTAAAGGTCAAGGTGCGGGCGGTTCCGGAAAAGGGAAAGGCCAACCAGGCCTTGTGCCGGCTGCTGGCAAAATATTTTAAGTTGCCCAAGTCGTCTTTAGAGGTTATCTCCGGCCATAAATCGAGAACCAAAAGGGTACTGATTCGCGGGGCATCCGAAGACTTTGAAAAAAAGCTGGGACAGATATTAAAGGGATTAAGGACTTAGGAAATGAAAACCAAAATCATTGATGGCAGGGCAATGGCCGCAGGGGTGCGCGAAAGGGTTGCGAAACTTGTAGCCACCTTAAAGGATCGACACGGAATTACTCCGGGCCTGGCGGTCGTTTTGGTGGGCGACAACCCGGCCAGCCGGATTTATATCCGCAACAAAGGCAAGGCCACCAAAGCCGCTGGCATGAACTCTTTTGAACACCGCTTTGACGCCTCATTGAGCGAGGGGGATTTGCTCAAGTTGATTGACCAGCTTAACAAGGACCAGACAGTGAATGGTATTCTGGTCCAGTTGCCGCTTCCTGATCATATTGATGACGCCAAGGTAATCAGCGCTATTTCCCCGGACAAGGATGTCGACGGCTTTCATGTGATTAACGCTGGACTGCTGGCCACCGGCGGCGATGGTCTTGTCCCCTGTACTCCGCTGGGGTGCCTGTTGATGCTCAAGAAATATGCCGGCAAACTTTCCGGAAAAAATGCCTTTGTGATCGGCCGCTCCAACATTGTCGGCAAACCGATGGCCCAACTTCTGCTGAAGGAAAGCTGTACCGTAACCATCGGCCATTCCAAGACCCGCGACCTTCGGGCTGAATGCCTTCGCGCCGATATCATAGTCACCGCGGTCGGGGTCGCTCATCTGGTCAAGGGGGACATGATCAAAGCCGGCGCGGTGATCATTGACGTTGGCCAGAATGTCATTCTGGCGCCGGAAAAGGGGGAGGGCAAAACAAGGCTGGTCGGCGATGTGGATTTTGAAGCGGCTCTAGGCGTAGCCTCGGCCATCACTCCGGTGCCCGGCGGGGTTGGGCCGATGACCATCGCCTGTCTGTTGAAAAACACCCTGACCGCCACCCTCAAGCAGCACGGCATTCCTGAAAGAGAGTTGGTTTGATTTTTATTTCTGCTTGTTCAAGAGCGCGGAATCGTCTGATTCCCGGAGCCAGCCAGTGATTGAATAGCGTATCGCGGGGCAATACGGGGCGACATAACTGACCGCATGATCTTGGGGAACCTCAAACATATTCAGGGCGTTAAAAGTAGGCACAAAACCGCTCTCAACGTTCCCATCCTTGTTTAAAAACTGTAAAATCCCGCCCCAATCCAACTGCCAGGTACGGGTAAAGTTGAAGACATAGGCCAACTTACGGTTTTTTCCCGCTGCTTGATCGTGATGAAGGGTTAAGAAATGGCCCGGGCCATAGGCAGTCGCTTGGCTGTCGGCAAAAGTGATGGTCTCAAAGCCTGAAAGTTCCCGGATGAAGGAAAGAAAGGTATCCGAATTTACGAACTCATGGAAACGGTGCAAAAAGTGGTCCATATTTTTACCGTTCAGGTAATAATCATAGATATTGTAATCGCTATAGAGAAACTGAAACCCCTTTCGCGCCTGGCTGAGCACAATCTGGCGCACCTTTTGTTTGTGTTCCTCGGTCATCGCCTTGACCTGTTCGGGGTAGAGGGTGTGGGTTTTGTCCCCTTCATTGAAAACCAGATGCCAGTCGACATCATTGGTCAGGCAGCGGTGTATGCGCTCAGCTGAATCCTCGGTCAGTATTTTGGGAATATGGATGCGCCTTTGTTCAGCGAAGGTTTTTTTCAGGGCCAGAATATCCAGGGCCGGATTTAACCGGATTTGGGAGCCTGAGGTTTTTGTTTCCTGATTCATAGAATGAAAATTGGGTGCTGTTTTTGCAGTTAACCTAGGCTCTCATACTCTTGAACAGCTCGGCATCATCATGTTCACGGGCAAAGCATACAATAGTGTAGCGAATTTCAGGGGCAAAGGGTGAAACATAACTGACCGCATGATCCTGGGGTATCGCCAGCATGTTGAGGGCATTGAAAGCGGGAACCAGACCTAAATCAACATTCCCGTCCTTGCCCGGGAACTGCAGTACGCCACCCCAGTCCAGCTTCCATTTAGGTGTAAAATTAAAAACCATGGCCATTTTCCTATTCTTACCCTTGGCTTCATCGTGGTGCATATTCAGGAAATGCCCGGGGCCAAAGGCCATGGCCTGGCTGTCGGCAAAAGTAATTGTATCAAAACCTGAAACTTCGCGGATGAATGAAAGAAATTTTTCTGAATTTACGAACTCGTGAAACCGGTGCAAAAAATGATCCATATTCCTGTTGTTCAGGTAATAATCATAAATGTTATAATCATAGTAAATGTACTGGAACTGGTTTTTAGCTTGCGATAAGACAATTTGTCTGATTTTCGCTTTATGATCTTCGGTCAGGGCTTTAACCTGTTCTGGAAATAGTGTGTGGGTCTTCTCTCCCTCATTGAAAACCAGGTGCCAATCAACCTCGTTGGTCAGGCACCGATGAACCCGCTTCGCCGAAGCTTCGGTCAGAATATTGGGAATATGAATACGGCCGCCTTCGGCAAAGGTTTTTTTAAGGGCGGCGGTATCCAGCGCCGGGTTCAACTGGATAGGTGTCTCATTGTGATCGTTTGCTGGGGTCATTATTCTCTCGCTCTTCCTGATCCCTTACTACATCGCAAGGGATTGTCCTGCAAGGCCAGTGTTTACTCGTAATCCCGCTCCACCAGCCAGCCGGTGATGGCATAGCGGATGGCGGGTGAATAGGTGGCCACCTGGGTGACCACATGGCGCCGCGGTACGGCGAAGAAGTTGAGGGCGTTAAATGAGGGGATCAGGCCGGAGGTGGTTTTGCCCTCCTGGTCAATAAATTCCAGAATCCCGCCCCATTCGGCCTTCCATTCCGGGGTCAGGTTGAAGACCATGGCGACCTTGCGGCTTTTGCCCGGTTCGAAATCATTATGATCGGTCAGGAAATGACCGGGGCCGTAGGCGGTGGCCTGCTGGGTGGCGTGGGCAATGGTTTTAAAGCCGGTGATCTCGCGCATAAAATCGAGAAAAGGTTCGGAATTTACAAATTCGTAAAATCGCGAGATGTACATATCCCGGACTATATTTTCCTTATAGGCGTCCTCGATTGCGAAACTGCCGAAGAAAAACTGGAATTTTCCGGTTTTGGCCCGCTGGAGCACTTTTTGCTGCAACGCAACTCTCTCGGCGGGGGTCATTTTAGCCATTTTGCTGGCGAATAAATGCTGCAGACCTTCGTCATCATTGTAAGTCAGGTTCCAGCTGATTTCTTCAGTCAGGCATCTATGCAGACGTTTCGCCGCTTCCGGCACCAGGATGTTGGGGATGTGTAACATCTTATCCCTGGCAAAGGCTTCCCTGTAGGCCTTCACATCATGGTCCGGGTTAAGACGGATTTCGGGGTTCTCAGTCATGGTCTGGCGGACACTCTTTTTTTAACACTCTCGGATTTCAGCTGACCGCAGGCGGCCATGATGTCGCGGCCGCGGGGCATGCGGATCGGGGCCGAAATGCCGGATTTGAAAATGATAGCGGAAAAGGCCCTGATGCGGTCCCAATCGGAACACTCATAAGGGCTGCCCGGCCACGGGTTAAAGGGGATCAAATTAACCTTGGCGGGCAATTCGTAGCGGTGGATCAGGCGCACCAGCTCCTTGGCGTCCTGGTCGCTATCGTTTATGTCTTTCAGCATGACATATTCAAACGTAATACGCCGGGCATTGTGGGCGCCGGGGTATTTCCGGCAGGCCTCCAGCAAGTCCTCCAGCGGATACTTTTTGTTTAAGGGGACGATTTCGTTGCGAATTTCGTTGTTGGTGGCATGAAGCGAGACCGCCAGGTTGACCCCTATTTCAGCCCCGGCCCGTTCCATCATCGGCACGACGCCTGCGGTCGAAAGCGTGATGCGCCGGCGCGACAGCTGGATGCCTTCCTTGTCCATGATGATATGGAGCGCTTTTTTGACATTCTCGAAATTATATAACGGCTCGCCCATGCCCATCATGACGATATTGGTGATCCGCCGGCCCTCGGTCGAAACCGGCCATTCACCCAGGTCATCGCGGGCGATCATCATTTGCGCCACGATCTCACCCGGCTCCAGGTTGCGGACCAGGCGCTGGGTGCCGGTGTGGCAAAAACGGCAGTTTAAAGTGCAGCCCACTTGCGCTGAAATGCACAACGTCCCGCGATGCTCATCCTCATCCTCATCGGGGATATAGACGGTTTCGGCCTCGCTCCCATCGTGAAACCGAAGCAGGTATTTGCGGGTCCCATCCTTTGAATACCGGGTCTCGACAACATCAGGCCGGGAAATGCGAAAATTTTTCTCCAATGCCGCCTGAACTTCTTTGGCGACATTGGCCATCCCGTTGAACGATGTTACCCCGCGGTGGTAAACCCAATGCCAGATCTGGCGCATCCGCATCGCCGCCTGCCTTGCAGGAACACCGTTGTCGATCAGGGCGTCTTTCAACTCTTCCCGTGACAGGCCAAGGATATCAAGGCGCACATCACCGCTTGCTTTTCCCGGGACGGGAATTACGTCAATCAATCCTGGCAAGGGCAAGGACATATTAATTACAGGCTTCGGTAATCGCGTTGTAGGCCGCGGTAAACCCGATCAGGGAAAACCGGTAGGTAGTTTTGGTCCCGCGGGCGGAGGTGGCGCGCACGATAAGGGTGCTGCCCCGTTTCATGGACGTCACCATGCGGCGGTCTTCTTCCTGGGTGTAGTTCCAGGCGTTCCGGCCCTCGGCGAACATGGTATAGGAGGGGGTGTTGCCGATGGTCCCGTTTGCCTCCGATCCGACCCTCAGGTCATACCCGGCGACAAAATTAATCTCATCCCTCACTTTTCGCCGCGGACGGTGGGTGACGGTCATATACACTTCCCCGTGGATGACATTGGTAGGATCCGAGCGTTTCGGCATGGAAATCATCATGCAGTGTTTTTCACCGCTGTCCCGCTCAATCAGCACCGAATCCCAGTCCCGGAAGCTGCCCAGTATTTCCCGTTTTTCAGCTTGGGCGGACAAGGAAAATCCGGCGGCAAAAAAACCGAGCAGAAATGTAACCTTAAACACTCTTGATGCGGTTTTCTTCATGGCGAACATTATCCCTTTTAAGGCTATCTTTTTCCGGGCTTTCCGTGCACCGGAACCGGCCGGGCCGGGGCCTTGCCGTAAGGTGTTACAGGACGCTCGGCGAATTTTCCATAACATAATAGCCGGTCATACATCACGATCGCGCCCGCAGTGGCCACGTTGAGGGAGAATTTTGTCGGAATTTTGATCACATGATCGCATTTTTTCAAGGTTTCTTTTGAAACCGAGAACATTTCAGAACCGAGAATATAAGCAGCCTTCAGGGGATGACGAAACGAGGGCATATCAACCGCCTGGTCAGTGATTTCCACGCCGACCAGTTGGCATCCCTGTGGCAGGGTCACATCCTCCAGCCGCTGATATTCGTAAAAGGGGACATGGTCCGGGGTTTTACTGGTATCGCTCAGATATATGGCCAACTCCGCCGCGTCTTTATCCTTTAATTTCGGGGCAATGGTGAACACGAACGCGGCGCCAAAACCATGGGCGGTACGGATCAGGTTGCCCATGTTGCCCGCCTTGCTGACCCCCTCGATGCCGATGGCAAAGTATCCGCGCATGCTGTTCATCCGGTTATTTTATATATTTTTTCTATGCCAGGGTAAAACTCTTTATAAACCGCGCCGCGCCAAGGCTTGACCGGTGGTTTCGTTCCGCCTAAACCCTAGGGGAAAATTTGGACCGGTTTCAGCAGAAAGCCGCAGAAAGTTATAGAATGAAAAAAGTTTACGAATCGGCGGCAGAGGCCCTGGATGGCCTGTTGTTTGACGGCATGACCATCATGGCCGGCGGGTTCGGCCTGTGCGGAATTCCGGAAAACCTGATCGCGGCGATCAGGGATGCCGGCATCAGGGATCTCACGATTATCAGCAACAACGCCGGCGTCGATGACTTTGGCCTGGGGCTTTTGTTGCAAACCCGCCAGATCAGGAAAATGATTTCCTCCTATGTCGGCGAAAACAAGTTGTTTGAGGCCCAGTTCCTTTCCGGCCAGCTGGAGCTGGAATTTAACCCTCAAGGAACCTTGGCCGAACGCATTCGCGCCGCCGGCGCCGGTATCCCGGCTTTTTACACCAGAACGGGCGTTGGCACGGTGATCGCTAAGGGTAAGGAACTCAAGGAGTTTGACGGTGAAACCTGTGTCATGGAAACCGCGCTGAAAGCCGATCTTGCCATCGTTCGGGCCTGGAAAGGGGATAAGAAGGGGAATCTGGTTTACCGCAAAACCGCCCGGAACTTTAATCCGATGATGGCCGCCGCCGGCAAGGTAACCGTGGCCGAGGTGGAAAACCTGGTTGAAGCGGGCGAACTGGACGCCGATTGCATCCATACTCCGGGAGTTTTTGTGCAGCGTATTTTCGAGGGCAAGCTGGAAAAACGCATCGAACACACGACCACCAGAAAGAAGGAGGGTTAAGGCTATGCCCTGGACCAGAGAGGATGTGGCGAAACGGGCCGCGGATGAGTTGCAAGACGGGTTTTATGTCAACCTGGGCATCGGCATTCCGACCATGGTGGCGAACTTTATCGGCGAGGACAAGGACGTTACCCTGCAAAGCGAAAACGGCATGCTGGGCATGGGTCCGTTTCCGATCGAGGGCGAAGAGGACGCCGATCTGATCAACGCCAGCAAACAGACCATCTCCGAGTTGAAAAGAACCAGTTATTTTTCCTCGGCTGACAGTTTCGCGATGATCCGCGGCGGCCATATTGATGTTTCCATTCTTGGCGCCATGGAGGTATCGGAAAAAGGAGACCTGGCCAACTGGATGATCCCGGGCAAGATGGTCAAAGGCATGGGCGGCGCCATGGATTTGGTGGCCGGGGTCAAGAAAGTGGTCATAACCATGGACCACAACGCCAAATCGGGCGCCCCGAAGCTGTTGAAAAAATGCTCCCTGCCGCTGACCGGGGTCGGGGTGGTTGATATGGTGGTTACCGACCTGGGTGTTTTCAGGATTGACGAGCAAGGCATGACCCTGTTGGAGCTCGCTCCCGATGTCACGGTTGATGAAGTTAAGGAAAGAACCGAAGCCAGCTTCAGGGTGGCTGACGATCTGGAAAGACGCTAGAGTTTTATTTTAACAAATTGAAGGGGTTTTCCGGGGGTGACTTTTTCCGCGCCTGCCGCTCTTAAGGGGCCGCTCTGGATGGTTTGGTCGTGCCTCTTGTTTGTCGCCATCTGGGGCTTGATCAGGGTTTCGTCCGAGACGATACATCCCTTTGTTATCGTATTTTACCGGACGCTGTTTGCCATCATTGCCTTTCTGCCCTTTTTGATCCGGCACAAATTGTCCATTCTGAAGACCGATCACCTGGGCCAGCATGCCCTGCGGGGAGTTTTTTCGTTATTGGGAACACTTGGCCTGTTTTATGCGGTGGCAGCCATCCCGCTGGCCGATGTGGTTGCGATCAGCTATTCGGCGCCGGTGTTTGCCGCCGCCGGGGTGGTTTTGATCCTGAAGGAAAAAGTCCACTGGCGGCGGATGGCGGCTATTCTTGCCGGCTTTGCCGGAGTTCTGATTGTCATGCGCCCGGGCTTTCGTGAGATCAGTCCGGGACTTTTTGCCGCCGTTGCCGGTTCCCTCATGCTGGCCGGATCGCTGGTGGTGATCAAATCGCTTTCCGGCACCGACAAGCCGGAGATTATTGCCCTTTATTCATTTCTTTTTGTCCTGCCGGGCAGTTTTATCGTGGCGCTGTTTTTCTGGTCCTGGCCGGGCATGTTTGAGCTTATGATCCTGGCTGTGATCGGCATTCTGGTGGCTTTGGCCCATACCGCCCTGGCCCGGGCTTTTTCCTATTCACCGGCCACCGCGATCCTGCCGCTGGATTTTTCACGGATGATATTCGTCACACTCCTGGGTGTTATGGCTTTCGAGGAGAGTGTGGATATTATTGCCTGGTTCGGGGCGGCCATTATCCTCGGGTCAACCGTTTATGTCGCCCACCGTGAAGCGGTTACGGGTAAAACTAAATAAAGTATTTAGGGATTATTTTCCCGCGGCTTCATTCATAAAGTGCGCCAGTTTGATATCCCGCATCGTCAGCCCTTTGGCATCGTGGGTGGTAAGGGTTACCTCAACCCGGTTATAGACGTTGAACCACTCGGGATGATGATCCATCTGGTCGGCTTTGAGGGCAACCCGCGTCATAAACCCGAAGGCTTGGTTAAAATCCTTGAAGGTAAAGGTTTTCTTGATCGCATCGCGGCCTTCCACCTCGTCCCAGCCGGCAAGGTTTATCAGTTCCGCCGCGCGCGCCTCTTCACTCAGTTTTTCGGCCATGGTTTCCTCCTAACCGGTTTCTTTTAGCAGTTTATCGACAAACGCTGGAACAATTTTTGTCGCCTTGCCGTAATGGGTCTCGGCGAACAGGGATTGCCCTTCCGAGGGTTCAAGATTCAACTCGACACTGTGGGCCTTGCCCATGCTCCTGATCATGGAAATGAAACCCGCCGCCGGGTAAACGGCGCCTGAGGTCCCGATCGAGACAAACAGATCGGCGGTATAAAGCGCCACTTCTATCTCTTCCATGTGAAAAGGCACTTCATTGAACCACACAATGTGCGGGCGAAGCGCTGGTTTTGCCTGGCAACTGGGGCAGGCAAGGTGCTCGGATGTATCACCTTCCCAATCGAACACCTGATGGCATTGGCGGCACCTGACTTTCAGCATTTCACCGTGCATATGCAGGACATTTTTAGACCCGGCCAGTTGATGAAGATTGTCAATATTCTGGGTGACGATTATCACCTCGCCCTTGTGCTTCCCCTCCAGCCGGGCAAGCGCTTTATGGGCGGGATTGGGTTTGACCTTGAATAAATCTTTCCGCCGTTCATTGTAAAAGCGGTGAACCATAACCGGATCGCGCCGGAACGCCTCCGGGGTCGCTACATCCATAACATTATGGCCTTCCCACAGCCCGCCATCGCCCCTGAAGGTGGCCAGGCCGGATTCGGCGGAAATGCCAGCCCCCGTCAGGATAACAATATTTTGGTAATGCGGCACTTTCAAAGCGTCTCCTAATCCCTTAAACTTTATTAGGGTCTGGACTCAACTACCGATGAGGGCTGTGCCGCAGCAAAAATCGGTCAGGATCAGGAGAAGACGATGAAAAATAGCCATCTATTTAAAGCGGCTTCGACGCCATCCCGCCCGATTTGGGCGCGGTCCGGTAAGGATTGGGCTGATGTCCCCGCAGAATGCGTCAAGAATTTTCGCCGATACCCCATATCGTCTGCAATTATTTCCTGTTCTGCGGGGACATCAGCACCAACACAGTTCCACCCGGTAGTTGAGTTCAGACCCTAGTTTGCATCCAAAATGAGGAAAAATCATGCTTGCATCCTACTTTATTCACTTTGCCAACTATAACATCTGGGCCAATAATAAAATTTATTCCGCTTGCGGGAATTTAAGCGAACAGGCGTATTTGAAAGCGCGGCCGTCCTTTTTCGGGTCGATCCACAAAACCCTTAACCATATTCTGGTGGCGGATATGATCTGGATGGAGCGGTTTTTAAGTGAGGCGGGGGCGCCCAAGATGCTGGATGCGATCCTGTTTGAGGATTTTAATGGTCTTAATGACGCCCGCCAGCAGCATGATGAAAAAATTCTTGATTTCGCCATTTCCCTGACCGACCGGCAGCTCAGTGAAATCCTGGAATATTCCGATGTCAATGGGATTCCGCACGATGTCCCGCTTTCCATCTGCCTGGGCCATTTTTTCAATCATCAAACTCATCACCGGGGTCAGGTGCATGGGATGCTGAGCTCCGAGGCGGAAAGTCCGCCGGCGCTGGATTTGATCTATTACACCCTGGAAAAACTGGAGGGGAAGAATGGCTGAGATAGAAAAGGTTCATGTGCTGTTTGTATGCCTCGGGAACATTTGCCGTTCTCCCCTGGCCGCGGGGGTGTTCAACCACCTGGTGGAGCAGAGGGGATTGGCGCAGCATTTTCTGATCGATTCCGCCGGCACCTCCAGCTGGCATGTGGGAGAACCACCGGATGAGCGGGGGACGGAAGCGGCCTTGCTGGCCGGGTTCGACATCAGCGCTCAGCGTGCGCGGAAAATTACCAATGAAGATTTTGAGAGGTTTCACTACATCCTGGCCATGGACCAAACCAATATCAGGAGCTTGAGGGGACGGGCGCCGGAACAGCATCAATCAAAAATCGATTTTCTCCTTAACCATTCTTCCTCGGGCGTTCTGGAGGTTCCGGATCCTTACTATGGGGGCGTCAGCGGATTTCAGGAATGCCTCTCGCTGATCCGGGAAGGGGCCGAAGGGCTGCTCGAGACTTTGCTCATCAAACATTTCCCCAGCTATCGTTAATGACGGAAAACAACTTAAATCACCTGATCGAGAATGCAGCCCGGAAACTTGGGAAAATTGAGGCAATTACCCCTATTCACACCGGAGACTGGGCGAGTGTTTTCAAGGTTACGCTTATCGATGGCGCCAACCTTGCCGCCAAGGTTCCCGGCTCCGGCCATCAGCATCTGGCCAGGGCTGAGGAAAAAATGCTCAAATATTTAAACCAGAAAGCGCCCGGTCTTTTTCCTGAAGTCGCAGCGCTCGGGGAAGAGGTGCTGTTGCTTGATTTCATTGAAAATGACGGCGCCAAAGGGGCCGAAGGTGAACGCCAGGCAGGCCGCCACCTGGCCCGGCTCCATAATATTACGGAACAGAGGTTTGGTTTTTTTGAAGACACGATCTTCGGCCCCAGTCCCCAGCCCAATGCCTGGGCCGATAATTGGGTCGGCTTTTTCCGCGACCGGCGGCTGTTGTATATGACGGCGATCGCCCACCAGGCCGGACGGATTGAGGCGGGCCTGGTTTCCCGCATCGAAAAATTTTGCAGCCACCTGGAAGATTACCTGCCGGAAAAGCCCGCCCCGGTTTTGCTGCACGGCGATTTCTGGGGCGGGAATGTTCTGTTTCACAAGGGCCGGTGCGCCGCCTTTATCGATCCCGCCATTTATTACGGCCATAACGAAACAGATTTGGCCTTCGCCACCCTTTTTGGTTCGTTCGGGAAAGATTTTTTTGAGGGGTATAGAGAAACTCACAGAATTGAGAACGATTTTTTTGATAACCGGTTGGATATTTATAACCTGTGGCCGCTTTTATTCCACGCTTACTGGTTTGGCGGCCATTACGCCGGAAGTGTGGAGGCGACTTTAAGGCGTCTTGGTTTTTAGGGTCTAAACCATTCCCGCGGGGTAGGTTTCAATCACCTGGTATTGCGCGCCGGTGTGGCTGAGGTGGCTTTTGAATAAGACAAATTCATTAGCCGCAAACGGATCCAGCGCCAGGCCGCGGTTATGGTCCAGAAACTGGGCCAATTTATCCCCGTTGTTGCCCTTGATGCGGGCCAGCGTTACGTGGGGTTTGTATTTCCTGTCCTCGGGTTCGAGCTCAAGACGCCTCAGGGTATTGGTGATTTTCTCTTGCAGCGCCTTGACCGGCGCAGGGTTTTCCAGCCCGGCCCATAACATCCTGGGTTTTCGCGCCGGGCCAAATATATCAACCCCCTTGATGCGCACCGAGAATGGTAAAAACTGGATGGTGGATAAAATCAACCTGATTTCTTCAGTCTTTTCCTCATCTACCTCACCAATAAAACGAAGCGTCAAGTGCAGCTGATCCTCGCGCTGCCAGCGGACCTGCGGCAGACCCCCCATGGTCGCCAGCAGGCATTCTTTTTGGGCCTGGGGTATCCTGATAGCGGTAAAAAGACGGATCATTGCATCCTCTTATTGGCGGAGTTTCAGTCTTTGATCAATTCCATAATCATTGGTCCGGCGCGGCTGACCATAACAGCTACGCCACGTTCATTGGGGTGAATGCCGTCGCCCAGATTCAAATCGGGAATGGCGGCGATCCCTGCCAGGTAAAAGGGATAAAGCCCGGCCCCGTATTTTTTCGCCAGTTCCGGAAAAATGGCATTAAACTCCTGCTCATACTCCGGACCCATATTGGGGGGCGCCCGCATACCCATAACCAGAACCCGGATACCTTTGTCGCTCAAGCTTTTCAGGATGGCGTCCAGGTTCTTGCGGGTTACCGCCGGGTCTATCCCCCTCAGCATGTCATTGGCGCCAAATTCCAGGATCAACAGATCAGGCGCCCCGCCCGGAACGCTTGCCAAGGCCCACTCCAGGCGCGACAGTCCACCTGATGAGGTATCGCCCGAGACGCCAGAGTTCAGCACTTTTACATCGATACCTTTTCCCCTGAGCCATTTTTCCAGCTGCGCCGGAAATGAAGAACCGGGGGGCAGATTATAACCAACCATCAGGCTATCGCCCATGGCCAGAATAGTCTTCTCCTCGGCCCGCGCCGGAAACACCAGGGCAATAAAAACCAGGAGGGTAAATAGATACAATGATTTATGCAAAACAGTTTTCATAACATCAGGTATGTAAATTTTTGATTGTTCAATCAACCCACTTTTCGCTAAACCGGCTATATTAGTGGGTCGCTTTGTCCCTTTTTTGTTGAAAACAGCACGGTTCATTTCTATGTCATTATAATGGCAGCGATGAATCCATTAATATCCCTGAGAGATGTTCACCTGACACTTTCAAGTTCGGCCGGTCCGGTCCATATCCTGCGCGGGGTCAGCCTGGATATTCCAAAAGGCCGGGCGATTGGCATTGTCGGTCCCTCAGGGTCTGGAAAATCCACCCTGATGGCGGTGATGGCCGGCCTGGAAACCGCGTCTAAAGGAAGCGTAATTGTAGACGGCAGGGATTATACCCTGCTCAGTGAAGACGAACTGGCGCTGCACCGGCGCAAGCGGATCGGCATAATCCTGCAGGCGTTTCACCTGATCCCGACCATGACGGCGCTGGAGAATGTGGCGGTTCCGCTGGAGCTGGCGGGAGACAAAAAAGCTTTTCAGAAGGCCGAGGCCGAACTGGAAGCGGTAGGACTGGACCACCGGCTGGAACATTACCCGGCGCAACTGTCCGGGGGCGAACAGCAGCGGGTCGCCCTGGCCCGGGCGATGGCGCCCAACCCGAAACTGTTATTCGCCGATGAACCGACCGGGAATCTGGATGGCAAGACCGGCGCCGCGATCATCCGGCTGATGTTCAACCTGCACAGGAAAAAAGGCACAACTTTGATATTGATTACCCATGATCCCTCATTGGCCAAGCGGTGCCATACGGTCCTGCATATGCTGGACGGGAATTTGGCACCCGGGGGCAAAAGGCTTTAGGCGATGATCCACTTCGAAAAACTTCCCATCAGTTTTCGCCTGGCGTTGCGCGAGTTGCGCGGGGGAGTAACGGGGTTTCGGGTTTTCCTGGCTTGCCTGATTTTGGGTGTCGGCACTATCGCGGCGGTGGGAACATTGACCAACGCGGTCCAGACAAGTCTGCATGACCAGGGGCGGGCGCTTTTGGCCGGTGATGTTGAGGTGCGTATGTTCCAGCGTGAGGCAACCAGTGAGGAGCGCGCCTTTTTTGAAAATTCCGGAGAGGTTTCCGAAGTTACCCGCCTGCGCGCAATGGTCCGGGGTGAAGTGTCCGGAGAGCGTATGTTGTCAGAACTTAAGGCGGTGGACGCCGCCTATCCGCTGTACGGGGCTCTGAGACTGGCCCCTTCCGGCACATATCAGGAAATGTTTGGTGAACGAAATGGCCTTTGGGGGCTTGTTTCGGATCCAAATCTTGCGGAGCGCCTGAAGGTGGAGGTGGGGGATACCTTGAGGGTCGGGAACCTGACGTTTGAATTACGGGCGTTGATCGAAACTGAACCCGACCGCTCCAATGAAGGTTTTCTCCTCGGCCCTACTATTCTGGTGGCGAAGGAAGTTGTCCCGCTGACCGGGTTGATCCAGCCGGGCAGTCTTTATTACCAGCATTATAAAATCCGCCTCCCCGTGGAGACCGATATCACGGTGTGGCGTGAACAACTCATTGGCGCTTTTCCCGAAGCCCGCTGGCGGGTGCGCGACCGCCAGGGCAGCGCCCCTGGGGTGCGGCGTTTTGTTGAGCGGATGGGGATGTTTTTATCACTGGTCAGCCTGATGGCGCTGGTCGTGGGCGGGGTCGGGGTTGGCAACGCGGTGGGCAACTACATGCGCGGAAAAACCCCGGTGATCGCCACCCTGAAAATTCTCGGGGCCTCCTCAAAAACCGTTTTTCATACCTATCTGGTCCAGATTCTGCTGTTTTCCCTGTTTGCGATTTTGGCGGGCTTGCTGGCGGGAGTGGGGGGCGCTTTCATTGTCGTCAAACTGATCAGCGGGGCCTTGCCGGTAGAAGTCGCTTTTACGGTATCTGGTTTTGCACTGGTGATTGCGGCCTTTTACGGCGTTTGTATCTCACTGATATTTTCCCTGTGGCCGCTGGCGATTGCCAAAAAGGTCCCGCCGGTCAGGTTATTGCGTGATCTGGTGAGCGCGGAAAAGATCGTGCCGGATCTGCGCTACCGGCTTTATGTGATCGCCCTGATGGGGCTTGTCATGGCGATGGCTATCCTGCTTTCGCCCTACAGGGGTCTGGCGGCGGGGTTTGTTTTGGGAGTTGCAGTAATAATTTTTATGCTCCGGTTTGCCGGAAAAGGGGTTGCAAGGCTGGCCACTTTCCTGCCCAGGCCAAAACAGCCGGCGTTAAGGCTGGCAATCTCAAACCTGCACCGGCCGGGGGCGGCGACCGGCGCCGTGGTCATGTCCTTAGGGTTGGGACTGACCCTGTTCACCATGGTTATTCTGATTGATGAGAATTTTTCCTCGCGCCTGAACGAGCAGATTCCCGACCAGGCCCCGGCCTTTTTCATGATTGATATTCAAAAGGACCAGGTGGAGGAATTCCGCAGGACAGCCGAAAGTCTGAAAGGGGTGTCCGACCTCAGGCTGGTTCCCTCGCTGCGCGGCAGGATCGTGTCGCTAAATGGAATTCCTGCAAATGAGATAACCCCGCACCCCGAGGCTGCCTGGGTGCTGAACGGCGACCGGGTCCTGACCTATTCTGAGGACCTTCCCGAAACCAATACCCTGGCGGCGGGTGAATGGTGGCCGGCGGATTATCAGGGTCCGCCGCTGGTCTCCTTTGCCGCCGAGGAAGCGGGTGGTTTGGGTTTAAGCGTTGGTGATACCATAACCGTAAACGTGCTGGGGCGAAACATCACGGCGACGGTGGCGAACCTCAGGAATTTCGAGTGGGGAGCCATGAACTTTAATTTTGTCATGGTTTTCGATCCCGGGGCGCTGAAAGCTGCCCCGCACACGTTTATGGCCTCGATGAAAGCTGAAGACGGGACCGAAAATCAGGTTCACCGCGCCATGACAGATGCTTTTCCGAACGTGACCGCGATCCGGATGAAGGAAATCCTGACCAGCATTGATAATATCCTGGTGCAGATCAGGGCGGCGGTGAATTACACCGGTGCGCTGGCGATCATCGCCGGGGTTCTGGTGTTAAGCGGAGCGCTGGCGGCCGGATACCGCTTCCGGGTTTATGATTCGGTCATTATGAAAATCCTGGGCGCCGTCAGACGCGATATCCTGAAGGCCTTTGTCTTTGAATATTTGCTGCTGGGCCTGGTGACCGGGGTCATGGCGCTGGTTTTCGGCGGCATCGCCAGTTACCTGGTGATTGTCCATGTCATGGAAATGGAGTTTACCCTGTTCCCCGGGGCCGCCGCCGCCACCGTGCTGGGCAGCCTTGTGATCACCCTTTTGTTCGGGCTTTTGAACACCTGGAAAGCGCTGGGGGAAAAACCGGCAAAAATCCTGCGGCAATTTTAACGGTTTCCCTTGAAAAGTTGCCCCTCTGTGGCAATATTGGAAGCTTGAGAAAAGAGTTTAAAATTAACCTGAAAAACCTGAGGTGACGGTATGGCGGAACGCCACAAGCAAGAAATTCAGCAGGAGCAAGTCCGGCGTGAAGGGGTGGTAGCCGACCGGGGCCTGCGCGCCCACATGCTTAAAGTCTATAACTATATGGCCTCCGGCGTTTTGCTGACGGGGATTGTGGCCCTTTTGACCTATAGTTCGTCAACACTTACAAATCTGCTTTATCAAATGCAGGGAGGATATATTGTGGGGTATACCGGCCTTGGCTGGGTTGCGTTACTTTCGCCGCTGGCTTTCGTGCTTCTGATGAGCTTTGGCAAAAATAAAATGAAGCCTGCAACCCTCCAGGCTATGTTCTGGGGGTTCGCGGCTGTGATGGGCCTTTCTTTATCTTCAATCTTTTTTATGTACGTCGGAATGAGCATCGCAAAGATTTTCTTCATCACCGCTGCCACCTTCGGCGCTTTGAGCTTTTGGGGCTATACCACCAAAAAAGACATCAGCGGCTGGGGTGCGTTCCTGCTCATGGGACTGATGGGTGTTATTATTGCCAGTGTTGTGAATTGGTTTTTGGTGTCACCTATGATGGATTTCGTCATTTCTATAATCGGTGTTTTGGTATTTGCCGGCCTGACGGCTTATGACACCCAGAAAATCAAAAATATGTATTACACCTACAGCGACGGCACCATGGCGAAAAAGGGGGCGATTATGGGCGCCCTCCATCTTTATCTGGATTTCATAAACATGTTCCTTTTCCTGTTGCGGCTCTTTGGCAATAGAAATTAAACATTATAATAAGAATTCTAAAACCCGGGCTCAACCCCGGGTTTTTTTATGCCCCGACCAGGCGGATCATCTTGGGCTCAAAGAATTTCAAAACAGTTTTCAGGGAGCTTCCCCTTTTTAATAAAGTCCCGTCTGCGCCTAAAATCAGGAATGGCCCTTTCTTTTTCCCATGGGCGGGGTTTTTCACAACCCGGTAAAGAGGTCTTTCCGAGGTTCCCCTGAAAAAGGAAAAAACCACCTGGCCGCGGCTTTCGCTGATGGCATAGTCCTTCAACAGCCCGGCGCTGACCATGCGGCCGTAAGTGTTGAGAATCTGGGTCAGCTCACTCTGGTTAAAAAAAACCACTTTTGAGTTTTCAAAAGCAGCCGGAAAGGCAATTATGGAACCTGCATAAGACATTTGCCTTATTTTAAAATGATTTATTTAATTTTGACAAGGGCGAAGGGTAAAATAAAGAACGGCGTATTATATTTAACCGGATCGTGATTCAAGGGACAATGGATGCTTATGCCTCCGAATCGGTTAAGGCAGAGCTGAACGGTATTGGCGATATCACGATCTGTGGAGATCCTGACAAGGTTCGCCCGCGCATTCGTGGGCTTGGCAGTTTTAAAGTTGTTGATTGCGATTAAGTGATCTGCCCAATTGACCCGCCTGATAATCCGGGCGGGTCTTTTTTTGAAGTTAAGCCTTGAAATATACATCCAATTGATATATATCGAATATATATAAGAATAGCGAGGAGACAGCAAAATGAAAAAGACCGCATTGGCTTTGGGTTTGATCGCAATCGCCGTTCCGATCTCAAGCGCCTGGGCCGATTATGACGAAGAGCGCGACCTTGAGCCTTTTTCCCAGATTGAACTGGACGGCCTGATGGATGTAACGATTGAGGTCGGGGAAGAGCAAAGCGTAACCATTACCGCCAATAAGGAACGTTACCTGAGGGAGACCACCACCCGGGTCAGCGGTGGCCGTTTATTTATTGATACCGATATCAAATCGGGCTTTTTTACCATTTTCAGGGATATCGATATTTCCATTCATATTACCCTACCCAGCCTGGAAGAGGTAGCGTTGGATGGGCTTGGAGACATTGTCATTAGAAATCTCGATGCGGATGAGTTCCGGTTGGAACTGGATGGCATGGCGAGCATCGAAATTGACGGGGTCTGCAATAAAGCCGTCTTTACCCTGGATGGTCTTGGTGATCTGGACGCCCGCAGCCTGAAATGCAAATCGGTTCGCCTGACCATGGATGGCATGGGAGATGCCGAGATTTACGCCACTGAATATGCCGAAGTGTATATAGACGGCATGGGTGATGTAGACGTTTACGGCAATCCCGAAAAGACTAAATTCAACGTAGACGGTTTTGGGGACATTGACGAAAAATAAAACCCCCTGGTCTACTAAGATTAAAGCCCGCGGGTTTCCTGGCGGGCTTTATTTTTTGCAGGCCAGCAACAGCCCGTCCCCGACCGGGATCATGGAAAGATAAACCCTTTGGTCCTTCATAACCGCCTCATTGAAAGCGCGTATGGCGGCGGTGTTTTCATCCCCGGCGGCCGGGTCTATAACCGCCCCGCTCCACAAGACGTTATCCACAATAACCAGGCCGCCGGGCCTGACCAGCCGAAGCGCATAGTCAAAATACCTGGGCATGTTCGGTTTGTCGGCATCGATAAAGGCCATATCAAAGGGGGGAAGGGCAGCCTTGTTCACCATTTTCTCAAGGGCGGTGCAGGCATCCCCCAGGATCAGATCTATTTTCCCGTCCACTCCGGCCTCCCGCCAATACCGTTTCCCCATGGCGGTCCAGTTTTCATCGATATCCAGGGCTGTAATCCTGCCATCGTCGGGCAGAGCGGTCGCCATCGCCAGGGTGCTGTACCCGGTGAAGACCCCGATCTCCAGGTAGCGGGTGGCGCCGATCAATCTGGCCAGCAATTGCATCAGGTTGCCCTGGATCCAGCTGATCTGCATTTCACTGATCGGGCCGAGGGCTTCCGTTTCCTCCCTAAGCCGCCTGAAAAGTTCGGGCTCAACCGGGGTGTGTTTGGTAACGTACTCCAAAAGTTTCGCGTCAAATTGCAGGCTGCTGCCCATAAAACTCCCCTATAATTATGATTAATGGCGTGCGCCACATTTTTGCCATGTTTCAGGCCAAAAGCCGCCCCAAAGTTTTCAGACAATTTATCTGTTGGCCTCGTCAAGCCCAGTTGGTGGTCTTCCGGGTTTCATACCCCCAAGCCCCCCTCTAAACCCGCAAGCCATCACTGGGCAGCCAAATTCCAGCTTTCAGTTTTCAGCCTTTCCCTTGAATAGCAAATAACCCCAAGGGATTGGTCTGTTTTTACTCCCGGGGAAATCCTGTGTCGAGACAACTGGAAGGACTTTCTTCATAAAATGTCGTTTGATGCTTTCGGCTAGCGGCCCCTTTACCCCGATTTTATGGTTTTCAGCGCTTTTCAACAAAATTGCCGACCTTGAAACCCCGCCGCTGCTTTAGCCTATTGAAACTGACCCTCCGGTAGGGCAAAGTCCAAGGCACCATGATCAAGGCGGAAAATCTCAGCAAACACTATGGCGCCCTCAAAGCCGTGGATGGAATATCCTTTGCGGTGAAAAAGGGAGAGGTTCTCGGCTTTCTCGGACCCAACGGGGCGGGCAAGACCACCACTATGAAACTGCTGACCGGATTTTTGGCGCCGACCACCGGCAAAATTACAATTGACGGCAATGACATCAGTGAAAATCTCAAAAAAGCCCAGAAAAAGATTGGCTATCTGCCCGAAGGGGCGCCTTTGTATGAAGAAATGACTCCGAGGGGGTTTCTTAAGTTTATCGGCGCGGCCAGGGGCCTTGAAGGGCGGGCCTTTTTAAAAGCGTTTGACCAGGTTGTTAAGAACGTTGGCCTGGAGTCCGTGCTGGACCAGCGTGTCGAAACTCTCTCAAAGGGGTATCGCAGCCGTCTCGGGCTGGCCCAGGCGCTGTTGCATGACCCGGAAATCCTGATCCTGGATGAGCCGACCGACGGGCTCGATCCGAACCAGAAACATAAAATCAGGGGGCTGATCCAGTCCCTTTCGAAAAACAAGGTGATAATTATCTCAACCCATAACCTGGAAGAAGTAGAGAGCATCTGCTCAAGGGCGATCATCATTCACCAGGGGAAAATCGTGGCGGACGGAACTCCTCACGAATTGAAAACCAAATCACGCTATTACAATGCGGTCCTGATCAGGGGTCCGGTCTCAGGCCACAAAAAGCTGGCCGCGGCACTGGAAAAACTGGCGGCGATCAGCGGCGTTGAAGTTACCCGGGAAGGGCAATCGGCAACCTTGGCGGTCCTTGCCGCCGGAAATAAACCGCCGGTCGGGGAAATCCAGAAACAGCTGGCGAAAAGCCGCTGGCCGGTTGAGGAAATTTCGGTCGATCCGGGACGGCTGGAGGATGTTTTCAGAACCCTGACAACAACAGCGGAGGAAGCGGCCTGATGGCGGGTTGGATGGCGATATTCAAAAGGGAGCTATTTTCCTATTTTGCGACCCCGGTGGCTTTGGTGTTTATGGTGGTATTCCTGGTTCTGTCGGGCGCTTTTACATTTTATCTGGGGGACTTTTTCCTCCGTGACCAGGCCGATTTGCAGTCATTTTTCATATATCACCCATGGCTGTTTCTGTTCCTGATCCCGGCCATCTCAATGCGCCTGTGGGCCGAGGACCGCCGTTCCGGCACGTTTGAATTGCTCCTGACCCTTCCGGTTTCAACCTTCGCTGTGGTGTTCGGGAAATTCCTTGCCGCCTGGATTTTTATCGGGCTGACGCTGGCCATGACGTTTCCAATCTGGATTACGGTCAATTATCTGGGGGCGCCCGATAACGGGGTTATCCTGGCCGGATACCTTGCCAGTTTTCTGATGGCCGGAAGCTATTTAAGTATTGGCGCGGCGCTTTCGGCGCTGACCCGCAACCAGATCATTGCCTTCGTTGGAACCGCGGCGATTTGTTTTCTCTTTATGGCCAGTGGCTTGCCGCTGGTGCAGAACCTGTTTTTTGGATGGGCTCCTGAAGCCCTGGTCTCGCTGGTTGCGTCGTTTAGTTTCCTGGGCCATTTCAACAGTATTCTGAAGGGCGTAATCGAGGGCCGTGACTTATTGTTTTTCATCAGCCTGATCGCGTTCTGGCTGTTTGTGAATTACCTCATCGTCAATCTGAAGCGGGAGGCCGGTTAGTCCATGGGCGCGACTGGGAAACGCCGGCTGAATGCTTATTTACAGCTGATTTTCGCATTTATCATTTTTTTAAGCGTCAATCTTTTTGGCAATGCCTGGTTGGGGCCGATTCGTTTTGACCTGACCGGGGACAAGCTGTTCACACTGAACCCGGGAACCAGGGAAATTCTGGCGGGATTGGAAGAACCCTTGACGTTAAGGTTTTATTTTTCCAAGGGAACCGCCGCGAACGACCCGGCGCTTTTTCGTTATGGCCGGCGGGTTCAGGATTTTTTGGAGGAATTTGAAGTCCTGAGCGATGGAAAAATCAGACTGGAAGTGATCGATCCCGAACCCTTTAGCGAAGAACGGGAAGAAGCAGCAACCTACGGTGTCCAGGGGCTGGGGGAAGGAGACCAAACCATCTTCCTGGGTTTGGTCGGTTTTGACGAAACCAACCGCCTCGAGGTTATTTCGCTTTTTTCCGAGGAACGTGAGCGGTTCCTGGAATTTGATCTGGCGAAAATTGTATTTCTGCTGAGCCAGGAAAAAAAACCGGTGGTCGGCCTGATCACGTCCCTGCCCATGCGCTACGGGACCGGAGGGGCAAGGGCGTTCCTTCAGGGGAAGGGCCAGCCCTACCTGATTTACAGCCAGCTGACACAGCTGTTTGAGGTCGTGTATCTGGAAGACAATTTTAATGTCATTCCCCGGAATGTGGACGTGCTGCTGGTGGTTCACCCGGCGGAAATGACGGCTGAACAACTTTATGAAATAGACCAGTTTGTCCTCGGCGGCAAACCGGCCATGATATTTGTCGATCCGTTTGCTGAGATTACCCCGTTGATGCAACAAGCAACCGGCGGGGTCTTCGGTCCCGAAATTTCACCGTCCTCCGACCTGGCGGCCCTGTTCAGCGCGTGGGGCATCAGCTATTCCCCGGAGCGGGCGGTGGTCGACTATAATCTGGGCCAGCGGGTAGAAGTTGGAAATCCCCCACAGGTCACATACCGGGATTACATTCACTGGCTGGGGGTTCGCAAGGACCAGTTGAACGAAGACAATCCGATCACAGCTTTTCTTTCGGTAATTAATTTTGCCAGCGCCGGAGTGTTAAATTTCGAGGGCAGGGAAGGGCTGACCTTTGAACCCCTGATTGAGACCAGTGAGGGGGCTGATATTGTTGCCGCTAACCTGGTCCGTCAGGATATTGATCCCGGGGTTTTAATTCAAACCACATCCCCAAGGGAAAAATACACATTGGCGGGCCATCTTTCAGGCCGAGTAAAATCCGCCTTTCCGGAGGTGGTGGCGGTAAATAAGGGTCTTGCTGAAGGGAACATCAACGTCATTATCGTCGCTGATGCGGATATCTTTGAGGACCGTTTCTGGGCCGGTCACCGGCTTGACAGTTTTGGCCGCGACGTTCTGGTGCCGTTTGCCGACAATGCCGCTTTTATAGTCAATGCCCTGGATTATCTGAGCGGGTCGGACGCGCTGATTTCTCTTCGGGCCAGAGGGGTTTCAAAGCGACCCCTGGAAAAATTTCACGATCTTCGGCGTGACGCCACGTTTCAGGAAGAAGCGGAAAAAGAAACCTTGAGGGCGCGGCTGCGGGAGGTTGAAGCCAGCCTGGCCGAATTGCAGCGAACCACCCCTGAGGACCAGGCCTTCAGTGAGGCCAGTGAGGTTGAGATCCAAAACTTCAGGAATCAGGCCCGGACGATAAAGCGCAACCTGAATCAGGTCCAGCGTACTCTGCTGCAGACCATCAGGACCATGGAAAACAGGATTATTTTCCTGAATATGTTTGTCATTCCGGCACTGCTTCTTTTGTTGGGCCTGTTGCGCTTCGGCCTGGTTGAAAGAAGGAAGAGGTCATGAGCCTGACCAGATTAACATGGACCTTGGGCGTCTTGGCCAGCCTTTTGCTGGGTTTTTCTATTTATTTCCTGGTGGAGCAGGAAAAGGTCAGGGGAACTGACCTGCCCGGCGGAGTGTTGCTGGAAGGGCTGGCGGAAAACATCACAAACGTCAGCCAAATTACACTGGCGGGAAATGGAGAAACCACAACCCTGAACCATGATGGAACCAGCTGGAAAGTGGCCGAAAAGTCCGGTTATCCCGCCAACGCCTCATTTGTCCAGGGGTTGCTGTCGGGTTTGAAACAGAGCGAGCGGCTGGATCCTAAAACAGACAAACCCAAATACCTGGAACGGCTTGGCTTAGGTGAACGTGCGGTAACCATTACGCTTATGGGTGAGGAAAACAACATCCTGGCGGTCCTGACCACCGGCGACCAGTTCCTGGCCCCCGGCGGCGGTGGAATCATTACTTTTGCATGGGATGAGCGGGACCAGCGGGTCTGGACCGTTTCCTCACTTCCGCAAATATCATCCAACCCGGCCTTCTGGCTGCGCCAGGAGGTCATCAGACTTTCGACATTAAGGATCAAAAGCGTAGACATTGAAGTTACCGGTGGACCTGCCTGGTCGGTCTCAAAGTCCTCGCCGGAGGCCCAGTTGTTTTCCCTCGGCGCCTCCGGCCCGGAGCAAGTCAACCAGCCGAATGCCCGGGCGATCGCCTATGCTTTGGCGCAAATTTTGCTGCTGGATGTCGCCCAGCAGGATGAACTTGAACTTTTCCGCGTCGCTTCCGCTACCTACCGGACATTTGACGGCCTCGGTGTGACGCTGACATTTTATGAATACGAAGGCGAGATTTGGACCACCTTTGAGGCCCGCTATGACGAAAATGTGTTGCTCAGCGATGAAACCTCCTTGGTCATGATGGACGCCCCGCCCGATGGGGCGGCGGAAGCTGAAAGCATGAACGCCTTATGGCGGGGGCGTGCGTTTCTTATCACAGTGACAAAAATTGCCGAAATCCTGCAAAGCCAGGAAACCTTGCGCAATTAAAACCAGAACCGGTATTTATTCAGGAAGGCTGTCCAGGGTTATCTTGGTGGCGCCGATAATCCGGCCGGTTTCCCCATCCTGCACCAGTATGGCCAAACAATCCGCCCCGCCCCGGCCGGGATCGCGAAGGTCGATGGCAAACGTTACGGCTTCGCCTTGCCACTCGCCCAGGTTTTTGACCTTCCGGACAACATTGGCATAGGTAATGGTTTTTCCGGCATTGGCCCCGGCGCCGATCTTGATTTTCTGGAGGCTGTCATACCAGACCAGCACAACCACCGCCCGGGAATTATCTTCAGAACCACCCAGCCTGACCTGTAAGTTTTCAGCGCTCCCTTCCAGGCGGACCGTCACCGGCAATTCGTTGGCGATCAGAGCGGATTGAATGGTCTGGTAGAGATCCAGTTTGTTTGAGCCGACTACCTCGCGCCGCCCGTTGATGATAATCTGGGGGGTATAAACGCCTTTTCTTCCCAGCGCCTGGTTATAGTTTTCCTGACGCCGGGTGTGTTCAGGATCGGCAAGGGTGTCTTCCCAGCCCTGGTAATCCCAATAGTCAACGTGCCAGCTGAGCGCCAGAATATTCTTCTCTTCCGCCAGTTCCGCCAACAGCTTATTGGCGGGCGGGCATTTTTCACAGCCCTGGCTGGTAAACAGCTCGACCACCACCAGATCGCCCGCCAGCGTATTGCCGGCAAAAATGAAAGACAGAAAAAATATGATCAGTGCGATTCGTTTCATAATCCGCCCAGCATAATATGCATTGTGCCGATTTTCCAATCACCATCGGGTGAGGAGTTTGATCCCGGTCAAGAGGCCAGGCGCCGGATAACGTAATGCAAAATTCCGCCGTTCTCAAAGTAAGCCACCTCCTGGGCGGTGTCACAGCGGCACAACAAGCTCACTTCCCGGGTTTTTCCATTGGGATAGAAAATGGTACAAGCTATGCTTTTTCCTGGCGTAATCCCGTCCTCAATTCCTGACAGGCTGATGGTTTCCTTGCCCGTCAGGCGTAAGGATTTTCTGGTGGCCGCGCCGGTAAACTCCAGGGGCAAAACCCCCATGCCGATCAGGTTGGAGCGGTGAATGCGCTCAAAACTTTCCGCGATCACCGCCCTGACGCCCAACAGCAAGGTTCCCTTGGCGGCCCAATCGCGTGAGGAACCGGTGCCGTATTCCTTGCCGGCAATTATCACCAGGGGGACATCTTTCTCAATGTATTTCATGGCCGCGTCAAAAATGGTCATCAGCTTTCCACCCGGGTAATATGTCGTCCAGCCGCCCTCCTTTCCCTGGCCCAGTTCATTCTTGAGACGGATGTTGGCAAATGTCCCGCGCATCATCACCTCGTGATTGCCGCGGCGCGATCCGTAAGAGTTAAAATCACGCCTCTCTATCCCGCGCCCGGTCAAATACTGGCCGGCTGGCGAGTCTTTTTTAATGGCGCCCGCCGGGCTGATGTGGTCGGTGGTAATGGAATCCCCCAGAAGCGCCAGAATTCTTGCCTTCTTTACGTCTTTAAGGCCAGCCGGTTTCAGTTTCATGCCGTCAAAGAAAGTGGGTTTTCGGACGTAAGTGCTTTTTTTATTCCACCGATAGGTCAGACCCTTCGAAATCTTGATGGCGCGCCAGGCCTTGTCACCCTTGAAAACATCCGCATAGCGGGTCTGGAACATACTTTTGGCCACCACTTTTTGGACCAATTCCTCTATTTCATAGTTGCTGGGCCAGATATCTTTCAGATAAATGGCGTTTCCGTATTTGTCCTTGCCGAGCGGATCACGAGTGATGTCCACCTTCATGGACCCGGCCAGCGCATAGGCGACCACCAGCGGCGGAGAGGCCAGATAGTTGGCTTTGACATCGTGGCTGATACGGCCCTCAAAGTTACGGTTGCCGGACAGCACGCTGGTGCATACCAGTCCCTTTTCATCGATGGCTTTTGAGATCGCCTCCGGCAGTGGCCCCGAATTGCCAATACAGGTGGTGCAGCCATACCCCACAAGATTAAAGCCCAGTTCATCCAGAGCCTCCTGAAGGCCGGCCTTTTCCAGGTAATCGGTAACCACCTTTGATCCCGGCGCCAGAGAGGTCTTGACCCAGGGTTTGACCTTGAGCCCCCGTTGCAGGGCGCTCTTGGCCAAAAGCCCGGCGGCCAGCATGACGCTGGGGTTGGAAGTATTGGTGCAGCTGGTAATGGCGGCGATAACCACGTCGCCGTCTGAGAGTACAAAGTCCTCCCCCTCAACTTCGACGTAGGTGTCTTCTTTCTGTTCCTGACCGTAGGTTCCGCTAAGCGCCGCCATGAAAGCTTTGGAGGCTTGGGAGAGAACAATTCTGTCCTGCGGCCGTTTTGGCCCAGCCAGTGAAGGTTCGACCTGGGCAATATCCAGTTCGATCGTATCGGTGAAAACCGGGTCCGGAGTGCCCGCGTCACGCCACAGGCCCTGCTCTTTGGCATATGCTTCGGCGAGCGCCACGGTCTCCGGTTCCCGGCCGGTAAATTCCAGATATTCCAGGGTCGACCTGTCGATCGGAAAAAATCCGCAAGTAGCGCCATACTCCGGGGCCATGTTGGCAATCGTCGCCTGGTCGGCAAGGGTCAGGTTATCCAGTCCGGGCCCAAAAAATTCAACAAATTTTCCAACCACGCCTTTTTTCCTGAGCATTTCGGTGACGGTCAGAACCAGGTCGGTTGCGGTGGTTCCCTCCTTCAGTTCCCCGGTAAATTTGAACCCGACAACTTCGGGAATCAGCATCGAAATGGGCTGGCCCAGCATCGCCGCTTCGGCCTCTATCCCGCCAACCCCCCAGCCGAGAACCCCAAGGCCGTTGATCATAGTGGTGTGGCTGTCGGTGCCAACCAGGGTATCGGGATAGGCCATGATTGTTTTGCCGCGCTTTTTGGTCCACACAATTTTCGCCAAATATTCCAGGTTGACCTGATGACAAATCCCCGTCCCCGGCGGCACCACCCGGAAATTATTAAAGGCCTGCTGGCCCCAGCGCAGGAATTCATAGCGCTCCAGGTTACGCTGCATTTCCAGTTCGACATTTTTTCCAAAAGCCTGGGGCGAGCCAAACGCATCCACCGTGACCGAATGATCGATCACCAGGTCCACCGGGTTCAGGGGATTAATCTTTTTTGGGTCTTTTTTCAGCTTGACCATGGCGTCACGCATGACGGCCAGGTCAACCACCGCCGGGACGCCGGTAAAGTCCTGCATGAGGATCCGGGCCGGGCGGAAGGCGATCTCGTGGGAGGACTTTCCTTCCTTAAGCCATCCGGCGAGCGCCTTGATGTCTTCCTGGGTGACCGTTTCACCGTCTTCATGGCGCAGGATATTCTCCAGCAGGATTTTAAGCGAATACGGCAGCCGGCTGATATCCCCCAGAGTTTGCTCGGCTTTCCTGAGGCTGTAAATTTCGTAATCTATCCCCCCAATGTTCAGGATGGATTTGGAATTGAAGGAATTCATCGCCTGGTTCTTCCTTTGCTTGGATTATCCGGTTCCGTTGGCACTGTAATGCCGGAAAGCGGCGCTTGAGACAAGTGAAAAACTTTTGGCCCCATTCATTTCAGGGCTGTTTTTTACCCAATCCGTGCGATTTGTGGCGGCGCGCCACAATTGTCCACAAAATCACCAAATTTCCGGCAGCATTTGTTCACAATTTCAACGGAGGATCATTTTAGTCAATAATCTGGTTGGGAGACCCAAAATGAAAAAGCCGCTTGCAAGTAACCTTTCCGCAAAAAATCAAAGGATAATTTTCACCATAGGAGTTCTGTATTTTGTATTGGTCATGGGCATTTTGGTGATGGCCCGGTTTGCCGTTGTTTAAACCGCAACCCTGCTTGCACAAGGGCGGGCAAGAGCAGCGTCAGTTGCTCTTGCCCGTTTCTTTGAATTTTGCCCTATTCTGATCCTCAAGGATTGGGTAGGGTGCGGGCGATGGGGAAAGACACCAACCATAAGAAACTTTTTTCGGCCGAAAACCTCACTTGCATCCGCGGCGCCCGGACACTTTTTTCCGGGCTTTCAATTTCATTGGCCGGCTCGGAGGGGCTGTTGCTGCGCGGCCCCAACGGCTCTGGCAAAACCAGCCTTTTGAGAATACTGGCGGGTTTTCTCCCGCCCCAAGAGGGCTCCTTTACCTGGGATGGGGAAACCTCGGCCAGGGCCAGGGACCTGGTTGTCGGCCGGACCCACTACCTGGGCCACACCTACGGCCTGAAACCCTACCTGACAGTCCGGGAAAATCTCACCATCTGGGGCAGTCTTTTCGGCGGCACGGAAGGTTTCGAGAAAGCGGCGCATAGGACCGGGGTTGAAGGCCTGCTGGAATTTCCGGTAAAATTTCTCTCGGAAGGCCAGAAAAAGCGTGTCAACCTGGCCCGCTTTCTGGTTACCTCCCTGCCGCTCTGGCTGATGGATGAACCGGCCTCGGGGCTTGACCGGGAGGGGGTTCAAATTCTTGGCGCCCTGATCGAAGATCATCTGAAAGAGGGTGGAATAGTGATCGCCGCGACCCATCAGGATTTGGGGCTTAAGGGGATCAAGACCCTGACCCTGGGCGGCGGGAAGGGAAGGTTTACGCATTGAAAGCTTTCCTGACATTGGTTCGGCTCGAGACCTTGTCTTCCTGGCGCCAGGGTGGGGCGGGAATGCTGGTGGTGATGTTTTATGTCATGACGGTCAGCCTGTTCCCGTTCGGGGTCGGTCCGGACCCGGCAATCCTGTCACAGATCGGCGCCGGAATCGTCTGGGTGGCGGCGCTGCTTTCGGCGATCCTGTCGCTGGACCGGATGTTTTCAATCGATTTTGAGGACGGCTCAATGGACCTTCTGGCCCTGACCGCGATGCCGCTGGAAATCCAGGTTATCGCCAAAGCCCTGTCCCACTGGCTGAACAGCTTGGGGCCGGTGATTCTGGCCACGCCGCTGCTGGCGCTGGTGCTGCAGATCGGGACCGAGGGATTAATCGCTTTGATCCTGACAATGCTGATCGGGACCCCGGCGCTGAGTTTTATGGGAGCGATCGCCGCCGCCCTGACCGCTTCGATCAAGCGGGGCGGGGTGCTGATCCCGCTGCTGGTGCTGCCGCTTTATATCCCGACCCTGATTTTCGGGGCGGGCGCGGTAGCCGAGGTCCTGGCCGGGACCGGCGGGGAGACGGGCAATCTGCTATTTCTCGGCGCTTTAAGCACTTTTTCGTTTGTCATTGGGCCGATTGCCGCGGCGGCGGCCCTCAGAACGACAATGGAGTAATTTTTTCTCATATTGCTCTGGTTCTTGGTTGACATCCAAAAAGGGAAGACTAGATAGACCTTATGCACAAGTTTGCAAATCCTGTTCGCTTTAACCGGCTGGCAAATACGCTGTTGCCGTGGACTTTCGCCTTGACCGTGACCCTTTTTGCGGCGGGCCTTTATTATGCCCTTTACGCCTCTCCTCCCGACTATCAGCAGGGGGACAGCGTGCGCATTATGTACGTCCATGTCCCGGCCTCGTCGCTCAGCCTGGCGATCTACGTTTTCATGGCTGCGGCCAGCGCCGCCTTTATTATCTGGAAACATCCGCTGGCGGTGCTGGCGGCCAAGGCTGCCGCCCCGATCGGGATGGTTTTTTGCGGGCTGGCGCTGGCCACCGGCTCGATCTGGGGCAAACCAATGTGGGGAACCTGGTGGCAATGGGACGCGCGGCTAACCTCGATGCTGGTGTTGTTCTTCCTCTACCTCGGCTACCTGGCGCTGTGGCAGGTAATGGAAGATTCGAACAAGGCGGCCAAAATCTCCTCGATCCTGGCACTGGTCGGGGTGGTGAACATTCCAATTATCAAATTTTCGGTGGAATGGTGGAACACCCTGCATCAGCCTTCCAGCTTGATCAGGGAAGGCGGCTCGGCGATCGATCCTTCGATGATGACCCCGCTGTTGTTGATGCTGGCGGCTTACGGCCTTTATTTTGTGACCGTGCTGCTGTGGCGGATGAAGGCGGAAATGGCGGAAAAAAGACTTGAACTGGCGCTCCGGGAGAAAGCCTCATGGTCATGATGCTTTTGAATATCCTGCCCAGCTTTGAGCGCTATGGCGAATTTGTCTGGTCCAGCTATTCCCTGTCGCTTGGCGCCTTGGCGATCCTGGCAATTCTTAGCTGGCGCAAAAAAATTGTTCTTGAAAAACGCCTGGAAAAAATAACCGTAAAAAAATCGAAAACCTGAAAGCTTGAAATGACATCGAAATCCTCTATTCCGGCCGCCAAACGCAAGCAAGTGCGCATCCTTATGATTGCTGGCATGCTGACAGTGTTGGCGCTTGCTGTTTTCCTGATGCTGCGCGCTTTTGAGGAAAATATCGTTTATTTTGTCACCCCCTCAGATTTGCAGGACCGGGTTCTAACCGGTGAGGAACAATTCCGCCTCGGCGGCCTGGTGGAGGACGGCACGGTCTTGCGTGAGCAAGGGACCTTGAAGGTTACCTTTCTGGTCACCGACGGGGGAGCTTCAACGCTGGTAGTCTTTGAGGGGATCCTGCCGGATTTGTTCCGCGAGGGGCAGGGGGTTGTGGTTGAAGGCCGGCTTTCTGAAAAAGGGGTTTTCAACGCCCATAATGTTCTGGCCAAGCACGATGAAAACTATATGCCGGCCGAAGTGGCCGAGGCGCTGAAAGAACAGGGCTACTGGAAGGATGAAGAGGGCTACGGCAACAAGCCCTAACCTAGTTTTTTCAAATCCCCGTATTTCATGATCACCGGGATTTGGCTTAAAAAAAACAAAAAAGTCAGCCCGGTAAAACCGAACACTTTAATTGCAACCCATGTATCGGTGGAAAAGCTTCGCCAGAGAAACTCATTAAACCCCGCCAAAAGTAAATTCAGCAGACCGTAGTTCCGGCTGATGATCATCCAGCCCTTATCCGCTATCGGCGGGAAGGCGGGCTCGAAAATGAATTTAATCAGGGCCTTGCCCTTGAGGTAGCCGCCCAACAGAATCAGGCCAAACAGGCTGAAAATGATTGTTGGTTTGATCTTGATGAAGCGTTCGTCATCAAAATAAAGCGTTAGCCCGCCGAAAATAAGCACCAGAATTCCGGAAACCCAAAGCACCGGCGGAATATGCTTTCTTTTGATCCAGGAAATGGCCATGGCGGCCGGCATTGTGGCCATCAGGCTGAGGGTCGCCGGGAAAATACCATAGCTGAAATTAACCCCGAAAAAAACCAGCAAGGGCCCGAAATCTATCAGGATATTGGGTACTCCGGCCTTGGGGCCCTTTTGTTGTTTAGCGTTCATTTTTGGCTGTTACTCTTCCACATCAAGACCGACCAGGGCGCGGGAGAAAACTTCCGGGTCGAACGGTTGCAGGTCTTCCAGTTTTTCCCCGACCCCGATGCCATAGATCGGCAGGTGAAATTTTTCCGTACAAGCCACCAGGATACCGCCCTTGGCGGTGCCATCCAGCTTGGTCATGATAATGCCGGAAACATTCGCCGCTTCACGGAACACCTGGGTCTGCAAAATGGCATTCTGGCCGGTGGTGGCGTCCAGCACCAGGATGGTGTCGTGGGGCGCGTTTTCATCTTTTTTGCGGATCACACGGACGATCTTGGCCAGCTCATCCATCAGCTCGGTGCGGTTCTGCAAGCGTCCCGCGGTATCAATGATCAGGACATCAATTTTTTGCTCGCGGGCGGCGTCAATAGCGGCAAAAGCCACGCTAGCGGCATCGCCGCCAATATTTCCCTTGATAATCGGGACCCCGGCCCGGTCACACCAGATCTCCAGCTGTTCGATGGCCGCGGCCCGGAAGGTATCAGCGGCGGCGACCATTACCGATTTCCCCATAATTTTCAGCATCTGGGCCATTTTGCCGATGGTCGTGGTCTTTCCCGTGCCATTGACCCCGACCATCAGGATGATGTGCGGCTGATGCCCCAGTTCGACATTCAGGTCGGTCGCTGAGGGACTGAGGATTTTTGAAATCTCATCGGCCAGGACGGCGCGAACCTCATCCGGGGTTATGTCCTTGTTGAGTTTCTTTTTGGCCAGTGTTTCGGAAACCCGGGCCGCCGTTTCCACGCCCAGATCAGAAGAAATAAGCAGGTCTTCCAGCTCCTCCAGGGTGGTCTCGTCCAGTTTCCTGGCGACGAAAATCTGGTTGATCCCTTCCGAGACCTTGGACGAGGTCTTGGTCAGCTTTTCTTTCAGCCGCGACAACCACCCGGCCTTTGGTTTTTCCACCTCAGGCTCAGGCTCGGGTTCCGGCTCAGGTTCCGGCTCAGGTTCCGGCTCAGGTTCCGGTTCTGGCTCCGGGATTGGTTCGGGTTCAGGCTCAGGCTCAGGTACAAGTTTCGGCTCGAGTTCGGGCTCGGGTTCTGGCTCGGGTTCCGGTTCCGGCTCAGGTTCTGGTTCAGGGTTCGGTTCAGGTTCCG
>JADFJJ010000047.1 GCA_022566215.1 Pseudomonadota bacterium | reverse complement strand
GGCAACCCCATAATAAATTAGTTGCTGAGACCCTTTTCTATTATCCACGCGGTATTCTTGAAGAAGAAAAGCATCAAACTCAATCTCTTCATCACGGTTTAAGCTGAAATATGTTTTTTGTGGCACTATTGCCTTTCCGCCAAATAAAGCACCATTCTCTGTTTGTTTTACAAATTTGTTAGTTGGTTCGATTCTTGCTCTTCTTGTAGGCTTCTTTGAATAATGGAGTTGCCTATAGATTAAATTTCCTCGCTTGATTGGTTCACCACCCGAATTTTTTAGAACAATTTTATAAAGCGTTGAGATGGCTTGTGCGGATAGGGACGCCTCAATAATCATTTCACCATCTTTAAGAACTACAGATAGTTTTGGTTCCATTTTTTCAGTTAATGCTTTCGCCCTATTTATAGTTTGAGTAAGTAAAATTACGAGAGTTGCCACGACTGAAAGACCAACCCACTCTATCATTGGCAGTCCCAATGATAGTCCTATGCCTCCAGGCACTATCATTGTGCCAAAGTAAAGAGTACGGATAATCTTCCCCGCCTCTTTCCAAATAATTTTCCAAAAATAAGAAAGCCAATACATACCCCAGAATATGCCCCCGAACCCCTGAAAGAGTCAAAACATACGTTTACCGGGGATAGGCGTAATAATTATTAAATAAACTATAGGTGTAATTTGGGATCAGCTTTTGCGGAATGCATCTAATGCTACGACATTATCTTGATTTTTCTCAGGTGTTTCCTGATCATCGGCGCCGGGGGGAGGGGTCTCTTTTTCAGGGGTCAGGTGATCGAACAGCTGTCCCTCCTCGGCTTCCGCTTCCGCCTTGGCGTCGAACTGCAGGGCAAAGCGCTGGGACGGGTCGACCAGCGAGGTGATCGCCTCGAACGGGATCACCAGGTGTTCCGGCCGCTGGTTGAAGGAAAGCCCGATCTCGAACCGGTCGTCATGGACTTTCAGGTCCCAGTAACGGTGCTGGATGACGATCGTCATCTCATGGGGGTACTGGGTTTTCATCCGTTTCGGGACATGCACCCCCTCGGCTTCGGTTTTGAAGGTGATGTAATAGTGGTGATCGCCCTGAAGCCCTTCGGCCTCGAGGATCAACAGAATCTCACGCACCGCCCCCCGCAAGGCCTTGTGCACCAGCGCCTGGTAATCGATGTGACTTTCGCTCATGTTGCAACACCCCAAATAAAGATATCCGGGCTCCCTGATCCATAGAAAGGACATCCGGGCCGAAAAGTCAATTATAAGCGGACATGTTTTGAGGAAAAATAAAGTGGAGGACTTCTGTTGCCCGGCGTCCTCCGGGCCGCGGTAGTTATAGCCTTATTACTTGGCCGTTAGGCTGTTCATTAGGCGGCAACTGCCAATGCTTCATTATCGTTAGCATTTGTAAGTTTGACCCGTTGCGGCGGTATCATGCCGGGCAAAAGAAAGCGTCTTTGAACACCCGTCGATCCTGGTTCGCCCCCATCAAAAACCCTGAAAACTCTTACATCCTTTTTATGGGCAGGGCTTTTGGTGGAGGCGGCGGGTACTGCCCCCGCGTCCGCGATGCCTATTACACGCACCGTTTATTGCCATAGTCAGCAAGCTGACGCTCTCTATATAGGGTTATTTTCAGACAATTTGAAGGCGGAACTGAAAAAGGGCGATTTTTTTTATTTCTCTTTCGGTTTTTTCAGGCGCTCGTATTCCCTGAAAGACATCAGGACCAGGCGGTCTTCTCCGTGTTTTGTGATGGTGACAGGTTCTGCCAGGGCCTTGTCCTGAAGCGTACCGATTTTGTTTCTGAAATTTGATGCGGTTACCCGAAACATGAGCAGGGCTCCTTTTTATATGAAAAATATAAATTCTTGTACAGATCCACTTAGTAAGATGTTTTGTACAATTTGTACATTTCCGTCAAACATGTCAACTGCACAGATTCTATTCTCCAATTCTACCCTATAAAAATTATCAGATAAGAATAATCTGAAATGCCTAAATAAGCAGTTTTGACTAAATTGTACATTTCACGAAATTTTGTCAAGTAGTCAGATTAATCAAAACAGATAATCATTATTAATAATTTTCAGGGGTTGCAGGGAATTTAAGCGCCTATTCCCCAGGTAAGGTTTTTAAAGACACGAAGCATAAGGAGCGTTTCTTCCAATAAAATGCATGTTTGAAAAAACCGACCCCCAGGTTAGGTTTTCAAATACACGAAGCATCAGAGGTATTCCTCCCTATAAAATTATCAGATAAGAATAATCTGAATTGCCTAAATAAGGCATTATGCCCAAAGTGTACAAAATAGGCGAAATAGTCAAATTAGACATTTTATCAACATACCGCGGGAAATATCGGGAAATATTATGAAAAAATAATAGTGAAAAATAAGCATCAATATTGTTTCTTATGCGCTTTGGCGAATTCCGCCATCGTTGTGAATATGAAAAAATAATAGTGAAAAATAAGCATCAATATTATTTCTTAATGTGCGTCTTGGCAGCGTTACAAATTGTTCAATAGAGGTTTCCCTCAATCATCAAGGGTCTTCTATATATAATCAGAGGTTCTTTTATGTAAATTATACAATTCGTCGATATATTACGGTAAATATAGCGAAAAATTAGCGTCAATATTGTTTCTTATGCGCCTTGGCAGCGCTACAAATCGGCCATTGTGTTTATCTTTGCCTTTTCATATGCGCCTTGACGAATTCGGCCATGGTTGTGAACCGGAAATCGTAATCGATCGGGCCGTAAAGGACCACCGTGGCGCCGGCGCCGTCCCGGCCGGCGCGGCGGTCGATCCAGCAGGTGTGCAGGTTCATTTTCTTGGCCGGTTCGTGGTCGTGGAACAGCGACTGGGCGACGTGTAAAAGCTGATCGGGACGGGTTCCGAAATCCTCTTTCAAGCGGCTCAGCAGATATCTGAAATTTTTCTTATCGGGTTTGTAGCTGCCGATCTCCTCTGCGGTGTAAACGGCGTCGAACTCGACCCCGAGCTTTTTTTCGCTGAGAGCGAATGACGCCCTGTCGATGTTGGAAAGGATAACCAGTTTGAAATGCTGTTTCAGGTACTTGAGCGCTCCCGGGCTGTCGGGAAACGCCGGCCAGTCCCCGACCGAGGCGGCGAACGCGGTTTGTTCAGCGGCGCTTGACGGGATCCCGAAATGCTCGCCCAGGGCCTGGTGGACATTGCCCAGGATTTTCGGGTAAAGGGCGCCCGGCGCGGCCTCTTCGGCCTCAAATTCCAGCTCGCCGTAGATCTCCAGCACCTGTTCGTCCAGGGGATTTTTCCGGTTCTTTTTCAGCCACGGCCGGAGCGCCGCCAGAAGCCCGGCTTCCCAGTCGATCAGGGTTCCGTAACAGTCAAACGAAAGGGTGGTGATGCCGTCAAGATCCATTCATTTATCCCCCTTGAAGGATAACCGGTTATTCTGTACTCAACAGTAAACCGGTTTTGGAAAGTCATGCAACAGTATCTGGATTTATTGAAACGTATCCGCAACCAGGGCGTCTTCAAGGAGGACCGCACCGGCACCGGAACCTACGCCGTCTTCGGCCACCAGATGCGCTTTGACCTGGACCAAGGTTTTCCGTTGCTGACGACCAAGAAACTGCACCTGAAATCGATCATTTATGAATTGCTGTGGCTGCTGAGGGGGGACACCAACATCAAATACCTCAACGATCACGGGGTCAAAATCTGGAACGAATGGGCCGATAAGAAGGGCGAGCTGGGCCCGGTATATGGCGCCCAGTGGCGCGCCTGGCCGGCCGCCGGTGGCGGCAAGGTCGACCAGATCGCAAGGGTGGTGGCTGAGATCAAGGCCGATCCTTCCTCGCGCCGCCATATTGTCTCGGCCTGGAACGTTGGCGAGATCGGCAAAATGGCGCTGCCGCCCTGCCACTGCCTGTTCCAGTTTTTTGTCTCGGAGGGCAAACTGTCGTGCCAGCTGTACCAGCGCTCGGCGGATGTATTCCTGGGCGTTCCCTTTAATATCGCCTCTTACGCGCTCTTAACTCAAATGATGGCGCAAGCCACCGGGCTTGAGCCGGGCGATTTCGTCCACACCTTCGGCGATGTCCATCTTTACGCCAACCATCTGGAGCAAGCTGACGAACAGCTGGCGCGACAACCCCGCACCCTTCCCAACATGACCCTCAACCCGGATGTGAAGGATATCTTTTCTTTTAAATATGAGGATTTTGAATTAACTGGCTATAATCCCCACCCGCACATCAAGGCCCCGGTCGCGGTTTAGGGGAAAGGATGTGCGCCAATGAAGATCAGTCTCATCGCGGCAGTAGCAAAGAACCGGGTAATCGGCCGGCGCGGCCGGCTGCCGTGGAAAATTCCCGCCGACCTCAAGCACTTCAAGAAAGTGACGATGGGCAAGCCGATCATCATGGGCCGCAAGACTTATCAATTGATCGGGGTGGAATTGCCCGGGCGCACCAGCATCGTGGTCACCCGCAACCCGGCCATCGGCGCCCCCGGCCTGGTGCTGGCCGGAAGCGTCCATGAAGCCTTGCAAAAAGCCGCCAAGATTGGGTCCGAGGCGATGGTGATCGGCGGCGGTCAGATTTACCAGGCGACCCTGCCGCTGGCCGACCGCATCTATCTGACCGAGGTCCATGAAGAGGTGGAGGGCGATGCCTTGTTCCCCCATCTGGACCGCTCATTGTGGCGCGAGGCCTCCCGTGAGGATTTCAAGCGGGAAGGTGATATTCCGGCCTTCAGTTTTGTGGTTCTGGACAGGAAATAAAAGATAATAAAATGGATATATTTAAAACAACAGCTTTCATAAACCCTCCCTGATTGTTTTTTTCCCGATTTGGAGTACACTTAAAACAGGTGGTCTCGTGAGTCGCCTTTCCTTTATCGCATTGGTTCCCCTGGCTGGAGACGGCCGTCTGAGATAACTTTTGAGGGGAAAGCTATGAAAACTTTATTTAAATCCGGAACCTGTCTGACCACCCTAATTGCTATTGGCGGTTCAGGACTGACTGCCTGCGATCAACAAAGCACCGAACAGGAGCCTGCCGGCCCAGCCGTTGAGGCCATCGCCCCGGAAGTGGTCGACCTGAAGGCGATTGACCGGGAAGCGGGAAACCTGGCGAGGGAAAAGGGGTTGTTGGCGGCTTATTCCGCCTTTTTCGCTGAAGACGGGATTCAGCTCGATGATGGCAAGGAAATGATCGACGAAGGCCTTTTGGCGATCATGCAGGATTATGAAAACATCCCCAAAGGCACCAGTGTCAGCTGGGTTCCGATGGGCGGCGGCGTGGCTGAAAGCGGCGAAATGGGCTATACCTGGGGCCGCTGGTCTAATGTTGTGGTAGATGATAACGGCATTATGGTTGACACCTACGGCAAGTACGTGACGATCTGGAAAAAGCAGCAGGACGGCTCCTGGAAAATCGCCCTGGACATCTGGAACAGCGAAGACCCGATGGAATAAACTCAGATTTTTTTGCTTATTTTTTCGGCAATTTTCAAGAAAGTCCTGGCCTCCGGACTGTCTGGCGCGCTGGCAATGAGCGGTATGCCGGAATCGGAGGCTTCGCGCAGCGCCATAGTCAGTGGAATTTCCCCCAGAAACGGAACCCCGAGCCTTTCAGCGGTCTTGCTCACCCCGCCGTGACTGAAGATGTGGCTTTCCTCCCCGCAATGGGGGCAGATGAAGGTGCTCATGTTCTCTATTATTCCCAAAATCGGCACGTTGATGGTGCGGAACATCTCGAGCCCCTTGCGGGCGTCGATCAAGGCCAGGTCCTGGGGGGTCGAGACGATCACCGCGCCCGATAGGGGAACCATTTGCGCCAGGGTCAGCTGGGCGTCCCCGGTGCCGGGCGGCATATCGACCACCAGCACATCAAGCCCTTGCCAGTTGACATCATAGAGAAATTGCTGGATCGCCTTGCCGACCATCGGCCCGCGCCAGATCAGCGGCGCTTCGGTATCGACCATCAGCCCCATGGAAATGATTTTCAGGCCGAATTTTTCCACCGGCATGAGTTTATCGTCCTTGAGATCCGGGCGGCTGGAGAGGCCAAACATCATCGGCGCCGAGGGGCCGTAGACATCGGCATCGAGAAAGCCCACCGCAAGCCCCAGGTGCTTGAGCCCGAGCGCAAGATTGGCCGCGATTGTGGATTTGCCGACCCCGCCCTTGCCGCTGGCCACCGCAATCACCGCCCCGACGCCGGGGATGGGGACTTTTCCAGGGGCGGCGCGGCGCGCTTTTTGGGGTCCCTGCAAATCCGGGGGAGGGCGCTCAGCCGTGACAATGATATTGACCGCCTCCACGCCCTTGAGGGATTTCAGGACATCCTGACACTTTTTTTCAATGACCGGGGCGATCTCCCGGTCGGCCGGGGCAAGTTCCAAAACAAAAGAAACTTTCCCGTCTTCCACCTTGAGGCCCTGTAACAGGCCCAGATCAACGATACTTTTGCCCAGCTTCGGATGGGTAATTGACTTAAGCGCCGCTTTTACCGCTTTCGCTTCTTTTTTTGATTTGAACATTTTGTAATTTATTTCCGTCTCCGGTTGCAGGTTGGCCTCGGCTGTCATATATACTCTGTAGACTGGCTAGGATATAAACTTATTTTTTCTCAAACAAGAAGGAATTTACTCATGGCATGGGGAAACGGCGACGGCAAAGGAAACAATCCCTGGGGAACGGTACCCCCCAGCGGCGGCGGCGGCGGGGGCGGCCCGCCCCCGGAATACGATGATCTGTTGGGAAATTTACTGAACCGCCTGCGCGGCATGCTGCCAAGATTTTTGAGGGGCAGGGGAATCTCGGTAATTCTTGTGGTGGTGCTGGTGCTGTGGGCGCTGAGCGGATTTTTCAAGGTCCAGCCTGCTGAGGAAGGTGTCATCCTGAGGTTTGGAGAATGGGTCAGAACCGAACAACAAGGCCTTCACTATCATATTCCCTTCCCGGTCGAGCGGGTGATTGTCCTGAATGTTGAGGAAGTCACCAAAACCGATATCGGGTTCCGCTCTCAGGAAACCCAGCGGCGGCGAACCTCGATTGCAGAATTGCTGGGTGAAAGCCTGATGCTGACCGGGGATGAAAACATCGTCAATATCTCATTTTCGGTTTTCTGGAAGATTAATGACGCCAAAAATTATCTTTTCAATATCCAGCCGCCGCAAACCCTGACCGTGAAACAAGTGGCCGAAAGCGTGATGCGCGAAATTATCGGTAAAACCGATTTTCAAAGCGCCATGACCGAGGATCGCGGGCCAATCCAGATCGCGGCCCAGGCAAAATTACAGGAAGTCCTGAATTTTTACGGCGCGGGAATTTTAATCACCCAGATTCAATTGGAGAAAGTTGTCCCGCCGGCGGAAGTAAACGAAGCGTTCCTGGATGTCCAGGCGGCGGTGGCCAATAGTGAAAGCTACCAGAATGAGGCGCAGGCCTATGCCAATACTATCGTTCCCCAGGCCCGGGGCAACGCGGTGCGCAAGATTCAGCAGGCCGAAGCCTATAAAGAACAGGTGATCGCCCGGGCCATTGGTGAAGCTTCGCGCTTTATTGCCGTTTATGAACAATACGCCAAGGCCAAGGATGTCACCCGCAAACGCATTTATCTGGAGACCATGGAGGAAGTTCTGGCCGGCATGACCAAGGTGATCGTTGAAGAGGGCGCCGGCACCGGGGTGATCCCCTATCTTCCCCTGCCGGAGTTGAAGACCAGACAGGATAGAAGCGAAGGAGGCGGACAATGAAAAAATTAACCATGATGATAGCCGTGGGCCTGGCCCTTGCCGTATTGGCTTATATGTCCGTCTTTACCGTGACCCAGACCGACCAGGCTTTGGTCCTGCAGCTGGGTGAACACAAAAGAACCGTGAAACAGCCGGGACTGCATTTCAAACTGCCGTTTGTGCAAAATGTAATTTATCTGGACAAACGCATCCTCAATCTGGATCTTAAACCCGAAGAAATTGTTTCTTCCGATCAGAAGCGGATGGTGGTTGATGCGATTGCCAGGTTCAGGATCATCGACCCGCTTCTAACCTTCCAGACCCGGCGCAATGAACGGGGGGTCTCCCAGGCGCTGGAAACCATGGTCTCTTCAAGTGTTCGGGAAGTTCTCGCGCGGGAGCAGTTTATAACCCTTTTGAGTGGCGAGAGGGCCGACCTGATGAAACAGATCAGGGATAGCGTCAATGAGGCCGCCCACTCCTTTGGCGTCGAAATTATCGACGTCAGGCTGCGCCGGGTTGACCTGCCAGCGCGGAATTCGCAATCCATTTATGAGCGGATGAATACCGCGCGCAGACAGGAAGCCCAGGAAATCAGGGCGGAAGGTCAGGAGCAAGCCTTGAGAATCAGGGCCGAAGCAGAACGCGAACGAACGATTTTACTCGCCAATGCCGAGCGTGACGGCCAGATTCTGCGCGGCCAGGGGGATTCAGAAGCGGTGCGCATTTTTGCCGAGGCGTTCGGCCGGGATGTGGAATTCTTTGAATTTTACCGCTCGATGCAGGCCTACAAGGTTGCCCTCCAGCCCGGTGACACGACCCTGGTGCTTTCGCCCAACAGCGAGTTTTTCAAGTACCTGGATTCCATGTATACCCCCAAGCGCAAGCGCTGAGGTGGACTGGCAGACAATATTTCTTGCACTTGGACTGGTTTTAATTCTGGAGGGCGCCGGCTATGCCGCCTTCCCCGGCCAGATGCGCCGGATGATGGGGTATTTGATGCAAACCGGGGATGAACCCTTGAGGATGATTGGTTTGGCGGCGGTATTCGTGGGTTTGGCGGTCATTTGGTTTATCCCGGGTTAAGGAAAGATGTATCAAGATGTTCCGGTATCAGGGACGATACCCCGGCTGCCAGTAAGAATTCCGGAAAGACCAGAAAATGCCATAAACTACCGGTATCTAATTGAAGATATTAACAAACAGCACACTATGGTATTCCCAAAGCGGAACCGGAAAGAGCGAAATTGATTTCAAAGGAAGCGAGAATTATGAAGTTACTGAGGACTTTTTTTGTAGTTATCGGCCTGGCGGTCTGGTCATTGGCGGCCATCCCGGCGGATGCGGCTCCGGCCCCTGAAAGTTTTGCCGACCTGGCGGAAGAGCATGCCCCGGCGGTGGTCAATGTTTACACAACCCAGTTTATTGAACGCTCAAGCAGCGCCGGGCGCCCCGACATTCCCCCCGGATTTCGTGATTTTTTTGACGATTTTCTCGATGACGAAGAGGGAGAAGAAGGTGAAACCACGCGCCAGCGCGCCCTTTCGCTTGGCTCCGGTTTTATTATCAGCGCCGACGGCTATATTGTCACCAACAACCATGTGGTTGACAAAGCCGATGAAATCAGCGTCCGGCTGACCAGCGGTGAAGAGTATGACGCGGTAGTGGTCGGCCGCGATCCCTTAAGCGACATCGCGCTGCTGAAAATTGAAGCCGAGGATGCTCTTCCTCATGTCAGCTTTGGCGATTCGGATGCCATCCGGGTGGGCGAATGGGTGATGACCATCGGCAATCCCTTTGGCCTTGGCGGGACCGTGACCGCGGGCATCGTTTCGGCCCGCAACCGCGACATCGGCAATGGCAACTATGATGACTTTATCCAGACCGACGCCTCGATCAACCGGGGTAATTCAGGCGGGCCGATGTTCAACATGGAAGGCCAGGTGATCGGCGTGAACACAATGATTTTCTCTCCCACCGGGACCAATATCGGGATTGGTTTTGCGATTCCTTCCAACCAGGTCAGCCACGTTGTCGATCAGTTGAGGGAATTTGGCCGGACCCGGCGCGGCTGGATCGGGGTTACGATCCAGGCGGTGACCGAGGAAGTGGCCGAAAGCCTTGGGCTGGAAAGCGCCAGCGGCGCCATCATCAGCCTGGTAGTGGACGGCGGCCCCTCGGATGAAGCTGGCCTGGAGCCCGGTGATATCATAATTGAATTCAATGGAGTTGCGGTTGGAACCAGCCGTGATTTGCCATTTATCGTCGCCGAAACCAGCATCGACGAAAGCGTCGAAATCGTCGTTCTTCGCGGCGGTGAGGAAATTACCTTTACGCTGGTAACCGGCGAACTGGAAACGGAAGGCCCAGGCGCTCAGGCTGAACCCGAAGAAGAGCCGGAGGAGCAGCCCCAGCAGCCGGAACAACGCATTCTTGGGATGGTTCTGAAGCCATTGGATTCCGCGGGCCGGGAACAGTACGATCTTCCCGAAGACATGGAAGGCATCCTGATCGAGAACCTGAGTCGTAATTCCGAGGCTGCTCTGCGTGGCATCCGCCCGGGGGACGTTATCCTCCAGGTGAACCTGAAAAACGTGACAACCGTCCGTGAGATTGAAGAAGCCATTGCCGACGCCCGGCGTCAAGGCCGGGGAACGGTTCTGCTGCGTCTCTACCGCGAGGGCAATTACTTCCACATTCCGCTCCCGGTAGATGAAGGCGGCGAATAAAAAAATAAAAACGGGAAAAGGGCCGGCCCATTCCAGCCTTTTTTGGCCGGCTTTTTTTGGCCGGCCTTTTTTTATCTCTGGAAGGCTTTTTCCATAATGCCCAGGGTATAAAGCACTCCGGTCAGGTCGACATGGGTTAGCCTTGCCCGGGCGGCTTTTTCCGCCACCGGTTTGCCATGGTAAGCGAGGCTCATGCCGGCCGCTCTGAACATCGGGATATCATTGGCGCCATCGCCAATGGCAAGGACCGCTTGCGGGGACCCCTTGGCCAACTCTTCAAGAAAATCCTTCTTCCCACGGGCGTCCATGAGGGGCTCTTTGACGGTACCATCCAGCCGGTCGCCTGAAAACCCGAGCTGGTTGGCGCGGACAAAATCGAACCCCAGGGCATCCTTCACCTGATCGGTAAAAAAGGTGAAGCCGCCGGACACCAGCGCGGTTTGAATGCCGGCGCTTTTGAGCGTTTTGATCAGGGTTCTGGCGCCCGGGGCAGTGGTTATGCGATCCTGATAAACGGCCTGCAGCTGGGCTCTGCTGATCCCTTTCAACAAGCTCACGCGCTTCTTCAGGGCGGTTTTGAAATCCAGCTTGCCGTGCATCGCGGCCTCGGTAATCGCAGCGACCTTTTCCTTTAATCCCAGGACATCGGCAATTTCATCGATACATTCCTCACAGATAATGGTCGAATCCATGTCAGCGATAAACAGGGTTTTGGCGCGGCCCGCCAATGGCTGGACCACCACGTCAACCGGGAAAGACCTGAGGCCCGCGGAGGCCAGGATTTCATGGTCCCGGGCCGCCTTTCCCTCGAAAGTAAGGTCAAAGGCGCTTTGCTCGCCAAGCCAGGTCACGCTCAAGGGTTTGCGGCCGAGCGATTTAAGCGCCTCGGCAATGCTGTCGGCATGGCTTTGTTTCAGCCTAAAGACTTCTCTTGGGGCCATAACTGTGGCAACGTGCAGCATCAAGGAAACCCTTGTTTGAGAGCGGCTATGACATCAAAACGTGCCATTCTTATTGCAGGCCCGACCGCCAGCGGCAAGTCCTCAATTGCTCTTCACCTGGCGCAAGAGCTTGGCGGCGTCATCATCAATGCCGACAGCATGCAGGTCTACAAGGACCTGGATATCATCACCGCCCGGCCCGGCCCGGCCGAAAGGGAAGCCTCACCCCACGCCCTCTACGGGATCCTGGACGGGGCGGACCATTTTTCGGTGGCGGCGTGGCTGATCCTGGCCAAAGCCGAGGCCGGCAAGGCGTGGGAATCCGGCAGAATCCCAATCTTCACGGGCGGAACCGGGCTTTATTTCAAGGCGCTTACCCAGGGCCTGGTAGACCTTCCGGAAATATCCGAAGGGGTGCGCGGCCAGCTGCGGCGACGTCTGGAAAATGAGGGCATTAAAGCGCTCTACCAGGACCTCGAGGCGAAAGACCCGGAGACCGCCGGGCGCCTGAAACCTGCTGACAAACAGCGGATTATCAGGGCGCTGGAGGTGTTCGAGGCAACCGGAAAACCCCTTTCGCGCTGGCTCAGGGAAACCAGTGAAGACCCGTTCAAAGGGGTGGAATTTGTGAAAATATGCCTGCTGGCCGGGCCGGAAATCCTGAATCAGAGAATCCGCGCCAGGTTTCAGAATATGATTAAAAAAGGGGCCC
>JADFJJ010000094.1 GCA_022566215.1 Pseudomonadota bacterium | reverse complement strand
AAACCCAGCCCGATCGAGTTCAGCCACATATCCAGCCCTCCGTACAGGGTGCCCCATTTACTCCCGAATTTATTGAGCGCCGGGCGGGCGTTGCGAACCTTGTGCAAATCCTTGTAGACCCAGGACTTTTTGAACGCCGAGGGGTAACTTTCCAACTCATCCCCGGCGCGCCCTTCCGCAATCGCGCCGAAAGCGGCTTCCGCCGCCAGCATCCCGGTTTTCATGGCATTGTGGGTGCCCTTGATGCGCGGCACATTGACAAATCCGGCGGCGCAGCCGACCAGCGCCCCGCCCGGAAAGGTCAGTTTCGGGATCGACTGCAAGCCCCCCTCGTTGATCGCCCGGGCCCCGTAGGCGACCCGCCGCCCCCCTTCCAGAAGAGGCTTGATCGCCGGGTGGGTCTTGAACTTTTGAAATTCATGAAATGGCGACAGGTATGGGTTTTCATAGTCCAGCGCGACGACAAAACCGATCGCCACCTGGCCCCCTTCCTGATGGTAGATAAACCCTCCGCCAACCGCTTTTTTATCGAGCGGCCAGCCCTGGGTATGGATCACCTTGCCGGGGGTGTGGTTCTCAGGTTTGACATCCCACAACTCTTTCAGGCCCAGCCCGTAGGTCTGCGGGTCGCTGTCCTTGGCGAGGGCGAATTTTTCAACCAGAATTTTGGTCAGCGACCCCCGCGCGCCCTCGGCAAACAGCGTATATTTGGCCATCAGCGCCATGCCCCGTGCGTAGCCTTCCTTGTGCGACCCGTCCTTGGCGACCCCCATATCGCCCATCGCCACCCCGGTAACCTCTCCGCTTTTCCCGTAGAGAACCTCGGCGCCGGCAAAGCCCGGGTAAATTTCCACTCCCATCGCCTCGGCCTCGGCCGCCAGCCAGCGGGTGAGGTTGCCCAAGGACAGGGTATAGGCCCCCTTATTACTCATCAGCGGCGGCAGCATGAAATGGGGCAGGGAGACTTTCCCGGTTTCGCTTAAAATCCAGAAGTGGTTTTCAGCAACCGGGGTGGAAAGCGGCGCGCCCTTACCTTTCCAGTCCGGGATCAGCTCATCGAGGGCGACCGGATCGATAACCGCCCCGGACAGGATATGGGCGCCGATCTCCGATCCTTTTTCCAATACACAAACAGAGATTTCCTTTTCAGAGTCCGCCGCCAGTTGCTTGAGGCGGATAGCGGCGCTAAGGCCGGCCGGCCCGCCGCCGACAATCACGACATCGTATTCCATCACCTCGCGGTCCATTAAATGTCCCTGGTTGGATTATAAAACCTGTTCGCCATTGTTTTCGTTTATGCCCACAAAATATCACGGTGGTCAATGAAAGTGAAAGCCTTAAAAACTTGTCTTTAATGTATGACTTGCCCTCCCCGGTTTGCTATGGGGTAGGGGATAGCTTTTCAATGACCCGGTAATTTTATTCATGGCGAAAACCTCACAGACAGAAAAGGAACAAATCGCCCAGCTCGCCTGGCAGGTGGAAATGGGCGCTGACGAGGTTATCTCGGAAGTCCCAATTAACCGCCTTGAGGTTGCCGAGCCAGACGAAACCCCGATCCCGGAAACAAAGGCCGCCCCGGCAAAAACGCAAGCCGCCGCGCCGCCGCCCGAGGCCGCCGAGCAGGAAGCAGGTGATTTGGCGGCCAGGGCCAGGACCCTGGCAGAGCTGAACGGCGCGGTCGCCGCCTTTGAGGGCTGTTCGCTGAAAAAAACCGCGATGAATACGGTATTTTCCCGCGGGGATGCGGCTTCCGGCCTGATGCTGGTGGGCGAGGCGCCGGGGGCCGCTGAAGACCGCCAGGGCAAGCCGTTTGTCGGCCCCGCGGGCAAGTTGCTGGATAAAATGCTGGCGGCGATCGGCCGCAACAGCGAAGCGGATTACTATATTTCCAACATCCTGCCGTGGCGCCCGCCGGGCAACCGCGACCCGACCCCGGCCGAGGCGGCCATCTGCCTGCCCTTTATCAAGCGCCATATCGAACTGGCCGCGCCCAGGGTGCTGGTGCTGCTGGGCGGGGTGGCGGCCAAAGCCCTGCTTGATGTCACCGATGGCATTACCCGGGTGCGCGGGCGCTGGTTTTGCTACTCCGTGGATGGCCAGGAGATACCCGCCATGGCGATCTTCCATCCCGCCTATCTGCTGCGCCAGCCGCAGCTGAAACGCCAGGCCTGGCAGGACCTTTTAGAGATTAAATCGAAACTGGATGACTGACTTATGCTTCCATTGTAGGCGGCAAAGTGGTTAAAAAGAGGTATAAATAGGGGGTAGGAAAAGGTTTTATTCACCCTTAATTCGAAATAAAAACCAGCAATTTTGGAGGGTTAAGAAGTATTTCCTGAAGCTTTAAGCAACGCTTCCGCTTCAGTTTTTCCTATATTTCTAAGTTTCCAATGCCCATTTTTTTCGTCAACCAAACTCTTTAACCTATGCACCGCTGATGTGGCTGCACTTTTAGTGGTGCCATGCCTTTCAACAGATTGAACCAAGGCAGATCGCTCGAGCCTTTCAGGGTAAGAAAAATATAGAAGCAGTAGCGCAATGTCCTTTGGTTTTAGACCGGCTATATTCACATATAATCGCCCATCAATTTCTTCATAAACTGGATAAGTTTTTTTAGTAAGCG
>JADFJJ010000046.1 GCA_022566215.1 Pseudomonadota bacterium | reverse complement strand
CCATGCCGTCGGGGTCGATGTGGTAGACGCGGTCGTTCGCAGCGACGAAGCGCGTGCAGAACTCCACGTTGATCGCCTCGCCCGCGACGCTGCCCGAGGCGAGCGCCTCCACGGCCGGCCGGTCGCGGTTGATCGCCATGAGCTCATCGACCGCGAGCACGGTGCCGGGAAGCAGCGGCGCGCCCTCCATCTCCTCCTCCGAGAGCCCAAGCGCCCGCCCGAAGCGCAGGTACATCTCCGTATGCCCGCCGCCCTCGTCCCCGAGCTCCTCGACCAGCGAGTGCACGACCTGCCGCTGCGTCGCGAGGTCCGGCGAGTTGAGCAGGCGCCCCGCGTTCCACCACGTCGGGCAGCGCTTGAGCGCGTAGTCCTGCTTGGCCCACCCACGGACCTGGTCCAGGCTGAGCTCGCCGTCGAAGAGCATGCGCACGAACGGGTGCTCCAGGCGGGCGTTCTGGTGGCGCACCTCGGCCTTCAGCATCTCCAGGAACTCGGCGGCCGGATGGGGCTCCCGGCTTGCGAAATCGAATGGCATGAGCGGCTCCGTGGCTAGCGTAGGGTATGAGGCGGGCGCGCTCCCTATTGTGTCACTATCGGCTACGCTCGGGCCAGTGGTACGCTTTGTGACAGCGAGGGCGCGATACAGCGTTGAGGCCCGAAACGGAGCACGCAGTGATCACCGTCGCTCAGCGGGTCAGTCACGCCATTGACAGCATCAGGCGCGGTGAATATGAGTTCGCGCTTGAGGACGCGGCTGTGGCAATCGACGTTACGGCTCAGCGCCATTACGGCATACCGCGATCAACCAAGCGCGACTACAAGAGATTCTTGGGCGAATATCTCTGGTTGATAGAGCTAATGGCTCTCAACGGGATAAACCTCGAAGAGAGTTTCTTCCAGAATCTCACTCGGACGATTCCAGGTGTGCCGCGTCCCCGGTTCACAGATTTGCTCTACCACGTAGTGAGGTGTGGCCTGGTGCATGACACGGGGATTCCATCGAATGTCGAGTTCGTTCCTGGCCGCATCCTCATGCTTGCTGACGATTACATTCGTCTGCCTGCGCAGGTGATTTGGGGCTTACTTGCCATCGTGGTGTTCGCGAAGGCGAATTTGGCAGAAGAATCAGCCGGAGATTATTTCCGACAGTACATGATCGAACATGGTATTGATCTCCATAAAAAGGAAGATCTTCCAGACAAAGTAGATAGAGATTTTGATGATGAAGTTAAAAAAACACTTGAATCTACTACTCCAATAGTATTTGAAGGCATATATTCTGGATATATTGCAAGAGATATGAAGCATGTTATGAGAGTACTTCTGATTGCCGACGAAAAAGTGCGTATAAAGCGGGCATTAAACAGAACTCATACTCATACAGAAACACCTGAAACTGTAGAAGCTAAAACTGAAACTGTTGAAGAAAAACCTGAAACTGTAGAAGAAAAACCTGAAACTGTAGAAGAAAAACCTGCATAATCAATAAAACATTAATTTTCCAGATTTTGAATTAGATTATATGATTACTGTAAAATTTATTGGTGGAGCAAAAAGATCTTTTTTAACAGAACAATTACAGATTGATAAATCTGATATATCTATTCAAGAACTAATGGATTTATTATTAGAATTAAAACCTGACAACACTCCTGAACTAGATACTAAAAACATCTTAATTGCAATAAATGGAACTGATTCTTCTGCCATGGAAGGTCCATCTACTATGATAAAAAACAATGATCTTGTGAGCATTATACCTGTAATTCATGGTGGCTCTTCCAAAAAATTAACTTTTCAAGTCTTAAAAAAACAAATTCAAGTTATTGAAATCATAGGTCAAAAAACAATTAATGTAAATTTCCTTGATAAAATAAGAAAAAAATATCCAAAAATTCAACTTCAGGCAATATCAAGTAATTTTATCGTGAATAATTATCATTTAAAAAAAATAATAACTTTATCTTTAGAATCTGAAAAAAATAACATTTTGCTTTCAAATAAACTTGAAACTGATATGTTGATGCGTTTTGCATTAACTAACCAAATTTCTAATGCAATTACACATGTAGGAATAAAACCAAAAACTAATTTTATTTTAATTGCAGTTGGAAATAAAAAACTACTAAATTTATTGTACAAAGAATTATTACCATTATTAGTAAATTTATTTTCAAAAAATAATGATTTATTTCTCAAAAAATATTTTAAAATTACAAAAAAGATACTTGATTCAGTTTATTCATCTAATCCTTTGGAGGATATTTTGATAGAAAAGGCAGCAATTTTACTCTGAAATACTACGTTTAGTTTTTTCAACACTTAACACATCTGCTTTTTTTAATATGGAAATTCCTGTTTTATTACCTAAAATTTCAATTAAGATTACTTTATCTGGAAATTCAAGTGAAACTTTATTTTTTATTTTACTTGCAATTTTTGTAATTATTTCTTGACTAGATAAATCTGAACTTCTTTTTTCTATAGATATTCTATATGTTTCATCATTAGAAATTTGTCCTGATATTTCTGTAACTGTTTTTTCTATTTCTTCAATTTTTGTTTCAATTACTTTTTGAATTGGAATTATTCTTAGGCAGTATCTAATACTCCAAGGTTCATCAAGAAGCATTTCTTTAATTTTTCTTACAACCTGTATTGGTTCTAGCTTTGTCTCGGCAGTTAAAATTCCTGACATTTTTGTAATTGAAATTTTCGCATCAGGATCCCCCAATTCTTCTAAAATATCTCTTAATTCTTCCTTAGTTTCAGGTTCAAAATGTCTTGCACAAGTAATGATCAAATTCATTATCTTGAAATCTCCTCATAACTCAAAGAACCTTCTCGAATAATTTTGATCTTCTCATTTTCTATTTCAATTATGGTTGATTCTGTTTTACTGGCAATTATCCCACCATCAACAAAAATATCATATTTTTGAATATTATTGAAACAAGCCTTTCTTCCTTTTCTTCACTAAAAGCTGGATTTTTAATTTGGTATAAAAACGGGAGAAAGTCTATAACTGTCTCAATCAAACGTTCATTTGCTGCCTCATATTTCTTTACTAAATCTTCTTGTGGTGTAAGCAAGCCAAAGCGGCCTTGATTTAAAGCTCCATCATTTACGAATTTTATGATTTCCTTGACACCCGGTGTTATTAATTCTTTCTGAATCTTATGCTCATAGATCACATTTTCGAGCCCTAGCCGAAAATGTTCAAGAGGTTGGCTATTCACTAGTTTTTCTAAATATTTTTCATTGAAACCAATTGAAACTCCCCTTGCCTTATTGGCATAACTGATCCACTGACTTAAAAGATCTTCTTTTCGTGACAAGCAGAAGGCACCAGCAGTCAATATTCTGGCCAAAACATCAAATCTCTCCAAAATTTTCTTTGTATTTTTTATGGAAACATCATTTTCTCCACAAATTTCGGAAATAATATTCCTTACCCACTTTCCTTCTAAAAGGTCGTTTGAATGGGATAGGTCAGTAAGTCGAATCTTCCTCTCAGAAACAATCGAAAGAAAAGCCTTGTTTGGGCAGTAATGATATAGGGGCATTTTTTTACCTTTAACTCTTTAAAGAAGCCCCTGGAAGAATTAACTTCGGAGCGAGGCTCCCCGCGTTTCACCTTCGGAGCAAAGCTCCTTGGTGTCGAACAGTGTTCGAACCTGCAACCCGGGCGGCATATATAGCCCTCCTACGCCAAGGCTATGGAGGGCACTCCTTCGCCCGATTTTCGGTTCCGGATGGCGTAAGCCACCCGAAGCCCGAAGGGCGAAGGGTGGCGCGCCCGGCAGGATTCGAACCTGCGGCCTCCGGATTAGAAATCCGATGCTCTATCCAACTGAGCTACGGGCGCATTAGAGTAAATTAACCCCAAATGGATTCATTTGACCGGGATAATTTTTTTGTCTGGACAGGCAGTCCGGGCGAAGTGGTGTGATCACCATAAGTCCCGGACTAACGCAGCCAGGCACAAAAAGAACCCGGCAGAGACTGTGGGCAACAGACGGCACGGAAAGGCGTCAGGGTCTTTCCATGATGCGCCACATCATGTTCAAAACCCTTCCTGTTTCCCACTTGTCTGTTGCCCATCAAATTGTTTCCATTTGGGGTTAACTTACTCTTCGGCGCTTACATAACTCTTATACCAGGATTTTTAAAGAAACTTATTTGAAATTGTCGGCGTAGGTTTTTAATTTGGGCTTTGGGGTGTGCTCCGCCAGGACGGTATAATCCAGCCCCTTACGTTTGGCGTAGCCTTCGGCCTCTTCGAGCGTTTTGAACTTGATGCGGATTTGCGATTGCATGTCGCCGCTGCCGGCCCAGCCCATCAGCGGGTCGGGCGATTTTTTCTCTTTGGGCGCATATTCCAGCAGCCAGGCTTTGGCCGCGGCGTTTCCCGATTGCATGGCGGTTCTGGCGGGTTTGTAGATCCGTGCTCTGGTCATTTCTTCACTCCTAGCGGCCCCACAATATCCTCATCGAGCGCCTCGATCAATGGCCCGATGTGCTTTTCATAGGGTTTCCAGCGCGCCACCCCGCGGGTATTTATGGGTTTCGAGACCTGCACCTGGCTGATGGTGTAGGCGGCCTTTTGCCCCTTGTAAAATTCCAGCACCCCGGCCTCCCACGGCAAGCCGCAAAACTCCAGCAGTTCGCGCGACCTGGCTTCCTGGTTCTCCACCAGGTCCTCGTAGGAAATCTCCAGATATTTCATTGAAAGCGTCTTTTTCCAGTGATCCATCAGCCCGGCGTAGAGATTATAATAATGGCCGAGATCCTCCAGCCGGGTGGAATAGGCATAGCTTTCCGGAAAGCTGCAGGAATACATGGACAGACAGTTGTCGAGCGGATTGCGCTGGATATTGATAATCCGCGCTTTCGGGAAGATCGCCTGGATCAGGCCGCAATAGATGAAATTGACCGGCATCTTGTCGGTGACGCGCAAGACCCGGTCCGGGGCGCCCAGGGCCTCCAGGTACATCTCGGCCCAGCCTTTGGCCTCTTTGCTGATAATGTCAAAAATATCCCGCCCCGGATCTTCGTTGATCTTGAGGTTGAGGTCCATGAAGATCCGGATCATGGTCGGCATCTCGCCGGCGCCGTGGACGGATGAGTGGGTGGCGATAATCTGCTCCAGCAGGGTCGTGCCGGAGCGCGGCATGGCGACAATGAAGATCGGCGTCTCGCTGTCCGAGCCGCACCCTTCCAGTTTCGCCAGTCCCTTCTTGCTAAATATTTTTTTGCTCTCGGCAAAGTTCTGCTCCATCACCCGGGGGTTGTAATAAAGCTTGTCCTGGTCAAAGATGGCGGCGCGTTCGTCGTTGTAGGCTTTCAGGTTCTTAAAAGCGCGGTCGAACTGCTTTTCCTTGTGGTAGTATTTGCCAAGAAATAGATGGGTGTGGGCCTTGTCGAGCGGCTCTTCCCACTGGTTTTCAGTAATTTTTCCCTCCAGCAGGCTGGCCACCTTTTGGTTGCTTTCCTCTGGTTTCAGGTCATTCAACAGGGTAAAGGCGTAAATATAATCGGGGCGGATTTCCAGCGCCTTGCGGGTCAGTCGCTCACCTGCCTCCAGATCACCGAACTGGATATGAACCCGGGCCAGGCCAAGATACGGGCCGACCTCTTCAGGGTCAAGAGCGATCGCCTGATTGAAGTAGGGCTTGGCCTTTTCGAAATCGCGGGCCGAGAGGTGAAACCGGCCCATGTTGTAAGCGTGCTCGAAGGTCATCCCTTCGATCCTGATGATATTCTGATAAACCTCGGCGGCTTCGGCATAGTGTAGAGCCTTGTTGAGGGCGTTGCTCCAGAAGCGATAGGAAAGCGGGTTTTCGGGGTGCAGTTTCGCCAGTTTCTGGTAGGCTTCAGCGGCGATCAGCCAGCATTCGTTGCGAAGCGCGATGTGCCCCAATATTTCCAGGCAGAAATCAGAGGTCTGGTCCAGCTCCACCGCCTGTTTGGCCAAATCATAGGCCCGGGAGATGTCTTTTGCGGCCAGATTCGAAAGCGCCAGTTCGCCCAGAATATCCGCGTTGCCAGGAACGTGCTCGCGCAGGAATTTGAATACCTTGATCGCCTCGGCGGGCTGGTTCAGGTCGCGGTAGAGATGGCCCATCACCATCAGCACCTCGATGTTGCCGGAATCGATTTTGGTGGCTTCAAAACACTTGGTCAGCGCCTCCTGAAGCTGTCCGCCATCCTGCAGCTGGCGGGCCTCGGAAATAAGCGTCTGGATGGCATCTTTATTCATTTAGGGTCTGAACCGGGTTAGTGCTTCCCAAAGCGTCTTTCAGGGGTTTCAGATGACGGTCAAAATGTTTCCAGCGGCCTATGTTTTCCGCTGTTATCGGTTTCCTGACCTGGATATTGCTCATGGTCTGGACCGATCTCGGGTTTTTGTAATATTCCAGGCACGCTTCATCCCATTCCAGGCCGGCAAAAGCAACGAGTTTCTTGCTCACCCGTTCCTGGTCGGCGACCAGCTCCTCATAGCTGATCTCAAGAACATTTTCCGGAAAAACCCCGGCCCAGTGGTTGAGATACCGCTCGAACAGGCGGTAATACCCGCCAAGATCAGCAAGGGAGGTGCTGGCCGGATAAGATTCGGTCAGGGGCTGAAAATACATCGAAAGGCAGGTGTCGAGCGGGTGGCGCCTCAGTAAAATGAAGCGGGCATTGGGAAAAATCGCATAGGCCAGGCCGGCATAGGGGAAATTCAGCGGCATCTTGTCGGTGGTGTGGGTTACCCGGCGCTCTTGCGGAAGGTTCATTTTCTGGAAATATTCCCGGCCCCAGGCCTCCTTGACCTGGTTTAAAATCACCTCCTTGGGGGTTTGTGGATTTTCCGCCGCCAGCTGTTCCAATTGCAGGAAAAATTCCCCCAGCAGCTTGTATTCCCCGGCGCCATGGAGATCGCTGTGGCTGGCAAGAATTTGCTCCACCAGGGTGGTGCCGGAGCGCGGCAGGCCGATGATAAAAACCGGGGTCCGCGGCCCGGCGGCGCCCGGCGTAATGCGGCCCAGCATTTCCCTGGTATAGAAGGATTTGATCTCCTGGAAAAGTTGTTCCCCGGCCTTTGGCTCATAAACAATTCCCTGGGATTTAAAGTGGGCCGCCAGCAGTTCATTGCCAGCCTGGAAAGAAGCAAAGGCCTGGTCGTATTCCCTGGCCTTCAAGTGTGCTTTGCCCAGCGCAAACGCGACATCGATGCGATTGCCCGGGTGCTGGGCTTGATCATCAACCACCTGCCGCAGACGGGCGGTGTTTTCAGCGCTCAGGGCGCCCGCGTCTATGTCCGCCAAAATCACCAGGGAACGGATATGACCGGGGTCGATCGTCAGCGCTTCCCGGATACGGGCATTGGCTTGGTCGAAATCCCCCAGCTGGACGTGGCACAGCGCCATCGCCGAGGGAAGTTCGGCATTACCCGGGGACATTTGATGCGCCTTTCCCAAGTGGCCCAGGGCCTCTTCAGCAAGCCCGGCAAGAAAACACAAATTCCCGAAATATCCATATTTTTCAGGAGCTTCCGGCATTTTTTCAAAGTTCGGCCGGAAGGTTTCCACAGCTTCCGCAAAATAGCCGAAGGCGGCATAGGCCCGGGTAAGATATTGGCGCAGGTCCAGGTCTTCCGGGGATGTTTCCAGCAACGGAATAAAAAGCCGCGCGGCGCCCTTGAAGTCCCCGGCCTCAAACAGCGCTTGGCCCTTTTGGAACTGGTCCTGATATGTCGGATCGGCGGCCATGGCCTAGAGCTTTAAGGTTGAGGTGATTTCATCACCCAGCCCGTCCAGCAGGGGCTTAATATACTTTTCATAACGGCGCCATTTTCCCAGCGCCGAGGTGGTGATCGGTTTCCTGACCTGGTAGGTGCTCATGGTGATGACCTTGTGCTTGTTCTTGTAGTATTCGAGGCACTCCGGCTGCCACTCCAGGCCGCAAAAATCCAGGATTTTGGGGGCCAGGGTTTCGCTGTCAGTGACCAGCTCCTCATAAGTGATTTCCAGCATCGGGCGGGGCAGCGCCCGGGCCCAGTGTTTCATCAGCAAGTCATACTGACGGTAATAAAGCCCAAGGGTGTAAAGATCGCAGGCGTAAGGATAGCCCTTGTTGAAAAAGCCGCGGAACATGGACATGCAGGTGTCCAGCGGATTGCGGCGGATATGTATGTAGGATGCCTTTGGCAAAACCAGCTGCAGCAGTCCAAGATGCAGAAAATTGGTCGGCATCTTGTCGGTGACGTGCTTTTTGCCGGCCTTCGCCCCGGGCAGCGCCTCCAGGTAGCCCCTGGCATAGCCCTCGCCGTGGGCGGCCAGGGTCTTTTCCAGCTGCTCAAAAGTATCATTCGCCAGATCTTCCTTGAGCCGGTTGGCCATGGTGCCGGCATGGGGCAACTCCCCGGCTCCAAAGACCATGGAGTGGCTGGAGATGATCTGCTCCAGCAACGTGGTGCCGGTGCGCGGCATCGCGACAATAAAAATCGGCCTGGTGGAGGAGCTTCCCGGGCAGTTGATTCCAGCGAGGTTTTGTTTGGAAAACAGGGTCTTCAGGCGCCTAAACTCAGACCCTGTTTTCTTTTCATCGAAGACCGCGCCAATCTTGGCGTAAGCCGCCCCGGCCCTCTGGTTGCCGAGGCTGTAATAGTGGAACGCCTGGTCATAGTCCTTGATGGCATCGTACATGTCGCCCAGGGCAAAACCCAAAAGACCCTGGTGCGGGTCCCCTTCCGTGATACCGGCATAAAGGGTCTCAAGCACTTCAAAGGTTTGGTTCTTTTCCGTCGGCGGCGACATTTTGTTCAGCTGCATGTGGGCCATCGGATGGGTCGGATCCAGCTCCAGAACCCGCTCGAAACATTCCCGGGCTTGATCCAATTCAGCGTAATAAACCAGGGTCCTGCCCTTGATCAGCAGGGCATTGACATGATCGGGCTCAAATTCCAGGGCCTGCTCAATAAAGGGCATGCTTTGCTCGTACATGTGGATGCTGAAGAAGGCATAGCCGAGTGAATACAGGACCTTTCTGGAGGAGGGTTCGAGCCGGTAAATTTCGGTCAAAACCGGGATCACTTCCTGGTAGCGGTTCAACTCCATCAGGGAATGCCCCAGCCCCCTTTTGTAGGAAATATCCTTGCCATCATGGCGGACAAGTTTTTTGAAATACTCCCTGGCCAGCAGCCATTCCCCGGCTTCCCGGGCAGCCCTGGCTATCTGACCCCAGATAAATTCGTTATCCGGGAACCTGTCCTTCAGGGACCTGGCGGCCTTGAGCGCTGGTTCGGCTTTTTCCTGTTCCAGCAGGGCGCTGATGTAGCGGTTTGCGACCGCCGGGTCCCGTGGCGACAGCCGGGACAATTCCTCCAAAAGCGGCTCGGCCTCGGAAAACTTTCCGGCCTTTTCATAAAGTTTGCTCAACTGGTTGAGAATGGCGGTCTGCCCGGGGGCCAGTTTGTTGGCCTCTTCCAGCTCGGAGGCCCCTTCATCCTCGCGCCCGCTGGCGATCAGGGCGAAAGCCCGGTGGGTTCGCACCTGGGGATTTTCCGGCGCCGCCTTCAACGCCTTTCCGGTGTAATCCAGCGCGGCCTCCAGATTGCCAAGGTTGGCTTCGACAAAGCCCAGGCAGCTGTTCGCCTCGGGGCTTGCCGGGGCCAGCCGGATGACCGCTTTCAGGTGCCCTTTTGCAGCCTGGAAATCGCCCTGGTTGAGGGCTTCCATCCCTTTGCTGAAGCGCGTATTCAAATTCAAAGCCATCAAACCCTTTAACTTTCCTTAGCTGTTTTTACCAGGTCTGCGCCCAGAGCTTTCTCGAGCGGGCCCAGGAAGTCCCGATAGCGTTTCCAGCGGGCGATCGAGGACGTGTTCATGGGTTTTCTCACCTGGATCGAACTTATGGTCATGGCGGCCTGCTCCAGTTTGTGAAATTCCAGGCATGCCGGATCCCATTCAAGATCCAGGAATGAAATAACCTCCCTTGATTTTTGTTCCTGGTGCGCCACCAAATCCTCATACCTGATATCTAAAATAGGAACGCTGAGCGCCTCTTTCCAGTAGGCCATGAGATCATTGTACTGGCGGTAATAATCGCCAATGCTCGCCAGCCCGGTGGCGTACGGGTGGCCCTTGTCGAACATGTTGCAGAAAATAGAAATCGAAGTGTCGAGCGGATTGCGCTGGATATGAATGATCTTCGCCCGGGGAAAAAGCGCCGCGATCAGGCCCAGGCAGCGGAAATTGGCCGGAAGTTTGTCGGTGACGCGGCGGGTTTCGGGATTACCGGCGGCCAGCGCCTCGAGGTAACGGTCCCGCCATTCTTTCCCATTTTCGGCCAGGATTTTTTTCACGCCGGCGGAGGGGGTTTGTTTTAATTTATCCTCAAACTCGGTGATGATGTAGTGCATGGTGTCCAGCTCACCCCGCCCCTCAGCCCCCGGGTGGGCTGAGATGATCTGCTCCAGCAGCGTGGTCCCGGAGCGCGGCATGCCGACAATAAAGACCGGCAATTCGCTGTTTGACCCCCCCTCGCCAAGGGCCTTGAGGGCGTTGGGCGGAAAAGCTTCCCGAAGCGCCGTAAATTCCCCCGCAACAGCACCTGAATCGTACACATAGCCGGCGCTGGAATTGATTTCCCCGCCGATTGCGTTGCCCTTTTGGTAATAGCGGAAGGCTGTGCCGTAGTCCTTCAGCCCATCATGCAAATTCCCCAGCAGAAAGTTCAGGATCATCCTTTGCTCGCGGGCCAGGGTGGGTTTGCCGGCCAGGGTTCGCAACTGTTCAAAGATCGGGTCGCCCGCCCTGGTCTCGACCAGCCGGCGGTATTGCAAATGCGCCTCGGCATTGTCCGGGTCCAATTCCAGAGCCCGCTCGAAAAACTCTTTCGCCAGTTTTTGATGGCCCGCATGCAAATAACAATTGGCGCGGATTGACAGCAATTCAGAGTTTACAAAACCGCCCTCAAGCACCTTATCGAGGACGGTTGCGGCCTTGCCCGGCTGGCGGCTCTGAAAAAACAGGCGGCCCAGGGTAAAATGATGTTCTGGCGTTACTTTGGGAATTTTTTTCAGGAAATCCTGATAGCGGGCGATCGCCCGTGAGATGTTGTTCAATTGATACTCGGCCCGGCTCCATTCCTGGTAATAAAGGGCAAAATCAGGATCCGCCCTGGTCACCGCCTCAAAGCATTGGATCGCCACCGCCCACTCCCCCGCCCCCATCGCCGCGGCGGCCAGGGTTTGCAGGACGGATTTTGATTTGGGCCGGATTTTTTGCGCCGCCTTGATGGTTTCATAACCCTCCCGGAGCGCCCCGGATTGCAACTGCACCAGGGAAAGGCGCTTCAGGGTCTCAACGTTCCCGGGATCATTTTTCAGGATTTTACGAAACAACGCCAGGGCTTCGGGGAGCTTTCCCTCCGCCTGCAGGGCGTTTGCCCGGGCAAAAAGTTTGGCGTTTTTATTGTTGGTTGTCACAGTTTTTCCTGATCCCTTTCCATGGCTGTTTGATATAAGCCAAAGGCCTGCTTTAGGCCAGAATAAACCAAACCCTGAAAGACCGGAGGCCGGATTGGATGAAAAATGTAAAGATAGGTTTCGGAGGCGGCAGGTAAGCAGGCGTAACCGCCGGCTATTTTTTCTTTTGCCGGGTTTTGCCTTTCAGGTTAGAGTGGATGAGTTCAAACACTTCTTCCAGGTCGTAGGGCTTGGGGAGAAATTGCACTCCCTTTTCGAGCAGCCCTTTCCGTTGAATGTCCTTGCCGGGATAGCCGCTGGTAAAAATGACCTTGCTTTCGGGGAATTTCTTTTGAAAAATTTTGGCTATGGCAAGTCCATCAAGGCCTTTTGGTAACACAACGTCGGTAAAAAGAAGGTCAATTTTGGAAGTCTTTGCTATTAGCTTTATGGCGCTTGGCCCATCATCAACTACCAAAACTGTATGACCCCTTGCTCGCAACCCCCGGGTGACAACAGTCTGGATATCTATATCGTCTTCCACCACTAGAATTATTCCTTTTTCCTTTGCCGGCAAAGATGCGGTTTTGTTTTTCTGTTTTATTTCCTGTTTTTTCCCTTGCTTTTTCGGCAAATAAATCCTGAACGTCGTGCCAACCCCGAGTTCGCTGGTAACCCTGATATAGCCATCGGACTGTTTAACGAACCCGTAAACCATACTGAGGCCGAGACCGGTGCCCTCCCCCTTTGGCTTGGTGGTAAAAAACGGCTCGAATATTTTATCCCTGACTTCGGGGGGCATGCCACACCCGTTATCGGAAA
>JADFJJ010000045.1 GCA_022566215.1 Pseudomonadota bacterium | reverse complement strand
ACTGGAAAATGGCAGTTTACTTGGATTTAAATTACAGCGTATTTCCAAATTTACATGAAATGTTGAGTTAATGTGACAATGCCCAGGCGACGCTTGCAAAGGAAATTGCCAACGCCGACGAATTTTACGAAACCATAAATAACAATGTACTGATGGGGCATAAATACAGCACGGGCGAGCACAAGGAAATCGACAAGCTAATGAAAGTTCGGAAGCGACTTCACAAACGCTTTGCCACAATTGAGGCTGACCTGAAACGAATCGAAAGGGCCGGGGGCGTGATAAAGAAACACTGTCCCGCGAGTTCGGCGGAAATTCGCTCTGCCGCGAAGAAGTATCAAGCCAAGCTGGAGGATGCACGGAAGGGTGTTTTTGGGGCAGAATTCACCGCACGTCAAATAAAGGCCGCTTTACGCAGGCTTGAGCTTTAATTCCACCCCTAGCCAGGCTCACTTTCCTTTCCTTTTCTTAAACTGGGCCGAGTTCAATTTTCTGAGATAATCCGATCTTCTTTTCTAAATATTTCTTTTAAATGCCAAGTCAGGGCAAGTGATTCTTTAATGCCCCTGGGGGGGGTGTTATGGCCCACAAGAACGGAAAAAGAACGAGCGTGTCGTAATTATGTCGTATAAAATAAATGTGTTTAAACCTAAGTGCTTGAATTTAAAGCAAATTAGAATGATTTAGAATACGACACGTTGTTTTTACCATAGCAATATTGTTACTCTGTTAAGTCCTTGTTTTTGAAAGGTAAAAAGCTGGAGGCGCGGCCCGGATTTGAACCGGGGTACAAGGATTTGCAGTCCTCTGCGTAGCCACTCCGCCACCGCGCCCCAAGGTAAGAGCATATTAACCCCTAATGCCACCGGGATATAGCAAAGCGCCCAGCCCACTTCAATCGGAATAAAGCAAAACGCCGCCACTGTCCGGATTCGGACACTTTTTGAACGGAAGCGGACAACCAGAACCCGCCGCTCTCGTTATTTTTCCTCTAACGCCTTGAAAATAAAGGGAAACCGGAATTCCGGGATTTTGGCACGATTCTTGCGCCTAACTAAAGCAAAGGACTTTCATCGCAGCAAAGAAAGCATTCGTCTGAAAGTCCTTGTAAACACCGGGCAGGAATTGCTAGAGAACGCCATTAGGAGATGCAGAAAACGGAGCCAAGATGTGATGGAACAAAAAACCGCCATGATCGCCGGCCAGATCCGGCCCAATCAGGTTAATAATCCCAAGATTATCGAAGCATTCGAGGTCACCCCCCGCGATGCTTTTGTACCCAAGGCGCTGCGTGAGGTCGCCTATGTCGACGAGGACCTGGAGATTGCCCCGGGGCGCTATCTGATGGAGCCGATGGTGCTGGCCCGCCTGATGGAACTGGCGGCGGTCGGCCCGGACGATGTGGTTCTGGATATCGGCTGCGGAACCGGGTTTACCACCGCGCTGCTTTCACACCTCGCCAGCGTGGTGGTGGGCCTTGAGGAAAATGCCAAACTGGCGGCCCGCGCCGGTGAAATTCTGGCGGACCTGAAAATTGAAAACGGCGCCGTCATCGAAGGCAAACTGACCGAAGGATGTTCCCGCCAAGGCCCCTACCAGGTGATTCTGATCGCCGGGGCGGTGGAAGAAATTCCCGGGAATATTTTGGACCAGTTGGCAGATGGCGGCCGCCTGGTCACGGTTCTGATCCAAGGCGGGGTCGGGCGCGGACATCTGGTGAGGCGCAACGGGGAAGTGTTCAGCGGGCACGATCATTTTGACGCCAACCTGCCGCTGCTGCCCGGCTTTGAAAAGGAAAAGAAATTCAGTTTTTAAGCCCTGAAATTTTATCAAAAATAAAAAAAGGGTTTGTAACTGGGAAACGTATAACATATATAAGATTGATATATGTCGAACTTTTATAAAAATAAAAACTAAAACGGCAAAAAGCGAGGAATTTACTATGTTTTCACTGAAATCCCTGAAAAGAGGCGTTCGGCTGGGCGTTGCCGCCGCGGCTTTGCTGGTGATGGGTATTGCCGGTCAGGCCGGGGCTGAAACCTTGCAGGATGCCTTATCGATGGCCTATCAGAACAACCCGGACCTCAGAGCCCAGCGGGCGGCCTTACGGGCTACCGATGAAACTGTCGCCGCGGCCAACCTGGCGGCCCTGCCATCGGTCGCCGGCAATGTGTTTTACGACCGCAGTAACCGGTTAATAATTGAGACCCCCCAATTAGGCCCCCAAAAAATATTTAACCGCACACTGCAGGTGCGGATTGACCAGCCGCTGTTCAATGGCTTCCAGAGGATTTATAACCGCAAGCAGGCCCGCGCCCTGGTGATGGCTGGCCGCGCCCAGCTTTTAAACACCGAACAAACGGTTCTTTTGGACGCCGTGACATCGTATATGGATGTCCTCAGCAACGAGGCAATTTATGGCCTGAACCAGAACAACGTCCAGGTGCTGAACCGCCAGAAGGAGGCCTCGGACGCCCGCTTCCAGGTGGGTGAGATTACCCGCACCGATGTCGCCCAGTCGGAGGCCAGCCTGGCCGGCGCTATTTCATTGCGGATTACCTCCCAGGCCAACCTGGCCACCAGCCGCGCCACCTACCGTCAGGTGATCGGCCAGTTCCCGGGCACACTTGAACCCGCCCCCGGAATGCCGCCGCTACCTTCAACTTTAGATGAGGCTTGGGCTATGGCGCTTGAGCAGAATCCCCAGATCCACTTTGCCATGTATCAGGAAGAAGCCGCCCGCCACGCCGTCAGCTCCTCAAAGGGGGCGCTTCTTCCAAGCGCAAACGGTTTCCTGACCGCCACGCGCTTTACCGGCTCCCAGACCTTTGGGGGTGGCCTGTTAAGCATTGTCGCTGAAACAAAAACCGCCGGGGTCCAGATCACTATCCCGATTTTTCAGGGCGGCAGGGAATATTCCACCATCCGCCAGAACAAACAGATCAGAAGCCAAAGAATACTTGAAACGCTGTCCGCCGACTATGCGGTTCGCGCCCAGACCGAATCGTCCTGGATGCAGTACCAGGCTTCGGTTTCCTCAATCACCTCGAACCAGTCTGCGGTGGATGCCAATGCCATCGCTCTCGAAGGGGTGCGCCAGGAAGAAAGCGTCGGCCAGCGGACAATTCTGGATGTCCTGAACGCCGAACAAGCGCTGCTTAATTCGCGTGTCAGTCTGGTGACCGCCCAGCGCAATGAGTATGTCGCGGGCTTTACGGTGCTGCAGGCGCTGGGCCAGTTGAACGCAGCCGCGCTGGATTTGCCGGTCGAGCTTTATGATCCGGAGGAAAACTACAAAAACGTCCGCTACAAATTCTGGGGCTGGGGCACCAAGGATTACCAATAAACCCTGATCCCTCCGGCATAAAAACACCAGGGGTCCGCAAAACCTTTGCGGGCTCTTGGTTTTTGGGCTAAACCTGTTTTCAGTATGGCACGGAAACCTAAAGCAATAGATGCGGAGACGCTCGAGATACTGTCCTCGATCCGGCAGATCATTGCTGATGACGGCGGAGTAGCAGAAACATCCTCCAAACCGGCGGTGAAGGCCAAACCAGCCGCAAAAAAGGAAATCCAAAAGAAACCGGCCGCCAAATCCGCTCCGGTGAAAAAACCACCGCCCAAGAAACCTGCCACCAGAAAACCTGCCGCCCAGAAACCGCCTCGCAGTCAAAAGCCCGCCAAAAAAATGGAGCAGGATATCCTGATCCTGACTGAGGTGGCGCCGGATCAGGGGGGGCGGCGAGAAGAGCCCAGGGTTATCCAAATGCCGATCCCGGCGGAGAAGGGCAAAGGGGAGCAAAGCAAACCCCCCGAAAAGGCCCGGCCTGAGGCCCCCGGCCCGGTTCAGGACCTGGATTTGGATAATGCCCTTGAGGAGCTGGTCAGGTCCATGCTTAAAGAAAAACTCCAGGACTATTTGGATAAACACCTGGCTGAAATCGTTAATAAAATCGCCGCCGAGGAACTGGCCAAAAAACGAACCAAAGACTAAATTTCTGACAATTAACTACCGAACACCAGGAAATTTACATGAAACTCCTTAACTTGTTGTTTTTATTACTGTTCAGCTTCACGGGTTTTCATGCTTGGGGACAGGAGAAACACCCCTTTTCAGCCGAGGATCTGGTCCGCCTCGACCATCTTTTCACGCCTGAGGTTTCGCCCGATGGCGGTTCTGTGGCGTATGTCTTGCGTGAGACTGATATGGAGGCCAACCAGGGGTATACCGATATTTGGGTTATCGACCTGAAAGATATTGCAGCCGGGCCCAGACGCCTGACAAACCACGAGGAAGACGACGCCGCCCCGCAATGGTCGAAAGATGGAAAAAGCATTTATTTTCTTTCCGCCCGCACCGGCGCCTGGCAAATCTGGGTGATCCCGCTAGCGGGCGGTGAGGCCCGCCAGGTCAGCGCTTTTCCGGTTGAAGTTACTTCATTTAAAATCTCAACCGATGGCAGCCATATTGCTTTTACCGCAGCTGTTTATCCGGATTGCCTGACGCTTGGATGCTCCAGAAACAGGGCAATTCTGGTCGAAAAAGACCCCGAAAAGGGGCTCGTTTACGACCAGCACATTATCCGTTACTGGGACCAATGGCGGACCGGCCAAAAATCCCAGCTGCTGGTGGCGAAACTCACTCAAGACGGCGTTATTGAAGAAGAGCCGTGGAATGTTACCAAGCCCTTGAATGCCGAGGTGCCCGCCTACTCCAACGAAGTTGCTAAATATGTCTTTTCCGCAGATGGCCGCACCATATATTTTTCCACCAAACTGCAGGGTAGGGACGAATCCTGGTCGGTCAATTACGACATCTACCAAGTCCGCATCGGCGGCCGGCGGGCTCCTGAGAACCTGACCGGTGATAATTTGGCCGTAGATGAGGACCCGGCCATCTCCCCGGACGGCAAATGGCTGGCGTGGCGGGCCACCGAAGGGCCGGCGCGCTGGGCGGCGCAATACAAGATCAAATTAATGAACCTGAAAAGCGGCGAGGTGATTACCCTTGGGGGCGACTGGGACCGCTCCCCGGTGTCTATAACCTTCACCAGGGACTCCAACTTTATCCTGGCGCTTTCAGATCATTTGGGGGAACGGGTTGCCTGGCGGGTGCCGCTAAATAGCAAAGTGGATGGCGGCGCCCCTGAACTGCTGGCCGGCGGCGGCCAGCTTCTGACCATCGCGGACAGCTCTTTTGGGGTCGTGTTTGACCGTTCGGATTTACAGCATCCGGCCAACCTGTACCTGCTGGCGAATGGAGCTGTGCGCCAGCTGACTAACCTCAATGCTGAAAGGCTGGCCAGTACCGGGATGGGCGATTTTGAGCAGTTCAGTTTCACCGGCGCCCACGGTGATACCGTTTACGGCTATGTGGTTCACCCGGTTGATTACAGCCGCGGGCGCAAATACCCGGTCGCCCTGATTATTCACGGCGGGCCCCACGCTTCCATGGGCAATTATTTCAGCTTCCGCTGGAACCCGCAAACCTATGCCGGGGCAGGGTATGCGGTGGTCTTTATCGATTTTCACGGCTCCACCGGTTACGGCCAGGATTTTGTCGAGAGCATCCACGGCGACCGCGGCGGCGCGCCCCTGACCGACCACCGGCTGGGGCTGAGCGCGGCGCTGGAAAAATTTCCCTGGCTGGACGGGGAACGGGTGTGTGCGCTGGGCGCCTCCTTCGGCGGTTATATGGTGAACCTGATCGAGGGCGCCTGGCCGAGACGCTTCAGGTGTCTGGTCAACCACGACGGCATGTTTGATAACCGCATGAAATACTACTCCGGCGATATCATCGGTTATCTTGAGGAAGGGTTCGGCGGCCGGCCCTATTATGAAGACCCGGCCAGCCACGAGGCGTTCAACCCGGTCCTGGGCGTCGATGCGTGGCAAACGCCGATGCTGGTGATCCATTCCGGGAAAGACTACCGGGTTCCCATCACTCAAGGCATCGGCGCTTTCACGGCTCTGCAGCGGCGCGGCATCCCAAGCCGGTTTCTGTATTTTCCGGATGAGAACCACTGGGTCATAGGCCCGGCCAATTCGCTCCAGTGGCACCGCGAAGTGCTCCGCTGGCTGGACCAGTGGCTGAAGCCCTAAATGACCTAAAGGGTCAGCGTTTTCAACAAATTGTCGGTCTTGATAATCAGGCTGCTCAAGGAGTAGGGACTGGCCAGGACGTCACCAATCCGGGAGGATTTTTTAATCAGCGCCTGGGCTTTGTCGGGGTGACTTGCAACAAGAAGGATTCTTCCTTTTTTGAATTTACTCCTGAATTCCTGGACCAATTCCGGGCCGGTATCTTCGCCATCCATTGTCATTTGGGTGATCAGCAGGGAAATATCCGGCTGACCCTTGATGATCTTGCTGGCCTCCGCCAGGCTCCGGGCGGTCAGGACCGCGCCGGCAAGCGGCCCGAGCGCCTTGGTGGCCAGCAGAATTTTTTTGTTATCACTCTCGACGAACAAAATCGTTGCGCTGGAAGCTTTTTCTTTTTGCGGTTTTGCTGCATCTGCGGGTTCCGTTTTCGGTTTTTCTTTTACCACCGGGAAATACATGTGCACCGAGGTTCCCAGGCCGGGTTTGCTGTCGATTTTTAAAAACCCCTTTGATTGCTGGACAAATCCGTAAACCGAACTCAGGCCTAACCCTGCGCCCTCGCCAACGGCTTTGGTGGTGAAGAACGGATCAAGCGCCTTTTCGAGAACATCTTCGGACATCCCCGAACCGGTATCGGAAACGGTGATCAGACAATAATCCCCGGGCGGAACGTTGTTGCTGATCCTGGACCCTTTGGTTATTTCAGCATGGCTCACTTCCACCTTAACCGTTCCGCCGGCCCGCTCTGTAGCCTCTTTAGCGTTGTTGAAAAGACCCAGCAGGGTGTCTTCAAGTTCGTGCCGGTCAACATGGATAAAAATGTTTTTCCGGGCCGGTTGGAATTTATAGGCGATGTTTTTACCCACCGTAATTTCCAGCATGGGATTTATATCCCTAAAAAAGTCATTCAGGTTCAGGGTTTCAGGCGCAAGTTTCTCTTTCCTGGAGAACTTGAGCAATTGTTCTGTCAGCATTGCTCCTTTTTTGGAGGCCTCAATGGTATATTTCAGACATTCGCGTGTCTCTTCATCCATCTCTATGGCCTCAAAAATTCTCAGACTGCCCAGGATTGTGGTCAGGATATTGTTAAATTCGTGCGCCACCCCGCCGGTCAGCTGGCCGATCGCCTCCATTTTCTTGGCTTGGCGCAATTGCTCTTGCATTTCGCGCTGCTCCGAAATGTTGCGCGAGATAGAGACACAGGCAGTCACCTCTCCGGCCTCATTCTTAACCGGCCGGCTCTGGCTTTCGAACCACAGGTAATCACCTTCAGCGGTTTTCAGACGATGTTCGGAAGTGTACGGGAGGCCTTTTTCAAAAACCGTTTTCTTCCACTCTTTCATGAAAGTTTCCCGGTCATCCGGGTGCATCACGGTTTTCCAGGCGGCTTGTTCCAGATAGTCCTTGGGGTCGTATTTCAACTGGCGCTCGAACGAGGGGCTGAGATAAATCATTTTCCCCGATGAATCGCGTAAGGAAATAATATCGGTGGCGTTCTCCGTGATCAGGCGCAGTTTTTCCTGTAACTCAAGGAAAGCGGCCTCGGTTTCCTTGCGCTGGGTAATGTCGCGCAGCGAGGCGACAAAGATTGTCTCTCCATCCTTCTCCTTATGGGAATTAACCGCCAGTTCCAGAACCACTTCCGAGCCGTCTTTTTTTATGCCAGTAATCTCGCGGGGCCCGCGTCCGATGATTTTGGCCTCGCCGGTTTTCAGGTGTTTGGCAATGTACCCGTCGTGGTGCTTTTTATCGTGCCGGTTCATCAGCATGTTGACGTTATTGCCAACGATCTCTTTTTCGGAATATCCGAAAATTTTGGCGCAGGCCTTGTTGACCGAAAGGACAGTCCCTTTTTCATCGATCACCACCAGGCCGTCAACCATGGTTTCCCTGGTGATTTCCAGAAACCGATCATGTTTCCTTAAGGTCTCTTCAACTTCCTTGCGTTCGTGGATGTTGCGGGCGACGGTTACCACGTATTCAACCTCCCCGGCCTCATTCTTGACCGGTCGGCTGTTGCTTTCGTACCAGTGGTAAATCCCGTCACCATCCCTCATGCGCATTTCCGCCGTCAGGGGTTTTCCCTCCACAAGAACCCTTTGTTTCCAGAGCGACAGGTAAGCATCCCGGTCATCAGGGTGAATGATATCCTGCCAGCGCAGGGTTCCGATAAAATCTTCCTTTTTGTATTTCAGTTCCCGCTCGGCGGAGGAGGAAATGTAAAGAAGTTTCCCGTTCGCGTCCCGGAGGGTAATAATATCGGTGGTGTTATCGGCGATCAGTTTCAATGTTTTCTGTAATTCTTCGAAGGCGGCTTCGGCCTCTTTGCGCTTGGTGATGTCGCGGGCGACGGTGACAGCGGAAGTAACCTTCCCGGCGTCATTTTTTATCGGCTGGCTATGCCCTTCAAACCAAATATATTTACCATCGGCGGTTCTCAGGCGAACCTCGGCGCTAAACGGGGCACCTTCGCCAAAAACCGTTTTCTTCCAGTTTTCTATGTAAGTCTCACGGTCGTCGGGGTGTAAAATATCTTCCAGGGAAATATTTCCCAGATCTTTTTTGATGCTGTATTTCAGCTGCCGCTCAAAAGAGGGGTTGACATAAAGAACTTTCCCGGTTGCCTCGCGGAGGATGATGATATCTGTTGTGTTGTCTGTAATCAGCTGCAGTCTTGATTGTAATTCGGAAAATGTAGCCTCGGCTTCCTTGCGTTTGGTAATGTCGCGCAGTGAACCGACAAAGATTGTCCCACCATCTTCTTCATGAGAGCCGACGGCAATTTCCAGATCAATTTTGGCGCCGTCTTTCTTTTTACCCGTTATTTCTCTTAGACCCTTGCCAGTGATTTTGTCTGGTCCGGTTTTCAGGTATTGCTCCAGATAATTATTGTCGTGATCATGATCCGGTTTGGTCATCAGCATATTGACGCTTTTGCCAATGACGTCTTCCACGGAATAACCGAACATTTCAGCGCCGGCCTTGTTAATATTCAGAACAATCCCTTTTTCATCGATCACCACCAGGCCGTCGACCATGGTATCCAGGACCGTGCGCCGGTACTGGTCCAGGTCTTTGAGCTGAAATAGTTTTGGAGGTTTTTTGTCGGTCAAAACAGTCTTCCACTTATTTTTTATTTATCAGAAATAAAATTACACAAATTTGATTAATAGGACAATAATACTCTCTTAATAAAGCATTAATTATATAAATATTACGTTGATGGTATAATAATTAGTATTATCATTATATGTAAAGAAGTAACTTATATTGAATTTACACCAATAAAGTGTGCCACGCTTCATCTCCGGGTATTTGACTAAAATAAGGGGGAAAGGTTCTGCCTTTTTTGGGGTGCAGAGGGCAAAAACCCGGCCTTTGGTTCGAAAGCATCGTTATTCCCGCTTAACGGGGTTTTCTTTTAACATGAACCCCGCTAAAGATTTCCCATGTCTTTGGATAAAACATACGATCCCTCAGGAATTGAAGGGAAATGGTATAAACACTGGGAATCCTCCGGCGCCTTCCGGTGCGGCCAGCGCAAAGGCGCCGAACCCTATACCATCGTCATCCCGCTGCCCAACGTCACCGGCTCACTGCATATCGGCCATGCCCTGAACAACACCATCCAGGACGCCCTGATCCGCTTTGAGCGGCTGCGCGGCAAGGATGCCTTGTGGCAGGTTGGCCTCGACCACGCCGGCATCGCCACCCAAATGGTGGTCGAACGCCAGCTCGATGAAGAAGGGGTCAAGCGCCGGGATCTGGGGCGCGAAAAGTTTGTTGAACGGGTGTGGCGATGGAAGGACCAGTCGGGCGGCTTGATTTTTAACCAGCTCAGGCGTCTTGGCGCCAGTTGCGACTGGTCCAGAGAGCGCTTTACCATGGATCAGGGGTTCGTCAAGGCGGTCCGGAAAAAATTTGTCGACCTGTACAATGAAGGATTAATTTACAAGGACAAGCGCCTGGTCAACTGGGACCCGAAACTGCTGACTGCGATCTCCGACCTGGAGGTGGAACAGCGCGAGATTGACGGCTTTTACTGGCACCTGAAATACCCGCTGAAAGACAATCCGAAAAAATTCATCGTCGTCGCCACCACCCGGCCCGAGACCATGCTGGGCGATGCCGCGGTCGCCGTTCACCCCAAAGACCCGCGCTACAAAAAACTGGTCGGCAAGATGGTCGCCCATCCCTTGACCGGGCGCGAGATCCCGATCATCGCCGATCAATGGGCCGATCCGGAGCAGGGCTCGGGTGCGGTCAAGATTACCCCGGCGCACGATTTTAACGACTTTAATGTCGGCAAGCGCCACGATCTTCCGATGATCAATATTCTGGACCAGCACGGCGTCATCAATCAGAACGCGCCCAAGGCCTACCAGGGGCTGGACCGGTTCGAGGCGCGCAAAAAAGTGGTCGCCGACCTGGAAGCGCTGGGGCTGGTGGATAAGATCGAGCCGAAGAAAATCATGGCCCCGTTTGGCGACAGATCAAACGTTTTGATCGAGCCGTGGCTGACCGACCAGTGGTACGTCGATGCAAAAACTTTGGCCCAGCCCGCGATCAAGGCGGTCGAGGATGGGCGCACCAAAATCGTCCCGAAAACCTGGGAGAAAACCTATTTTGAATGGATGCGCAACATCCAGCCGTGGTGCATCTCCAGGCAGCTATGGTGGGGCCACCGCATCCCCGCCTGGTACGCTGAGGATGGAACCTGCTTTGTTGCCGAGACCGAAAAGGAGGCACAAGCTCTGGCGGGCAAGGGCGTAAGGCTGACCAGGGATGAGGATGTGCTCGATACCTGGTTCTCGTCTGCCATGTGGCCGTTCGCGACCCTCGGCTGGCCCGGGGAGACCGCAGATCTTAAGCGCTATTACCCTGGCTCGGTTCTGGTTACTGGCTTTGATATCCTGTTTTTCTGGGTCGCCCGGATGATGATGGACGGGCTTCATATTATGAAGGAAGTGCCCTTCCACACTGTTTATCTTCATGGCCTGGTGCGGGATGAAAAGGGCGCCAAGATGTCCAAAGCCAAGGGAAATGTTATCAACCCTCTTGAGTTTATCGACAAGTATGGCGCCGATGCGCTGCGCTTCACCCTGGCGGTGATGGAAACGCAAGGGAGGGACATCAAGCTTTCGGAATCCCGCGTCCAGGGCTACCGCAACTTCGCCACCAAGCTTTGGAACGCGGCTAGATTTTGCGAAATGAACGGCGCGGTGGATGCGGCGGGCTTCGATCCGGCCGGTGCTAAAAACACTGTCAACCAGTGGATCATCGGCGAAACCAAAAGATGTGCCGAAAAAGTCACCAAATCGCTCGAGGCCTACCGCTTCAACGAGGCGACCGGGGCCATTTACCGCTTCACCTGGGGGACCTTCTGCGACTGGTACCTGGAACTCTCGAAGCCGGTGCTGATGGGCGATGACCAGGCCGCCAAGGCGGAAACCCAAAAGACCGCCGCGTGGGTGCTGGACAATATCCTTACTTTGCTGCACCCCTTCATGCCGTTTATCACCGAAGAACTGTGGCAGGCTTTCGGGGTAAAACGGAAGGCCGATTTGATCCTGAGTGCATGGCCTGATGCCGCCGCCATGCCGTCTTATGAGGCAGCCGGGGCCGACATCAACTGGCTGATCGATGTAGTGACCGGAATCCGTTCCTCACGGGCCGAGGTCAACGTCCCGGCCGGGGCCAGGGTTCCGGCCTACGTCACCGGCGCCAACCAGGGCACCGCCGCCCGGCTCAAGGCCTATCGCCCGCTGATTGAGCGCCTGGCCCGGGTCGAAGGCCTGAAGGTTGGCGGCCATTCGGGGGAAAAAGCGATCCAGATTCTGGTCGGCGAAGCCACCTTCATCCTGCCGCTTGAAGGCGTGATCGATATCGCAGCGGAGCAGGCGCGGCTTGAGAAGGCCATCGCCACCGCTTTGAGGGAAATCAAGGCGCTCGAAGGACGCCTCAAGAACAAGGGCTTTACCGCCAAGGCGCCCGAGGCGGTGGTTCTGGAGACCAAGGAGCGGCTGGATGCCGAACTCGCGGCCAAGGAAAAACTCGAAGCGGCGCTGACGCGGCTTTCCTAACGGCCATTTATTGTTTTGTCACCCTCACCCTACCCTCTCCCATTCCGCCGACGCTAAGGCTATGGCGGACAAGCTAGGGAGAGGGGATTAGGCTAGAGCCCTTCAACAGCGTCTCCTCTCCCCTCCGCCTGTC
>JADFJJ010000044.1 GCA_022566215.1 Pseudomonadota bacterium | reverse complement strand
CAACGAGCAACCGGATCACTCCTAGCGCCGCACGGCGCAGCGCGTACGGGTCTTTTGATCCGGTCGGTTTTTCCCCAATCCCGAACATGGAGGTCAGAATTTCAATTTTATCGGCCAACGCCAGCGCCACTGAGACCGGGGCGGTCGGGCAGGCATCTTCCGGCCCTTTGGGGGAATACTGGTCGCGGATGGCGTTGGCTACATCTTCACCCTCGCCTTGCTTTAAAGCGTAATAGCCGCCCATTATGCCTTGGAGGTCGGGAAACTCGCCGACCATTCCGGAAACCAGATCGGCCTTTGCCAGTTTCGCAGCACGCATCGCTTTTTTCCTGTCGCACCCGGGAACGAAAGCGGCAATCTCACCGGTCAGCTTTTCGATCCGGCCGGAGCGCTCGGCCACCGTGCCGAGTTTTTCGTGAAAAACGATTTCTTTCAGTTTGGGCAACCGGTCTTCCAATTTCACTTTCCGGTCTTGATCCCAAAAAAACTTGGCATCATGAAGCCGGGCCGACAAAACCCGTTCATTCCCCGCCACAATCGCCCTGCCGCCGTTGGTCCCCGGGATATTCGAAACACAGATAAAATTTGGCGCCAGTTTATTCCCTTTTTTCAATGGAAAATACTTTTGGTGGTGTTGCATTTCCGACATCAGCACTTCTTCTGGAACGTCGAGGAAAGCTTTATCGAATGAGCCCATCAGCACAAAAGGCCATTCCAACAGTCCCGCCACCTCGCTCAACAATCCCTCATCCGAAACCAGGTTAAGCCCTTGTTTCTGTGCTATTTTCTCCGCCTCTGCCAAAATGACCTTTTGGCGATCTTTCCGGTCCAGCATAACGTGGTGTTTATTGAGTTGATGCTTGTAATCGGCAAAATCCTTGACCGCAAATGACCCTTCGGAGAGAAACCGGTGCCCTTGGGTCGTATTGCCAGATTTCACCCCATCGACCTCGAATGTCACCACCTTGCCGTCAAGAATACACAGGATCGAATGCAACGGCCTCACCCAGCGGAATTTTCTGGACCCCCAACGCATCGATTTCGGCCAGGGGAATTTGGCGATCAAGTTGGGTAGCGCTTTTGCCAGAACGTCAACCGTGGCTTCTCCTTTTTGCTCAATCCTGGCGTAGTAGTAGCCGTCTTTCTGGATCAGGTCTTTGGGATCGACCCCGATGCCTCTTGAAAACCCTTGCACTGCCTGCTCGGGCGCGCTGACCTTGGGGCCGCGACGCTCTTCATTTATATCCGGTAGGGCAAGAGGTAATTCTGAAACATGAGCAGTTAAGCGTCTTGGAGTACAATAGGTGTTGATAGGATGAGACTTTATCCCAGTATTTATTAGCAGTAGAGTCAGTAGAATAGACAAATCCTCCTCCGCGCGCGGCTGCATACGCGCGGGGATTTCCTCCGAAAACAATTCCAGCAGAAGATCAGCCACCTATAGCTCCCCTATGGATGTCAGGTAGGCCTGGCAGCAGCCCTTGGCGAGCGCCCGGACGCGGCTGATGTAGGCGGCCCGCTCGGTCACCGAAATGACCCCCCGGGCATCGAGCAGATTGAACAAATGGCTGGCCTGGATGCACTGGTCGTAGGCGGGCAGCGGCAGCTGGGCCTCCAGGAGGCTGGCGCACTCGGCCTCGGCGTCCTTGAAGTGCCGCATGAGAATTTTGGTGTCGGCATGCTCGAAATTATAGGCCGAGAACTGCTTTTCATTTTCCAGAAAGACATCGCCGTAAGTAACCCCGGCGCCGTTGAAATCGAGGTCGAAGACGTTATCGACCCCCTGGACGTACATCGCCAGGCGCTCCAGCCCGTAGGTCAGCTCGCCCGAGACCGGGTCGCAGTCAAAGCCGCCGACCTGCTGGAAATAGGTAAACTGGGTAATCTCCATGCCGTCGCACCAGACCTCCCAGCCGAGCCCCCAGGCGCCCAGCGTCGGGCTTTCCCAGTCGTCCTCGACAAACCGGATGTCATGTTTTTTGGCGTCGATCCCAAGCACGCCGAGACTTTCCAGATACAGGTCCTGGATGTCGCCGGGCGAGGGTTTGAGCATCACCTGGAACTGGTAGTAATGCTGCAGCCGGTTGGGGTTCTCGCCATAGCGGCCGTCGGCCGGCCTGCGGCACGGCTGGACAAAGGCGGCCTTCCAGGGTTTTTTGCCCAAAGCGCGCAGGAGCGTGGCGGGATGAAAAGTGCCGGCCCCCATCGCGGCGTCGTAGGGCTGCAGGATCACGCAGCCCTTCCCCGCCCAGAAGGTTTGCAGGCGCAAAATCAAGTCCTGGAAAGACGGCGCTTTTTTTGTTTTAGCGGCAGCCAAGGTGGGGTCCCCCTCTTCATAATCGCGTCCTTGATACCTATATCAGGATGAACCGTGCACTAGAATCAAAAATTTCAAAAAAGCGAGGGAAAAAATGAAAAAAGACAGACTTGAGGGCAAAAGCGTCGACGAACGGCTGGCGGAATTTGAAAAAGAACTCAACCGGATCGACCGGCTGCTGGAGGATCAGAAGGAAACCGTCAAATCGAACATGAAGGAGTTCGAGAGCGATTTCGGCCGCTTCATGGATGACATGGGGGTCGATTATCAAGGTATTAAGGAAAACCTTGCCGATGAGATGGACCGGCTCGGCGCGGAGCTGGAATTTACCGGCAAGGCCATCAAACGCTCATTCGAGCACCTGAAACGCCAGTTCAAGGATAGAAAAGAGGATTAATTTTAATGTTGTCACCCCTGCGAAGGCAGGGGTCTGGTCTTTTGTTTTTTTTCAGTGCTTGTGCGTGGCATCAACATTTGCCGGATACCCGCCTGCGCGGGTATGACATCTTTCTACAAACCCCAGCGGTTCCACATCATCCGGGCTTCGATGGCGGAAAGCACATCATCGGCGGAAAACAGGCTGAGGTCGGCCTCGGCACCATCCCGCCCGCGGCGCATGCCGAACAGCGAGGCGAACGGCGGCCTCGGCGGGCTGATCCTCAAGATCCGCACATCCGCGCCAAAGCGTTCCCGGAGAGTACTGCGCATTTCACCGATGCCATCGATGATACCCAGTTTTTTGGCCTCTTCAGCGGTCCAGACATCGCCCGAGAACACCTTGGCCTGGCTCCCTTTAAGGCGCTTGCCGCGCCGTTCCTTGACCAGGGCGACGAAATATTTGTGGAGGTCTTTTTGCAGCGTCTTGAGCCGTTCGAGGTCGGCTTTTTTCTCCGGGATGAACGGGTCCAGGAAGGACTTGTTCTTGCCGGCGGTATGGAGGCGGCGCTCGATCCCCAGTTTCCTGATCGCATTCTGGAACCCGAAACCGGCGTAGAGCACCCCGATCGAGCCGACCAATGACGCCGGGTGGGCGATAATCTCATCACCCGCGAGCGCGATCATGTAGCCGCCCGAGGCCGCCACGTCCTCGGTAAAGGCGATCACCGGAACATCCTTCTTGACCGCCAGGTCGCGGATCCGCTGCATGATCAGCGCCGATTGCACCGGCGAGCCGCCGGGCGAGTTGATGGTCAGCGCCACCGCTTTCAAGGAGGGCAGCGAAAACGCCTTGGCGATCAGCTTTTCGGTGTTTTCCAGGTTGATGCCCTGGCGCCCCCGCTTGCCCGCCATGATCGGGCCATGGAGCGGCAGCACCGCGATATTTCCGGCGGTGTCGCCCTTGAAGGCGCGGTAAATGGCGATCAGTTTCTGGCGCATAAAAATTCCTTAAAATCAGATTTCATTCGCTTATGTAAGACGTTAGCAACTTATTTGCAATTACACTTAGGCTTTTTTAGCGCGATGGTATTGGGCGAGATCGATCATCTTCGCTTCGCGAAGCACTGCTTCCGCTTGCCTCGAATAGCGTTCTTCGGTTCCGTGAAGTACCAAGCCGGGGGCGATCGTGGCGCCCCCGTGGAGGCCTTTTCTGGCCCTGATAATGACCCGTTTGGCGGGCTGGCCAACGCGCGGCCACAACGGAAAAATAACCAGCTCGCCAGCCCGGCCATAAAGGTGGCGGCAAATTTCATGCATCCGGTCGGCCCGGAAAATAAAGGTTAAAGTGCCTTTGTTCTTGACTTTTGACAGGGCGAATTTCACCCAGTCTTCCAGCGCCGCCTCACCTTCAACATAGGCAATGCCCTTTGATTTTGCCGGCGGTGCGATCGCCTGGCCGCCTTCCAGATAGGGCGGGTTGGCAAACACATGGTGATAAAAATTTTCAGGAATGTCTTGCGGGTCTGCGACCACCGATCCCTGGTGAATCACCACTTTACCGGCAAGGCCGTTCAGGGCGATGTTTTTGTCCGCAAGGGATACCAGGCTGTCCTGAATTTCCAATCCGTCTACCGTCACCCCCCGGCAGCGGCGCGCCAGGCAAATCGCGACCCCGCCCGTCCCGGCCCCGATATCCAGTGCCCGGTCGCCGGAGAGAGCCGGGATGCTGGCGGCCAGAAGAACCGCATCCATGCCGGCCCGGTAGCCCTCCTTCAGCTGGATCAGGCGCACCTTGCCGCCCAGAAAATCATCCACCGTCAACGGGCCCAAGCCCTGCTTCTCCAGATCCTTCAGCAGGTCAGCTTCACGTTTGTCAGGGTTTGATTTCATGTTCCAGGTTGGCCTCGCGCAACAGGGCCCGGGCTTTTTCCAGGTCATCATCGATAACCATAATACGGCGCGGCAGAACGCCGACCGACCCGTCCAGGATGCTGGCGTTGGTATCCATGATGAATGCTTCCAGGCCGGCCCCCTCCAGGAGGTGGCTGACGTAGGAAATCACCACCGGGTTATTGGTGCGAAACAGCTCTTTCATAAGGCTAACGATCCTTTAAATATTTAAGGTTATGACCTTATTTATTAAGTTTAACAGATAAAGAGCCTCTTGCCGTCAACAAAAGAGCCTTTTATGATCGAAACAGGGTTTGGATCTCATGGCGGGGGCCAAACCGGGAATGGAGTACCTTCATTGAGCAACATTCTTAAACTCGACCCAACCGGAAGCCGGGGCAAGAAAGCCACCGGCGATGCCCTGAGCATTCTCCAGGCGATGGTCGCGGAGGATATGAACAAGGTCAACGCCACCATCCTCAAGATGATGGAGAGCCCGGTGGTGCTGATCCCGCAGCTGGCCGGCCATCTGATCGCCTCGGGCGGCAAGCGGCTGCGGCCGATGCTGACCCTGGCGGCGGCGCAAATGGTCCGCTATGAGGGGGAGCGCCATTGCCACCTGGCGGCGTGCGTCGAGTTTATCCACACCGCGACGCTGTTGCACGACGATGTTGTCGATCAAAGCGAGTTGCGCCGCGGCAAGGACAGCGCCAACACCATCTGGGGCAACAAACCGAGCGTCCTGGTGGGCGATTTCCTGTTTTCCATGGCGTTTGAGATTATGGTCGCCGACGGTTCCCTGAAGGTTTTGAAAATCCTTTCCAGGGCCTCTTCGGTGATCGCCGAGGGCGAGGTTATGCAGCTTTTGACCACCAATAATGTCGAGACCACCGAAGATGCCTATATGGATGTGATCAACGCCAAGACGGCGGAATTGTTCGCGGCCGCCTGTGAGATCGCACCGGTGGTCGCCGAGCGGCCGGCGAAAGAGGAACGGGCGTTGCGTTCCTTTGGCAAGAACCTCGGCATCGCCTTTCAGCTGATCGATGACGCGCTGGATTATTCGGCCAAGGAAGCGGTTTTCGGCAAGACCGTCGGCGACGATTTCCGGGAAGGCAAGATCACCCTGCCGATTATCCTGGCCTATAACCGCGGCGGCAAGGCCGAGCGCACCTTTTGGAAACGGGTGATGGAGGGGGAGCATCCCAAAGATCAGGACCTGGCCCGGGCGATGGCCTGTCTTAACAAACACAACACCCTGAGCGATACCGTCGACCGCGCCCGCCACTTCGGCGCAAAAGCGCGCGACGCGCTGGCGCTGTTCCCCGGCTCCGAGGCTAAATCCGCCCTGCTCGGGATTGTCGATTTTTGCGTCAACAGGGCTTATTGAGTTTTTCCAATTCACCCCCTTGCGGGGCCGGAACTTCGGCGTTATAAAGGCGCGCCTTTGCAATATTCCAAACATGTCGGGGGGTAGCTCAGCCTGGTAGAGCACTGCCTTCGGGAGGCAGGGGCCGGAGGTTCGAATCCTCTCTCCCCGACCACCCTTCGCCCTGCGGGCTTCGGGTGGCTGGCCACCCGAAAACGCATCTTGGGCGAAGGAGTTGTCGCCCGAAGCTCCAAAGGAGCGAAGGGGGACTGCCGTACGCCCTAAGGAGCCTTGAATTGCGAACAGGAGTGCCCCTCGAAGCTCCGAAGGAGCGAAGGAGGGCGGCGCCTTTTAAATCCTTAAATCTCAGGCGCGCTTAAATCAATTTTTGCCTGAGCGAATATTTCCCCGAGAAAGCACTGACCAGATCATCGGCCAGAGCTTCTGCAAACGCGGCCATTTCCCCGTTGTGCATTTCAATCGAATTTCGCCGCAACAGCTCCCCCGCCACGAAAGAAACCTGATCAAGCAGCTCCTTACGGGGAATTGTCAACACCGTCTCAGGGTCGACCAGGGCGAACAACTGTGTCCTGATCTCTTGTCTGGACAAGGCGATAGAACGCTTTTTGACAAAAACGTTTTGCGCTTTATTTTCATATACGTGTGATAGTAAAGCCGACATATTGTCTCTCCTCTTGGTTATTGCCGTCTATGTTACACAAACAAAATAAAGGGGAATATTCCCCCCTCGAAACACCCGCGAAAAAGCTACTACAAATACTGGAAAAGGACAAATTTTAATAAAAACGAAAACTTGCCTCCGAAACATCACGGCCTTACGATTCGTATCCCGGTTCCGGTCTTTATGTCATTGCCGGTCTTTAAGTCATTGCCGGTCTTTAAGTCATTGCCGGTCTTTAAGTCATTGATTGTGTTATTGGGCATTATTTGCTATTTTTAGCTGGCGGTTATTTGAGAGGTTTGCCCGTGAAAAAAGTCCTGGTCCTGTTCTGCTGCTTTTTTGCCCTGTCCCTCCCGGCCCTGGCCGAGCAGGATACGGCCGCCGTCCAAGGTGTTGATCACAGTGACTGGTCGCTTATTCTCGGCGCCGTGGTGCTGGAACGCCAGACCATTCTGGAAATCGCTAACAATCAAACTTCAAAAAGCCGCACCCTGCGCGAGCCCAGGATGAAAAAAGGCATGGATATCAACTACGTCCCCTACAAATTAATCAAGCGGGAGTTTGATCAGATTCTTTTTGTACTGGAAATTTACATCCAGAAAATGTGGGAGGTCGAGGTTTCAAAACTGAACCGGGACGCACAATTGGCCTATTGGCTGAATTTGAGAAACGCTCTGGTTCTTCACACGATTTTTTTCCACACGCCGATCGAGGAAAACAATTTGAAGGACCTCTATTACGGAACAAATACCAAAGCCTCTGAATGGACCACCAAGAAGGTTTGGGTGGAATGGAAGCTGCTTTCAATCCGCGATATCGAGGAAATTATTTCCAGCGGCTGGCAGGACCCCAGGGTGCTATATGGGTTATTTTACGGCGCCAAGGGAGGGCCATTCCTGATGAACCAGGCCTTTACCGGGGAAAACGTGTACGCCCTGTTGGAGCAAAATTGCCGCCAGTACATCAATGCCTCAAACACCATAAATGTCTCACGCAAAAAAGGCCTTGTGGTTCCGCTGGTCTATGAGTGGCATTCGGATCTGTTTGGCGGCGGCGAGGCGATCCTGCGGCACCTGCGGGAGTATGCCGGAAAAAAACTTGGCAAAAAATTGGCGCGCGCCAGCGCCAGCCAGATTACCTATACTTTTGACTGGGAACTGAACGACATTCCCGCACGGATTGGCGGCTTTAATTTTAGTCAGATGTATCTGTCCTTCAACTTAAGGGGAACCTGCAATAATCTTGGCAGCGCCAACTGTGGCCTTAATTCCTTTATGGGTGACCAAACTGTTCAACCCCGGGGAAGATAAAACAAGACCTATCCCCGGGCCATTTACTTCATATTCATAATGCGCCAATATTCCTGTGTTGAATTGAGGGACAAACCATGGCGAAAACGGTCCGGCTGTCGGCTGAACAGATTGATCAGATTGCCCAGATTATGCGCGCCGGGCTGGGGCTCGCCCTGCTCGGCGTCGGCTGGGGTTTGATCGGCGTCTACCAGGCGGGGGATCATTCGGCTGACGCGGTGCTGGCGGCGCTGGGCATCAAGGGAATTTTGAAAGATGTTTTCAGCTCCTATATTCTGGGGGACTATGTTACCCCGGTCAATCTTCTCAGGGCCTCTCTGGGTCTTAGCCTGACGGCGGCAATCTTTATTTTCGCCGGGTTCTGGGTCAGGTTTTATGGCGCCCTGTTCGCCTTTTTGTATTTGGTTCCCTGGCTGACCGGTCTTTACGAGGCCCTGCCCTGGATTTTTTTCGCGAGCGATTTCCAGGCGCTGGGCGGACCGGTCGCCGGCGCCGGCAGTCTGGCCCTGATCATGCTTTTTGCCGTGCTGGCCAATATCGGACCCGGCAGTCACAGCATCGACCACAGATTTCACCTTCCCGGGCTGATCCCGAAAAACCTGAAATGGGACACGATTGGCGTCCAGATCAGGCTGGGGCTTTCTTTCCTGTTCCTGGGCGCGGCCGCCAGCGACCTGGTTTTTGGCCTGCCAACATATTCAACCCACCCGTACCTGACCCTGGCGGCGGGAATAATGATCTTTCTCGGCCTGGCCCCGAGGTTTTCAGGCGCGCTGGCGCTGGCCACTATCGGCTGGCATCTCTGGGTCAATCTGGCCCTGGTAACGGCGATCGGCCCAGCGCTGGGAATTTTCCTGGCCCAGGCCCCGTTTATCGCCGCCGCGGTCATCTTCCTGCTGGCCGGCGGGGGAGAACGCCTGAAGCCCAAGATCAAGCTGACCCGGACCATGTGGGGCCGGGTCGATTAAAGACCGGGGTTGAAAGGCCGGGATACAATAGGAATTTCCCGCGCTTTTCAGCTGTCCTTTGATAAAGGAAGGCGAGCGCACAGCCGGGCCCATCAGGCCAAGCCAGGGAATAAAGGGGGAGATGAAAAATGATCTCCAATTTCCAAAGTTTGAGACGGGCGGAACTTTTTCCGGTAACAACGGCACATGAAAAATTTTAAAATATCAGCCATTTCTTTTTCAGGACTTTTGGTCCTTTTGGCGGTTTTTCTCATCTATGGCCAGGGGGATGAGGAGCGGGAAAACCAGCTCACCGTTTTCGCCGCCTCCAGCTTTGCCTGGGTACTGCATGAGCAGGAAGAATTCATCGAGGGAAAAACCGGCCTCGATATCATTATCGTCGAGGCCGCCTCCTCGACCCTGGCCCGCCAGATCGCCCGGAGCGCCCCGGCCGATGTCTTCATCACCGCCGATGCGGTGTGGCTCGATTACCTGGCCGAGGGCGGATATTATGAAGGTGATCCGGTCAAGATTGCCCGCAACCGGCTGGTTTGGGCCACTGCCTTACACTATTATTTGAAAGCCAAAGTTATTGAGCCCATGGGACCTATCATAACAGGCGATCCCGCCTATGTCCCCTTGGGAAAATATGCTTTAGAGGCTATGGAAAATATTGGCTTTCCAGAAAAAATTAGACAAGAAATCATTCCCGCAACCAGTGCACGAGATGCATTAAGAATTTTGGAAACGGGAAACATAGATATCGGAATTATTTATAAAACAGATGCCCTTTCTTCTGAAATAATGACAATTTTTTCGGAAATCCCCGAAGAGTCACACTCGCCCATCCTGTACTGGGCGGTTGCGGTGAAACAATCTAATTCTGGTAAGACAAAAAAATTCCTTGATTTTTTGAAATCGGAGGACTTCAAGACTATATTACAAGGCAAAGGTTTTGAGGTGAACTGACATGACCGCCCAGGCATATATCCCCCGCGACGCCCCGCTTGAAAAAAGGGTCGGCGGGATCGATCCGGCCCTCGACCTGGCGGCGGAGATTAAACGGCTGGCCAAGATGCGCAACGCCGTCATCCTGGCCCATTATTACCAGGACCCGGAGATTCAGGACATCGCCGATTTTGTCGGTGACAGCCTCGACCTTTCCAGGACCGCGGCGGCCACCGACGCTGATGTCATCGCCTTTTGCGGGGTGCGCTTTATGGCCGAGACCGCCAAGATTCTCTCGCCCGGTAAAACCGTGGTGCTGCCAGATATGCGCGCCGGCTGCAGCCTTGAGGATTCATGCCCGGCCGATAAATTCGAAGCGTTCCGGAAAGCCCACCCCGATCACGTGGCGATCACCTACGTCAACTGCTCGGCGGCGGTCAAGGCTCTTTCCGATATTATCTGCACCTCGACCAACGCCATGACCATCATCAACCAGATCCCCAAGGATAAGCCGATCCTGTTCGCGCCGGACAAGTATCTGGGCGCCTGGCTGGCCCGCAAGACCGGGCGCGAGATGCTGCTGTGGGAAGGCACCTGCATTGTCCACGAACAGTTTTCGGAGAAGGAATTGATCAAGCTGATGGCCCAGTACCCCGATGCGCCGGTCGCCGCCCACCCGGAATGCCCGCCGGCGATCCTCGATCATGCCGATCACGTCGGCTCGACCTCCTCGATCCTGAAATTAGCCCGCGAGCACCCGGCAAACACCATCATCATCGCCACCGAACCGCACATCATGCACCAGATGGAACTGGCGGCGCCGGAAAAAACCTTCATTGGCGCGCCCGGGGCCGACGGCCAGTGCAGCTGCAACAATTGTCCGTTCATGGCGCTCAACACCATGGAAAAACTCTACCTTTGCCTGCGCGACCTGACGCCGCGAATAGAAGTGCCGGAGGAGATCCGCCTGCGCGCCCTGAAACCGCTGGAGCGGATGCTTCAGATGTCGCCCCTGAAAGCCGCGGCGGAATAGCAATGGCGGCGCTTGACCACCAGGAACTCAATGAATTTATCACCCGCGTACTGGCCGAGGACATCGGCCCGGGCGACTGGACCACGCTTGGCGCCGTCCCAAAGGATCACACCTTGTCCGTTTCCATGAACGCCCGCGAAGGTCTGGTTGTCGCTGGCATCGAAATTACCGCGGATTTCTTCAAGCGCCTGGATGACACCCTTGAGATTAAAGTGCTGGTGAAGGATGGCGATGCGATCAAGGCCGGCGCTTCCATGATGACTATTAAGGGTAAAGCGCGACCGATTCTTACCGCCGAGCGGGCGGCCCTGAATGTGCTGCAGCACCTCTCCGGCATCGCCACTTTGACCGCCAAATACGTGCGCGAACTGGAAGGCACCGGGACGATATTGCTCGACACCCGCAAGACCATCCCGGGCTTGCGCAAACTGGAAAAATACGCCACCACCTGCGGCGGCGCCGAGAACCACCGGATCGGGCTATATGACGCTATTCTGATCAAGGACAACCACATCGCCGCCGCCGGCGGTATCGCCGAGGCGATCCGCGGCGCCAGGGCCTTGAATAAGGAAATTCCGATAGAGACTGAATGCGATAGCCTTGAGCAGTTGAAAATCGCTTTGGATGAAGGCATCGACCTGGTGCTGCTGGACAACATGACCCTCGATCAGTTGCGCCAGGCGGTCAAAATCGCCAGGGGCAAATGCAAGATCGAGGCCTCTGGCCGGGTGAATTTAAAGACCATCCGCGCTATCGCCGAAACCGGGGTCGAATATATCTCGACCTCTAAAATTACACAGTCCGCCCCGGCGGTCGATATCGGGCTCGATGTCCTTTAAGCGCCGAGCACCTTCGGCTCGCCCAGCCCCTCGGCCTTACAGGCCTTAAAATACAGCTCTAATATCCCCTTGGCGTCCATGATGTAATCGACCTTGCCGTCGGGCTTGTAATTGATATTCTCGCCGAAGTTGATGAAAATAATATCGGTCACGCCCTGATTTTCCTTAAGGGTTTCCAGCGTGTGGGTGGAACCCTCCGGCTCGTGCACGTAACTTCCGGTCCGGTAGATATCCGGGTACTCGCGGTACTTCCAGGCGCCCGAGACGGTATACGCCAGCACCTCGCCGGTGTGCTTGTGGGTGGCGATCGAAACCCCGGGATCGAAGCGCATCCGGGTCACCCAGATGTCTTTCTCAAAATTCACATCGAGGACCTGAAACGTGATCCCCTCGGCCATCGGGGCGAACGGCAGCTCGCTTTCATCCCGAAAGTTGGCGGTGGGGATACCGGATTTTTTTTCTTTGGACATAGCCACCTCTTACACCAGCTTGACGAAGCGTGAAAAGCGCCTAAACTTCAAATCTCACTTTTCCGGGGGATTGCTTATGAAATACCTGCTCAGACTTTTCGCCATTGTGCTGTTTATTCCGGCCGCTTTTGCCGGGGATCAGGACAGCAA
>JADFJJ010000002.1 GCA_022566215.1 Pseudomonadota bacterium | reverse complement strand
AAGGCCACCGGCATCCATCGAAACCCAAAAGTCGTCTTCAGTCAGCGATTCCACAGAGCAGTTTCTCAATGGGAGCCCATAGAATTGAGTTACCCCCACGGCCACCCGTGTTTTTCCTGAACCAACCGGTTCAGAGAAAACTCCGGCGGTTGTTTGTATAATGTATTCATTTTTTTTTTCTACTGGGTTTCTATTTACATAAATATGTGATGTGTATGTGATATTGATTTTTTGTATATTTTCAATATCAAGCATGTGTCATTTCTTAAAAATATCCCGCAGTTCATATTATGGGTGGCTCAATCCCTCAAAATGTAACCGGCAAAAAGAAGACGAGGACTTAACAAGGATGATCAAGCAAATATTCGAGGAAAGTCGTGGTCTTTACGGCACCAGGCGCATAAGGCACAAGCTATTGCAGCTGGGAAAAGCCACAAGCCGGAAACGCATTTCAAGATTAATGAAGACTGCTCGGTTATATTGTAAAACCAAACGTAGATTCAAGATCACAACCAATTCAAAGCATAATCGGCCCATCTCGCCCAACCTGTTGCAAAGGCAGTTTAACGTCTCAAAACCAGATCAATACTGGGTTGGTGATATTACCTACATTCCTACCAGTAAGGGATGGCTGTATCTTGCCACGGTAATTGACCTTTATCCCAGGAAAGTTGTTGGCTGGTCGATGAGCAGTAGCATGCAGGCAAGCCTTGTTAACGACGCTTTGTTAATGGCTATCTGGCAGCGCAAACCCGCTAAAGGGTTGATATGGCACACTGACCAAGGCAGCCAATATGCCTCGCAAAGCCATCGCGATATATTGAAGGAACATCACATTATTCAAAGCATGAGCCGTAAAGGAGATTGTTGGGATAATGCAGTAGCAGAAAGCTTTTTTCATACGCTGAAAACCGAGCTAACCCACCACCACAAATTTAAAAACAGAGAGGAAGCAAAACATGTAATATTTGAATATATCGAGGTGTTTTACAATCGTATCAGAATTCATTCGACTAATGATTACGCATCACCAGTGGATTTTGAAAAAGCGGCTTTTGAAGAAATTCAGAATGTCGCATAGAAAATTGTCCGGTTAACTGTTGCCAGATCACAAAGAACAGGCTCCCATATCAGAACAACGGATAAAAGCTACGTAGGTTATTTGCCAGATAATGTAGCAAAAAAAATCAAAGAACGTTTGTTTATTGATGGGGATGATATTGCAAATAGAGCACTTTATAGGATTAACAAAAGAATTTCTGAAGATTCTCTCAGAGTAAAACTAAATCTGGGTATCATTAATCGTAGTGAAAGTGAAATTTAATATAGCTAAAAATACTATATAAGCCATAAAGCGTCGCTCTCGATATAATTCCTCTGGTCTTTGTGTAATCGCATCTTCGCGCATACCGATTGCCATGTACCACACAAACAAAAAGGCAAAAAAGGGCACAGTTAAAAGGAATTCCACTTTATATTTTATCAAAAATACCCCAAAGAAAAAGACGTAAACAATCGTCCCGTATAAAAACCCAATGAAACGTCCCATGATCTTCTCCCCCCTTAAGTTTAATCCCTGAACAGGATTTTTGAAGTTTTGAGCTTGCCATATCTGTACAACAAACCCATTTAATTCTAGGCTGTCCCCTTAATTGGGAACGAAGCCCAGTGTAAAGCATTTTGGCGAATTTTCAAAGACAGGAAACATTCCATGCCTTCAGGGGATAAGCAAAAGCACCCAGCCACAATCGTCGCCGAACAGCTTGCTGAACAGCACAAGGAGTTTGGTGATATCCCCTGCCTGGATATCGAGGATGCAAAGAAAATCCTGAACCACACTCTGGGCCTTGTTTTTCCGCATTTCATGCCGGAATGCAGCCGCGGTCAAAAGGCCATTGAAAAAGTCCTGAAAGACCTGCACCAGGATCTGATCCAGGTTTTTGAAAGCATCACCGGGTGGAAAAAAGCGGTCTGCAAGAAAAAGGCCGAAACTTTCCTTGAGGGTCTGCCGCAGCTGGTGGTCAAAATAGTAGCCGACGCCAAGGCGCTTCACGAAAAGGACCCGGCCTCGAAATCCCTGGCCGAAGTGATACTTGCCTACCCCGGCTGTTACGCCGTATCGGCCTACCGGATTGCCCACCAGTTGCTGGAATTGGGCATCCCGTTATTACCCCGCCTGATGTGCGAACACGCCCACCGGGTAACCGGCATCGACATTCACCCGGGCGCCAAGATCGGCCATTCCCTTTATGTCGACCACGGCACTGGTGTGGTGATCGGTGAAACCACGGTGATCGGCAATGATGTCCAGATTTACCAGGGGGTGACGCTGGGCGCCCTGAAGGTGGATAAAAAAGAAACCAGAAAACGCCATCCAACCGTTGAAGACAACGTTGTCATATATGCCGGGGCGACTATTCTCGGCGGCAAAACCGTGATCGGCCATGATTCGGTGATCGGCGGCAATGTCTGGATTACCCACAGCATTCTGCCCCATTCGCAGGTCATGTACAAATCGACCGACGAGGCCGAAAGCGGCCTCAACTGGACTATCTAGATTCTATTTTAGGAGAGTAAGATGAAAGCCAATTCCATTTTAGAAACCATTGGCGGGACACCGCATATCAGGGTTAACCGGCTGTTCGAGGGCGATCAGGAAGTGTGGATCAAGCAAGAACGCGACAACCCCGCCAACAGCATCAAAGACCGGATCGGCCTATCGATGATTGAGGATGCTGAGAAATCCGGAAAATTGAAACCGGGCGGGACGATTATCGAGCCGACATCCGGAAATACCGGCATCGGCCTGGCCATGGTCGCTGCGGTCAAGGGCTATACGCTGATCCTGGTGATGCCCGAATCAATGTCCATAGAACGCCGCCGCCTGATGCTGGCCTATGGCGCCCGCTTTTCCCTGACCCCCAAGGAAAAGGGCATGCCCGGCGCCATGGCCCGCGCCCAAGAGCTGATGGATTTAACTCCCGGCGCCTGGATGCCGTCGCAGTTTGACAACCCGGCCAACATCGCAATTCATGAAACCGCGACCGCGAAGGAAATCCTTGACGATTTCCCGGAAGGCCTTGATTACCTGATCACCGGGGTCGGCACCGGCGGCCATATTACCGGCTGCGCCAATGTCCTGAAAAAAGCCTGGCCCAACTTGAAGGTGTTTGCGGTTGAGCCGACCCTCTCACCGGTGATTTCCGGCGGCAAACCAGGCCCCCACCCGATCCAGGGCATCGGTGCCGGCTTTATTCCGGACAATCTTGATACCGGAATCCTCGACGGCGTGATTAAAGTCGACCCGGAAGACGCCCTGGAGATGGCCCGGCGTTCCGCCAAGGAAGAAGGGATTCTGATCGGCATTTCCTCCGGTGCCTGTTTGGCGGCGATTGGCCAGAAACTGCCCGACATGGAAAAGGGCGCACGGGTGCTTGGCTTCAATTACGACAGCGGCGAACGCTACCTTTCGATCAAGGGCTTTTTGCCGGAAGAAGCTTAAATTGCCTCACCCAAGCCAGCCCAAACACCATTATGGTTGATGGTCAGGACCTGGCGGCGGTTATCTTTTTCTTTCAGGGAAACATGCACCCAGCCGCTTGAAGCCACTTCAGGATTGTAGAATTCCAGAATCAGCTGGTCAAAGTCCAGATGATCGCGGATCCATTCTGCCACGTCCCGGTTCGGGATGCCGGGAAGCTCGAAGTCGACGGCTTCACCATATGTGTGCTGGGAGGTGGATTTTGACCCGATCGCCACATTCAGGGCCTGGCAACGAAATCCCGAAGAGGGCGAAAATGGTCTGCCAAAATGCTCCCGGAGCGGTTCAAGAATTCCCTTAGCTAAACGTTTTAAATTATTGATCTGGCCGGCATTGGGTACGTTCCGGATGCCGCGGCGGATTGCTGTTTGGCTTTTGGTCAGCTCGGCAAGGGTAAAATGAGGTGATAAATGCATGGTATGTAAACACTATAATTAACCTATTTGGTTATTCATAACACAAATAAACCACCGGTTCCAGTAAAACAATCAGGCTTTTTTGGATTTTACCGCCATCCTCTGGCGTGGCCAGGCGCGAATCACGGCGTGCGCCAAGGTCGCCAGGGGGATCGCGAAAAAGACTCCCCAGAACCCCCACAAGCCGCCGAACACCAGGATCGCCAGGATAATGGCGTTGGGGTGCAGCCTGACCATTTCGGAGAACAGCAGCGGCACCAGCACATTGCCATCAAGTATCTGCAAAACAATATAAAGACCGACGGCGACAAAAAAATCGCTCTGAAAACCCCAATGGGCATAGGCCACCACCACCACCGGGATGGTCACCAGCGTAGCGCCGATGTAAGGGACGATCACCGATATCCCGGTCAGGAAAGCCAGAAAGGCCGCGTAGGGCAACCCGACCAGCCAGAAAACCGCCCAGGCGGTAAATCCGACAATAAAAATTTCAAAAACCTTGCCGCGGGCATACTTTCCGGTCTTGGTAAGAACCTCTTCCCAGACCTGATCGGCCAAGTGCCGGTCGGCGGGCAAAAAGCTTGAAAACCATCTTAAAATGGCCGCCTTGTCCTTGAGGAAAAAGAATACCATGACCGGTACCAGAATGGCGTACACCACCACCGTGATCAGGCCGACAATATTTCCGACCGAAACGGTAAGGAATTGCTGGCCCAGTTCAAGCAAACCCCTCTGGATACTGGCTACCAGCGCATCTACCTGCGACGGGTCGACCAGCTCTGGATACCTGGCGAGCAACGCCCCGGCGCTTTCCTTGATAGTGTTCAGCATACCGGGAAGTGAGCCGATAAATTGGCCCACCTGCTGGGTGATCGGCGGCAGGATGGTAAAAAAGGCAACAAACGATAAAAGCAGAAAAGCCAGGAAGACAATGACCACCGCCAAAAGGTGGGGCACTCCTTTCTTCCTCAGCCGCTCGGCCGGGCCATCAAGCAAGAAGGCAAACACGATCGCCGCCAGCACCGGGGCGATCATATTGCCAAAAAAATATAGTATCAAAAAAGCTCCGAGCAGAAAGCCCACCAATAAAACAACCTGGCGGTCGGACATACTTTGTTTCAGCCATTTGGTGACAACGTTCATAGCAACCATTATCGCTTATTTGCCGGGGGGTGCGTCAACACCTAAATCAAAATCACAGCATTCTTGGTCAGATACGATGAGATAATTTGTCCCGCTGGGCGGGGCGGCATTGGCGTCCGCCAGCATTAAAACCGCCTCCGCCACCCGCTCCGGGGCGAGCGGCGGCCTTAAGCCCCCCGCATACTTGCTTTTATCCCCGGCAATTTCCTCGAGCGCTTTATGGAACATCGGCGTATCCACCGGCCCCGGGGAAAGGGCATAAACCCTGACGCCATGGTCTTTGTAATCCTCGGCGGCGCTCTGGCTTAGGGCTAGAACTCCTGCCTTGCTGGCGCTGTAAGCGGCCATCCAGCCGGAAACCTTCTCGCTTAGAAACGACGCTGTGTTGATGATGCAGCCGCCGCCTGCCGCCATTGTTTTCAGTTCTTCCCTCATGGCGTAAAAAACACCGTTGAGATTGGTGGCGATAATGTCCTCAAATTCATCGATGGGAATATCCCCGGTCAGATTCGGGGGATGGTTGATCCCGGCATTGTTAAAGGCGATGTCAATTCCACCCAGGGTTTCTACGGCCTTTTCGAAAAAATATTTCACTTCGTTAGCGTCTCTGACATCGGCGTGGACAAAATAAGCCCTTCCGCCCTCTTTGGTTATTGCCGCCTCCAGGTTTTTTCCAAGGTCATCCTCGCGCCCGCAAAAAAAAACCTGGGCGCCCTCAGCCACAAACGCCCTTACCGCCGCTGCCCCAATGCCCGTGGTGCCGCCGGTTATCACCACCGTTTTCCCTAAAAACCGTTTTTCTGCCTGTGTTTTGGTCATGATTGGTATCTTCGATAATTCAAAAACCGGGGTTTTGGGCTTTTCCTAAAAACCCGGAAGGATGGCGGACTTTCTTTTGTTTTAAGGGACCAGGGGCTGGGTCAGATCAATCAGTTCCACCTCGAATATCAGGGTCGCCCCGGGAGGAACTGAATCTCCTGCCCCAGCGCTGCCATAGGCCAGCTCATTAGGTATCACAATTTCAAAAATAGAACCCACCCGCATCAGCATTAATGCCTCCTTCCACCCCTCGATGACCGAATCCAGGGTAAAGGAGAAAGGCTGGCCATTGTCCCGGGTAGTGTCAAAAACTGTGCCATCAATCAGGGTTCCATGATACTGCGTGGTTACCGTTGAGAATTTGGTGGGTATGGCGCCATCACCCGTTTTTATAATACGAATCTGCAATCCGCTGGGACGGATAATCACACCCTCTGTCTGGGCATTTTCCTGAAGAAAAATCACCTGTGGATCGGTTAAATCCAAAGTATCCTCGGTTGTTTCCGCGTCGGGCTGATCCAGAGTAAGAATATTTTTATTGCCGCAACCAGCCGCAAGGAGGGCGACGGAAAATACAAGCAAAAACCGGGTATGAATTCCAAACATTGTCCTGATCCTGTTCTGTCTTGAGCAACCTGACTGGTATAATGGAGCCTGCCGCCTAAATAAAGGATTTTGCAATCATTAACAGGCCTCTTTTGCAATTCCAAGAGATGTTTCCAAAACTATAGCCTTCCCTGCCTGAAAATTGTAACCTCCGGTTACCTTAACTATTCGGAAAATACTGTGAACCGTATTTATAAATATTTTCGCCCATTGGTTATGCTTTTGCCTCCCGAACTGGCGCATAAGGTATCCCACGGTGTTTTCAGGGTGCTCTATCCGGCTCCCAGAAGATATATTCCGGACCCGTTGCTGGCGACCAAGGTTCTGGGCCTGGAATTCACAAATCCGGTTGGCATGGCCGCCGGTTTTGACAAGGATGCCAAAATATCTAAAACCCTTTTCCGGGCCGGGTTTGGCTTTGTCGAAGTGGGGACGCTGACGCCACTGGCACAAAAGGGAAATCCCAAACCCAGACTTTTCCGCTTGCCAGAGGATGACGCGCTTATCAATCGCCTTGGCTTTAATAACCAGGGATTTAAACGCGCCTTGAAGCGGCTGGAAAATTTTCCAAAATCCAAACGCAGGGGGCCCCTGGGTATCAATATTGGCGCCAATAAAACATCTTCCAACCCGATCGCCGACTATCTTGAGGGGCTGGAGCGGTTTTTCAGGATCGCGGATTATTTTACAATTAATATCTCTTCCCCCAACACTCCGGGCTTGCGGGATTTGCAATCGCCGGAAAAATTTGGAGACCTTCTTAAAAAATTGCGGAACAAATGGTCTGAATTAGCTGGTAAATCGAATGGCAAAGGGCCGCCTCTGCTGATCAAAATCGCCCCTGATCTGGAAAAGGGACAGCTGAAAATGATTATTGACCAGGCCCTGAAAGCCAATATTGATGGGTTGATAATCTCCAACACCACCCTGGACAGGCCCTCAAGCCTGAAAAGCAGCAAAAAAGATACAGAGGGAGGCTTAAGCGGGCAGCCCTTGTTTGAAAAATCAACCGCTGTTTTGGCCCAGGCCTATAAACTGAGCGGAGGGAAACTGGCCTTGGTGGGGGTCGGCGGAGTTGCCAATAGCCGGCAGGCTTACGAAAAAATACTGGCTGGAGCCTCGTTGGTCCAACTTTATACCGGCCTGATATTCGAAGGACCCAGCCTCGCCAACACCCTTAACCGGGGGCTTGCGGATATCTTAAGAAGCAATGGCTACTCTTCCGTTGCCGAGGCTGTCGGCAAAGGTGTTAAAGTCTGAAATTTCCTGCCGCAATTAAATTGACTTAAGTGTTAAAAGGCTTATTTAACAAACAACTTTTCAGGACCGGATAACCGGACAGAAAACCAAGGAGCCAACAAAATGCCCGCAACTATCTGGCACAATCCCCGGTGCAGCAAATCCCGCCAAACCCTTGCCCTTCTTGAGGAAAAAGGAATCTCGCCCGAGGTGGTTTTATACCTTGAAAACCCGCCTTCCGCTGAAGAAATTGATACCGTCCTGAAGATGCTGGGCCGTACACCAAGAGAATTGATGCGCCCCCGGGAAGCGGCCTACCAAGAGGCGGGCCTGGCCAACTCGGACCTGACCCGGGAACAGCTGATAGCCGCCATGGCCGCCAACCCTTCAGTAATTGAACGTCCGGTGGTAATAAAAAACGGTAAGGCAGCTGTCGGCCGCCCGCCTGAGGATGTTCTGAAAATCCTGTAACCGGGATTATAAAGTCTGTTTTTTCTTTGCCAGACCTGTCGAAGGCGGTTAATCTTTGGACGAGACTTGAAATTAAGTGTAAATTGCGGGTGGAATTAGCAAAATGAACGAAATGTCTCCAAAGGGTGCGCAGAAGCACCTGGATTTTGAAAAACTGGAATCGGTTGTCATCCGGTTCGCCGGGGATTCCGGTGACGGCATGCAGCTGACAGGATCCCAATTTACCAGTTCCACCGCCCTGGCCGGCAGTGACCTGGCCACCTTCCCTGACTTCCCGGCGGAAATCAGGGCGCCGGTTGGCACCACTTTCGGAGTTTCCGCCTTCCAGATCAATTTCGGCTCCACCAGAATCTTGACAGCAGGGGATGACCCGGACGTGCTGGTGGCGATGAACCCGGCGGCGCTTATGGTGAGCCTGGGCTATCTTCGTGAAGGCGGCCTGGTGGTTGTTGATACCGGGGCATTCTCAAAAAGAAACCTGCAAAAGGCCGGCTATGAGGACAACCCCCTGGAAGACGATACCCTGGCGAAATTTCAGGTGATTGAGCTGGATATCAGCTCCATGACATTAGAGGCGGTGAAGGAATTCGGTCTTTCCAAAAAGGACGCGCTGCGTTCGAAAAACATGTGGACGCTGGGCCTGATGCTGTGGATGTTCGGGCGCGAGCGCAAACCGATCATAGAATGGCTAAAGTCCAAATTTGCCAAAAAGCCCGAGATTGCGAACGCCAATATCGCCGCCCTCAATGCCGGCCATGCATTTGGTGAAACTTCTGAAATGTCCAGCGGAATCAAACGTTACCAGATCGGCCCGGCCAAGACCGAACCCGGCCTGTACCGAACGGTAACGGGGTCCGAGACCATGGCCTGGGGGCTGGTGGCCGGGGCGAAACTGGCTGACCTCAAGCTGGTATTCGGCTCCTACCCGATCACGCCGGCGTCGCCCATTTTGCATCTTCTTTCCAATTTGAAGGAATTTGGCGTTATCACCTTCCAGGCCGAGGATGAAATTGCCGCAATTTGCTCCGCGATTGGGGCCTCATTCGGGGGAGCCCTGGGGGTCACTTCCAGTTCCGGTCCGGGGATTGCGCTCAAGACAGAAGCCATTGGATTGGCCATCACCACCGAACTGCCACTGGTGATCATCAATTCGCAGCGCGGCGGCCCATCGACGGGGCTTCCGACTAAAACCGAACAATCAGACCTCTATCAAGCCGTCTATGGCCGCAATGGGGAAGCTCCCCTGCCGGTATTGAGCACCTGCAGTCCGGGGGATTGTTTTTTTGTGGCGATTGAGGCGGTCCGCCTTGCGGTCAAATACATGACCCCGGTTATGCTTTTAACCGATGGCTATATCGCCAACGCGGCGGAACCCTGGAAACTGCCCGAGATTGACAAGATCAAACCCTTCCCGGCCTCATTTGCCAAGGAAAAGACCGGGGATGGCGACTTCAATCCGTTCCAGCGGGACCCGGCGACTTTGGCGCGGATTTGGGCCAAACCTGGAACCCCCGGCCTGGAGCACCGCATCGGCGGCCTGGAAAAAAGTTTTGAGACCGGCCATATCTCCTATGACGATGACAACCACCAGAAAATGACCGAGGTCCGGGCGGCCAAGATTCAGGGCATCGAAAATGATATTCCTGAACAAAAAGTCGCCCTGGGAAATGGAAAGGGTGAACTGGCGGTGGTTGGCTGGGGATCAACTTTTGGTCCCATCGATCAAGCGGTCAGCCGCATGCGGGCCAAGGGTTTTGATGTCAGCCATATTCACATCCGCTATTTGAACCCGTTCCCGAAAAATCTGGAGAAACTTCTCAAGGGCTATAAAAAAGTCATGGTTCCCGAGATGAATATGGGGCAGCTTTCGACCCTGTTAAAAGATCGTTTTCTTCTGGAGGTCATTCCGCTCAACAAGGTTTCGGGCCAGCCGTTCAAGATTCGTGATATTATGTCCGCCATTCAAAAAAACCTGAAAGGGAGGAGCTCATGACAGAGCATGTTTCCCCGGAAAAGCTGACCGCCAAAGACTTTGCCTCGGACCAGGAAGTGCGCTGGTGTCCGGGGTGCGGAGATTACGCCATCCTGAAATGCCTGCAACGCACCCTTCCGGAACTCGGCACCCGGCCGGAAAACACAGTTTTTGTTTCCGGCATTGGCTGTTCATCGCGTTTTCCCTATTACATGGCGACTTACGGGTTTCACACCATTCACGGCCGGGCGCCATCGGTGGCGACCGGATTGAAGCTGGCCAACCCTGATTTGGATATCTGGGTTGTGACCGGGGATGGAGACGGACTTTCGATCGGCGGCAACCATATGCTGCACACGCTGCGCCGCAATGTGGATTTGAACATTCTCTTGTTCAACAATGAAATTTACGGCCTGACCAAGGGTCAGTATTCGCCGACATCCCACTTGGGAACGCGGTCCCCGTCGAGCCCCTTTGGTTCAATCGAGCGGCCGGTTTCGCCCTGCTCTTTCGCACTCGGATCCGGCGCCCGCTTTGTCGCCCGCACCATCGATACCGATCAAAAGCACATGCCAACCGTTTTCAAGCGGGCCAAAGAACACAAGGGCGCCAGTTTTGTTGAGATTTTCCAAAATTGCATCGTCTTCAATGACGCGGTGTTCGGTGAATTCACCAACCGCGAGGCAGCCGCTGACTTGCAACTGCATGCCGTCCATGGGGAACCCCTGCTGTTTGGCAAGGAACGTGAAAAGGGCCTTACCCTCAACCGTGACAAGTTGGCCCTGGAGGTCATTACGGTTGGCCAGGGCGGGAAAACAATCGATGATGTTCTGGTCCACGACGAAACCAACCCGATTTTGGCCCAAATGCTGGTCAATATGGCCCCACCTGATTTTCCTGTCGTTCTCGGGGTTTTGTTTTGCCAGCCGGCGGAATCGTTTGAGACCTCGGTCACCAAACAAATTGCCGCGATTATCAAGAAAAAGCCGGGCGCCAGCCTGGATCGCCTGATGCGCCAGGGACGAACCTGGGAAGTTAAAGCCTGAACTTAATAACGCCTTGTAATCCTTAACTTTTTTCCTTATTTGCCGAAGGGTGAAGTGCGTTTATGCGTATCATTGTGTATAAACGCTGAAGTGAACGTAAAAAAATCAGGGCAGAGGTGCGTGGACCGGGATGCAAAAACCTCAGCAGGGAATGCCTCTGCCGCTTCCCGGTTGGCGGAGGAAAGCGATCATATGCCCTGGCGGCCCTGATTGGCCAGGGCGACGCGAAAGCCTTCCAAATCCTGATGGAGCGGCATATCAACATGCACCTGTCGTTCGCGGAAAGGATGATGGGGAACCGGGAAGAGGCTGAGGACATCAGGGAGCTGCAAATTAAAATCCAGATTCCCATGCATGAGATTTTGATTGAGGCGGCAATAGATCTGGATACTGAAAGCCGCCGCAAACTGCTTTTCTTGGGTGACAGGTTTGACGGCCGCGGCTTGTGGAATTCCAGGAAATTCGATGGCGCCCGCTGGCGCGTGCGATTTGAAAACGGCGAAATAATTCTCGACCTTGAGGGTATTACAGACGGAAATGAAGAGGAAAACCGTTAGTTAAGCTATGATAACCATTGAAGCCGCCATTGCCGCCACCCGGTTCGGACTGGGACCCAGGACTGGCGAGATGGCTGCTATCATTTCCCCCGAAAAATGGCTGTTGGCCCAGCTCTCAAATGACCGCCAGGAGGAACCTTCCCTGAAAGGACTTCCCCGAACTCAAACGATTGTCAGCGAATATTTGTCCACATTCGGCGGAGAAAAAAGATCAAGACGCAGAGAACCGACATCGGAACAAAGACAGGCGCTCCAGAAAAAACTGGCCGCCATTTACCGGCGTGAGGCAAGCGCCCGTTTCCATGCCGGGCTGGAGACTAAAAATCCGTTTCGTGAACGCCTGGTGCACTTCTGGTCCGATCACTTCACAGTTTCCATCACGAAACCTATTTTGTCCGGCTTTGTCGGAGCGTTTGAGCGCGAGGCCATCCGCCCCCATGTTACCGGCAGATTTGAAGACCTGTTGATGGCGGCCTGCAGGCATCCGGCGATGATACTTTATCTGGACAACCACACCTCGATCGGTCCGAATTCCCCCGCGGGCCGGCGGGGTAACCGGGGTCTCAATGAAAACCTGGCCCGGGAAATCCTTGAGTTGCACACGCTCGGCGTCAATGGTGGATACCGCCAAAAAGATGTCACAAACTTTGCAAAAGTCCTGACCGGGTGGACGTTTACCGGGCCCGATTCGCGTTTTGGCGGAAAGGTCGGGGAATTTCAGTTTGTCTGGCAACTGCATGAACCGGGCTCCCACAGAATTCTTGGCAAAAGCTACCGCGAGAACGGGATAAACCAGCCGGCCAAAGTCCTGCGGGATATTGCCAACCATCCTTCAACGGCCCGCCACATAGCCTTAAAAATGGCCCGCTATTTTATTGCTGACGATCCCGGGAAGGGGGTTGTCGGGCGGCTTGAGGAAGCCTTTCTTGAATCCCGGGGTGATCTTAGACACGTTACCGAGACCCTGGTGCGAAGCCCGGAAGCCTGGGCGCCTGAGCAGAAAAAGTTCAAACAGCCCTTTGAATATATTCTGTCAACGCTTCGGGCGGTCCCCGCGGTTGAGGTTGAGGATGATAAAATCCTGGGGGTTTTAAGCCTGATGGGTCAAAGGACCTTTTCGGCGCCAAGCCCCGCCGGGTGGCCCGATGAAACTCTTTTCTGGGCAAGCCCGGACGGCATCATGCGAAGAGTGGAATGGTCGAATGCGCTTTCTCACCGCCTGAGAAAATTGCCCTCTTATGAGGACCTGATCGCCGAGTCGCTGGGCCCTCTGGCCTCGGAAAAACTGAAAAAAGTGGCCTCCCGGGCAGAAAACCGGCGCCAGGCCCTTGCCCTTGTTTTCGCCAGCCCGGAATTCATGAGGAGATAGTTATGTGGAGCCGCCGTTCTTTGCTGAAATCCGCCGGGGCCGTCTCGCTGACCCTTGGCTTTTTGCCATGGCTTTCATTTTCCGCCACAACGGTGGAGCGGCGATTTGTTTTCGTAATCTTGCGCGGAGCCATGGATGGTCTGGCGGCGGTGCCGCCGCTGGGTGACCCTGGCTATCGGAAAGCACGGGGATCAATTGCTCTTGGCCGGAGCGATACGCTGGAACTGGATGGTTTTTTTGCCATCCATAAAAGTTTGCGGTTTTTACATGAAGCGTTTAAGGACGGTGAACTTTCCATCTTTCATGCCATTGCCACACCATACCGGGAGCGCTCCCACTTTGACGGCCAGGATATCCTGGAGAACGGAGGTATTCGCGCGCTGGGGCTTAAGACCGGTTGGCTCGGACGGGCGCTAGACAGTGAGGCCCTGACATCAAAATCAGCAACAGGGCTGGCGATTTCGCAATCGATGCCCATGGTTTTCTGGGGCTCGGCCAACGCTACATCCTGGGCGCCATCGGTTATGCCAGATGCGGCCCAAGGGCTGCTGGAACGCCTGTCTTATCTTTATGAAGACGATCCCTTGATTGAAACCGCCTTCCAGAACGCTCTGGCCGCGGATGCTATCGCCCCTGATATGTCCATGATGGGATCCGGCGGAAGAAGGGGACTGTTGGGCAATTTCACCACTGCGGCGAAGGCGGCCGGGGCATTTCTGAGCCAACAGGACGGGCCTACTTTTGCAGTTCTGGAAATCACCGGGTGGGATACCCATGCCAATCAGGGCACCGGAAGCGGACAGTTGGCGAATAATCTGGAAGCCCTGGATGGTGGGCTTAAGACCTTAAAACAAACTCTTGGGAAAACCTGGGCGGGTACAACCGTTTTTGTGGCGACCGAATTCGGCCGCACGGCCGCCGCCAACGGCTCAGGCGGGACCGATCATGGAACCGGGAGCGCCGCCTTCCTGCTGGGCGGGGCGGTAAACGGCGGACGGATTATTGTTGACTGGCCGGGGTTGAAATCCTCCCAGCTTTATGAGGGCCGGGACCTCAGGCCCACCCTTGATATGCGCGCACCCTTAAAAGGGGTGCTGCATGATTTCCTGGAAATCCCGACAGCTGAGTTGAGTGGAATTGTGTTCCCGAACAGCGCCCTGGTCAAAGGCCTGAAAGACCTGACCCGTGGCTAGAAGACAGTCTGGCCCGTTTGCTCCTTGATGTATTTCTGGTAAGCCTTTTGCAGGACTCTTGTGACTGGGCCGGGCTTGCCATCGCCAACGCTCTTGCCGTCCAGGTTTACCGCCGGCATCACGAAGCTGGTGGTGCTGGTCAGGAATATTTCCCGGGCGGTTTTTAATGCATCCCGGCTAAAGGGCCGTTCTTCAATTCCTTTTACCGCCCCTTTCTGGGTCTTCACCACTGCCAGGCGGGTAATCCCGGGAAGGATTTTACCATCGGTCTTGCGAGTCACCAGAATGCCTTCATTGTTGACCATCCAGACGTTTGAGGAGGCCCCCTCGGTAACGATGCCGTGGTGGTCAAAATAGACCGCTTCGTAGGCCCCTTCCCTGGCGGCAGCCTCCTTCGCCAGGACGTTTCCAAGCAGGGAGGTGCTTTTGATGTCGGGACGGCCCCAGCGATTTTCCGCCACAGTGATGATCTTGACCCCGTTTGTAAGCCTGTTCCTGATAGCCTCCATATCCAGAGGCCGGACGGTGGCAATAATCGTCGGGGTAATCTCCCCTTTTGGAAAAGCATGGTCCCTGGGCGCCACACCGCGGGTGATCTGGATATAGATGATGCCATCTGATATTTTATTCCTGGCAATCATTTGCTCCAGAAGATCAAGGAAATAGCCCTTCTCGACGTCATATTTAATCGACAATCCTTCCAGGGACTTTTTCAGCCGCTCAAGATGGGGTATTAAATCAAGCGGCTTTCCTCCAAAAAATGAAATAATTTCATAAACCGCGTCCGAGAATTGCAAACCCCGGTCCTCAATGGGAACAGTGGCCTGCTCATGGGGCAGGTAGTTTCCGTTTACAAATGAAATCCTTGGCAAATCAGGCCCTCTTTCTTTCCACCCTGTTTAATAGCTGTAACGGGTCTTTAAAATCGATTTTTGACGATATTTTGTTTAACAGTATTAATTAACCTTATTTGCAAAATTTTTACACTACACTACATTAACTGCAGTAGGGAGTTGTGGCACCGACATGAGCCAAACCGAACGCAAAGCCAGGAAAGTTCTCAAGGCTGGAAAACTGGTTACCGCCGGCGGGCCGTTCAGCCGTTTTATCATTTCCGCCGGACCGGAAAAATTTGCCAAAATCTTCCAGAACAAAATTACCTTCGGGGCGCTTGAAATAACCTTTCCGAATGGAGAAGTGCGCCACATCAAAGGGACCCGTGCGGGTCCGGAGGCCAAAATTATCCTTAATCGCTGGCGGGCATTGCGGCGCCTGGTGCTGGGCGGCAGTGTCGGTTTCGCCCGGTCTTATATCGAGGACGAATGGTCGACCCCAGATCTGGTGGCGGTCATTGAATTGGCAGCCAGAAATCGCAAAACCCTGAACAAGCGAATCAAGGGCGCCCGCTGGATCAAGACGCTCAATCGCCTCAAACACCGTTTTCAGGCCAACACCCGGAAGGGAAGCCGAAAAAATATCCAGTTTCATTACGACCTGGGAAATGATTTTTATACCGCTTGGCTGGATTCTTCCATGACTTATTCCTCGGCCATTTTCAAAAAAGGGGACAATTCGCTAGAAGCCGCACAGTTAAGAAAATACCGTAAACTGCTGAAACTTCTGGGCGCCAAACCTGGTGACTGTATTCTTGAGATTGGCTGCGGCTGGGGCGGGTTTGCGGAAACCGCAGCCTCTGAGTTCGGGGTCAATGTCACCGGCATTACCTTATCCCAAGAGCAATACAAGTACGCACTCAAGCGGGTCAAAAAAGCCGGGCTGGAGGATAAAGTCTCGCTTCGCCTGAAAGATTATCGGGATATCAGAAAAACCTATGATCATGTAGTTTCGATTGAGATGTTCGAAGCGGTGGGAGAAGAATATTGGGGAACTTATTTTTCCAAAATCCATGAGGTCCTGAAACCGGGCGGCAAGGCTGCGTTACAGATTATTACCATTGATGATGCTCTTTTTGAGGGCTATCGCCGCGATGTGGATTTCATTCAAACCTACATATTTCCAGGCGGAATGCTGCCCTCGCTTTCCGCGCTGAATGCGGAAGTGGCTAAAGCCGGGCTGATTTGGGGCAAAGCAAAAAGCTATGGTGAGCATTATGCCAAGACCCTGAAGGAATGGAGAGCACGGTTTGAAGAGGCCTACGACAAGGGCCGCCTGCCGGAGGACTTTGACGAAAACTTCAGGAAAATCTGGACGTATTATCTGGCGTATTGTGAGGGGGGCTTTCGCGGGGGCAGCATCAACGTTCTGCAATTGCAGCTGTCCAAAATCTGACCCGGCTTATTCAGCGCCTTCAACCCGCACTCTTTTTTCCCGCACGGCCCGGGCGCCAAGGTTTTCTACCACATAATCCAGGATTTTATTAACACACTCCTGCACTGTGCTATCTGTGGTGTCTATCACCAGCTCAGGTGTTTCCGGGGCTTCATAGGGAGCAGAAATGCCGGTAAATTCCTTAATTTCTCCTGTGCGGGCTTTTTTGTAAAGACCCTTGGGATCACGCTTCTCACAGATTTCCAAATCGGCCTTGATAAAGATTTCGTGGAAATAACCAATCGCCGCCCGGCGCGCACGCTCCCGGTCAGACCGGTAGGGGGAGATAAAGGCGGTAATGGCAATCACCCCCGAACGGCTGAAAAGGGCAGCCACTTCACCCACCCTTCTGATGTTCTCAGCGCGGTCCTCCGGCGAAAAGCCAAGATTGGCATTCAGGCCCTGGCGAATATTGTCCCCGTCCAGGACATAGGCCTGATAGCCCTTTTTATAGAGCTGGCGTTCAACTTCCACCGCCAAGGTGGATTTCCCGGCTCCGGACAGACCAGTGAACCAAAGAACGCCGCCCAGATGGTTGTTGCGCATTTCCCGGTCAAGGGCGCGAATACCGTGTTTGACCTTGGTGATGTTGGTGCTTTGCTGGGTGATCAAATCGCGCTGGTCGGCGTACCCTTCCATTGAGATAATCCCACCGCCGGCGATTTCATAGCCATCGACCAGGACAAACCGCCCGGTCCGGGGGTTGTTGACAAACTCGTCCAGGGCGATAATTTTGGGGGTCCTGAAAATCACCTCTCCCACATTATGGCGCTCGATGGCTTCGGACTTGGAGGATTTCAAATCCTGGGTGCTGATCTCGCTCTCAACACTCTGCACTCTGACCCGGCATTCCATCGGTCCCAGTTTCAGCTTGTACTCGTTGCCTTCCTTCAGGGGTTTTTTGCCAAGCCAGAAAATGCGCGCACGGAAAACGTCCGTTTCAATCGGCGGCGCGTCCCCGTTACTGGCGATATGCCCACGCTCGATGAACAGCTGTTCATCGAGCGTGATCCCGATGGATTGGCCGACGTGCGCTTCTGAGGGCTGTTCGGACACTGACCAGGCCTCGATGGATTTTACCCGCGCCTTTTTGTTGGACGGCGAAAAAATTAGCTCATCGCCTACTTTCAGCGTGCCAGCTTCAATACGGCCGACAATAATGCGCCGGTCATCAAATTTGTAAACGTCCTGCACTGGGAACCGAAGCGGCTGGTCGGCGGCAGGAACCGGAACCTGGAAGCCGTCCAGCGCTTCCACCACCATCGGACCCTGGTACCACCTCATCTTGGCCGAGCGCTTGACGATATTATCCCCATCCCGCGCCGACACAGGAATAATCTCAGACGCCGTGATACCAATGCTTTCAAGATATGCAACGCAGTCCGTCTTGACCTTGTTAAACCGTTTCTCGCTGAACTTGACCTTGTCCATCTTGTTGACGACCACCGCCACCTGCCGAATACCCAGCAGATGCAACAGATACCCGTGACGGCGGGATTGTTCCTGCATTCCCTCATCGGCGTCTATCACCAAAAGAGCAGCTTCACTGGCTGCCGCCCCGGTGACCATGTTCTTCAGAAATTCCTTGTGGCCGGGAGCATCGATAATGACATAATCACGCTTTTTTGAATGAAACCAGATCTGGCAGGTATCAATGGTGATGCCCTGATCACGTTCGGCCTGGAGTGCGTCCATCAAAAAAGCCCACTCAAAAGGCATTCCACGCTTTTCGCACATCACCTTGATAGCTTCGAACTTGCCCTCAGGCAGGGAATTGGTGTCGTGAAACAGGCGCCCCACCAGGGTTGATTTACCGTGGTCCACGTGGCCGACTATGACAATATTAAGCTTTTCGCGCATTCCGCTGAAAATCCTCTTACATGTACCCTTCGGCGCGAAGCCGCTCGAACACATCTTCGCCCTCATGATCCATCGCCCGGCCGGAACGTTCGGCCACCCTGGTGGTCTCAAGTTCCTTGATTATCTCCGGAATAGTTTTGGCGTTGCTTTTAACCGGGCTGGTAATATCCTCATCGCCGAGCGAGCGGTAACGTTTCCCCCCCTTAGAGAAGTAAAGCGGGATTACCGGAATTTTTTCCCGCAACGTATAACGCCAGATATCCTTTTCGGTCCAGTGCAGCAGCGGATGGATGCGGACATGGCAGCCGGGCGGAAAATCGGAATTGAACTGATCCCAAAACTCCGGCGGCTGGTCGGATGAATTCCACCGACCGGTCTTGCCCCGGGGGCTGAACACCCGTTCCTTGGACCGGGTCCCTTCCTCATCACGCCGGATGCCGGCAATCAGGCCGGTGAAGCCCTCGCGTTCAACCAGCGCCTTCAACCCTGCGGTTTTCCGGGCTGCCGAGCGGGCGGCGGGCGGAAAGGAGGCGTCCATCTCCTCTACGGGAGGACAATTTCCGGTGATCATTTTCAGGTTCCACTCCTTGGAATATTTGTCCCGAAAATCGTACATTTCCTTGAATTTCTTACCGGTATCGACATGAACGCATGGGAATGGAATGTAACCAAAAAAAGCCTTCCGGCACAGCCAGATCATAACATTGGAATCCTTGCCCAAAGACCACAGCAAACCCAGCTTTTCAAAGGAGTGAAAAGCCTCACGCAGGATATAGATGCTTTTGCTTTCCAGCTGGTCCAAATCAGACATTTGATGATCTATCCCGATGTTCATTTCATTCCGGCAACGTGCTTTATTTAGGAGTTAACATTAAAAAACCAAGGTCAGTTCCTTGGCTGTGGCGTCAATTAGCCCTCAAAGCCCGAATGTGTCAACGATTTTTCAAGTAAATCCGATGAATTGAAACCTTTGTTCCTACAAACACCAGCGCCGGATACCCTTGGAGAATTCAAGGCCGCGCCAGATGCCCTTGATGTCTCCAACCAATCCGTCTTTTTTAAGCAGCCCCTCTAATTCCTTCGCTTTCAGTTTGCGAAATGCCCGGTGGGAAACCGTTCCAACCACGGCATCATACCGGTCGGCAGCATTCTTGATGGTAAGACTGTCAACCAGGCGTATGCCGTATTCTCGATGAACCTCTTCGGGGTCCGCAATCGGGTCATATACATCCACGTTAAGGCCCCGTTCCTTCAGGGCCCAGATCAGATCTACGGCGCGTGAGTTGCGAAGATCCGGAACGTCTTCCTTGAACGTCAAACCCAGTATTAAAACCCGGCTTCCATGTTTCAATTTTTTTGAAATATCACCAGCTATAAAGCCCGCCATCGCGTCATTGGTGCGGCGCGCCGTTAAAATCAGGTCGGCCTCAAAACCCACCTCTTCAGCAAAATGGGCAAGATAATAAGGATCAATCCCGATACAATGTCCGCCCACAAGGCCCGGCTTGAAATCCAGAAAATTCCATTTGGTCTTGGCTGCATCCAAAACGTCGTAAATTGAAAAACCCGCCTGGTTGAAGATAATCGCAGCCTCATTGATAAAAGCGATGTTCAGGTCGCGCTGGGCATTTTCAATCACTTTCGAGGCCTCAGCCGCCTTAATGTTTTTGGCCCTGAAAACATTCCCATGTGTGATGGCGCCGTAAATTACTTCCATTAAATCAGTCACAGCTTCAGTCTGGCCGGCGATCACCTTGGTGATTTTGTGGATGGTGTGGATCTTGTCGCCAGGATTGGTGCGTTCTGGAGAATACCCGAGAAAAAAATCCTCTCCGCATCTTAAAGAGGTTCCGCTTTCAAGTTCCGGTCCGCACTTCATTTCCGTCACTCCCGGATAGACAGTGCTTTCCAGAATAACCACTGCGCCCTTGCTTAAATACCGGGCAATACTTTTGCAGGCTGACAGCACCGGCCCCAGATCGGGCTGATGGTTAGTGCCAATCGGCGTTGGCGTGGTAATAATAAAGACATCCGCCCCTTTAAGGATGTCCTTGACGGCCGAAAATTTAAGGGGGCTTTTTTTCAGATCCTTATCGGTAACCTCGTTGGTCCAGTCATGACCTGCGTTAAGCGTTTTGATGCGCTCCTTGTCAATGTCATAACCAACGGTTGGAAAATGCTCCGCCAAGGCTACCGCCAGGGGCAGCCCGACATAACCCAAACCAATTACGGCAATTTTTCCAGGTTTTTTCTTCAAGGCGCCCCCATTGCCCATGGACACAATTATTGCCCATGAACCCCTTGTATCCAAATAATCGGCGGCTGTTAACAGGAAAAGATAAAATTTTAAAAATGGAGCGGGTGAAGGGAATCGAACCCTCGTCTAAAGCTTGGGAAGCTTTCGTTCTGCCATTGAACCACACCCGCCTGAGAAGGACACTATTCACTACCTAATGGGTTTACTGTCAAGACTCAAACAAAGGCGTTAAAATTTGCCCCTTCGTGCTCCAATAGCCAGGCCTTGCGCTTCAGGCCACCGCCATAACCGGTTAGTGAGCCATCCTTTCCGATCACCCGGTGGCAGGGAACAGCAATGGAAACCGGGTTCCTGCCATTGGCCAAGCCGACCGCGCGAACCGCGGCCGCCTTCCCGATCGCCTTTGCCTGATCGGCATAGCAGCGGGTCTCGCCGGGTGGAATTTTTAATAGCTCAGCCCAAACATTCATTTGAAACTCGGTCCCCTTCAAATCGTAGGTCAAGCCCTGGAACGCTCCCAGATCGCCGGCAAAATAGGCCGCGAAGGCCGCCCGGTAGGGATTGTCCTTCACCGCTTTTTCCAGATGCACAGCGTTCTCCGGGGCATCCTTTGTGAACACAGCGGAGATCAGGCCCTTGTCACCCCAGGTCAGAGTCAGGAAGCCGATTGGTGTGTTGATCTGGTCCCAATAATTTTTTTTGGTCATAATGAATTCCTTAAATTTTTTTGGTGGATTTTCCTGAAACCGGTCGGGGTTGCACCGAATTCCTTTTTAAAAGCATCGTTAAAGCGCCGGACGCTGCCAAACCCGGCGACAAAGGCCAGCCGCGAGACCGGTAAATCGCCCTCGATTAGAAGCTGGCGGGCGCGATTGAGCCGGCGCGTCTGCAAAAGGGCCTTGGGCGATGCCCCCAGATGTTCCCGGAACAACCGCCGCAGGTGGCGCTCACCCATGCCCAACTTGTAGGCCAGATCGGAAATGGTCAGGCCATCGCCGGTCTGGTCCGCCAGGATACGAAGCGCACGTGAGATGCTTGCGCCGGTGCCCTTCCAGGCGGGCGAGCCGGGCGCGGCTTCAGGGCGGCAGCGCTTGCAGGCGCGATAGCCCTTGGCCTCGGCTTCTTCACGGCTTTCGACGAAATTGCAATTCTCGCGTTTGGGCTTGCGCGCCGGACAGATCGGGCGGCAATAAATGCCGGTGGTCTTGACGCAAATAAAAAACTTGCCGTCATAAGCGGAATTACGCTCAAGAAGCGCTTTGTATAAAAAATCGTCATTCGCAAACATAGCCATCTTTTAGCGTGTTTTTGCGAAAAAGTCTGGCCAAAAACGGACATAGATTTTAGATTTTCTGAAACACCACTGAAAGATTGTTAGCAGGCATGTCAACGACATCTTTAAGGAAAAGGCGGTTTTTTTCGGCTTCCCTCTCAACCTCACGAAGCTCACGAAGGCCCCATTCTGGATCGGTTTTTCTCAGCGTTTCGTCGAAGTCCTTGTTCGACGGCGCGGTGTATTCGCCATCAACCTTATAGGCCCCGTAGAGATAAAGAATGCCGCCCTTTGGCAAAATCCGTCCGGCCGCGGCCAAAAGACCCTGCCCCGCGCGCCACGGCGCAACATGGATCATGTTGACGCAAATGATCGCCCTGACCGGGGGTTCAAGCTTCATGTTTTCCACCGGCCATTTGGTTGCCGCCGCATCAAGCGCGACCGGGGGCAAGAGGTTTTCAGAAGGCTTTATCTTCATCCAGGCACCAATACTTTTCCGTTTATCAGCGGCCGGGTCGCTGGGAAGCCAGGTGAGATTAGGAAATTCGGGGGCAAACATGACAGCGTGCTGGCCGGTGCCCGCGGCAATTTCAAGAACAGTTCCGTGGGCCGGAAAATGCTTCTTGAGAACCGTCAGGATATGCGGGCCGTTTCGCTGTGAACTCGGTGAGAATTGCCTGTCATCGTCTTCCTTTTCGAGGGGAAAACAGTGGTAGGGGTTTTTATTTTTATCACCCATTAATTATCCGGAACCAGTTCCAGGGGAACCGCTTCATCAAGGAGAAGTTCAAGCCGTCCCTGATCGTCATTATCCATGGCGATCCTGATTTGGCGGATCTGTTCCTTCATCAAGCTTTCGAGGACATTATCGGCTTGTGATTTCAGAATATAGTCCATATTTTCCTGAATAATAACAGCAAATTTTTTAGGTTTCAGTTTCAAAAGCGCCCGGACATAGGCCGCCCGTATGGTGAGATTCCCGGGCTCGGCCTCGATTGCCCGATCAAAAAGTTCATAGGCCTTTTTCTTTTTGGCGCCAAAAATCAGCCGCCCGACGATAAACCCGGCCTGGTCAATGATATCCGCATGCCAGCTTGCGAGGGCTCCAAGCGCCCAGGAATCTTCCGGGTCCATTTCGACTGCTTTTCGAAACAGGTCGCGGGATTCCCTGCCGTCTGAAATGCTGCGTTCATACTTGCCTCGAAGGGCGATAATTATTCCAAGGTTTGTGGTCGCCTCCAGGTTATCGGGGTCCATATCATGGGCTTTCCTGGCATCCACCATAGCCCGTTCAATGACCGACCCGCGAAGCTCGGGATCGTAGGTATACTGGATCAAAATGAACTGAGACCGCACCGCCAGGTTGAGCCCGTCCAGGGTGCCAGACGCGCGGCCCTTTTCCATTGCCTCAGTAAAGCGCCCTTCGGTGTAAAGAGCCAAAATCTCGTCCACGGTCTCACCCCTTGCCAGGCCAGTCAGGACGGCAAAAAATAAAATTGTCAAAACCAGTTTTTTTAACATTGAGACCTTCTTAATCCGGAATGATTTTCAGGAAATGACCTTTCGGATCAAATCACAGGTTTCCTGCTTGCCGAAAAGCTTGATGAAGGTGCCCATCCGCGGCCCCTGGGACTGGCCGAGAAGAATTTCATAAAGCGCCTTGAACCAGTCACGCAAGTTCTCGTAATCCTGTTTTTTCCCGATCTCGTAGATGAGCGTCTGGATTTCCTCCGCCTCGACATCTTCGGGGAATTTTTTGAGCGCTCCGAGTAACTCCCGCAAAGCCACTTTTTCCTTTTCCGTGGGGCTGCGCATTTTTTTGGTCGGCGCAATGAAATCCTTATAATAACGGATCGCAAAATCCATCAGGCGATCCAGCTCGGGGTGGTTTTCAGGGGTTGCTCCTTTCAGGTAGTTGCCGACAAAGCCCCATAGCATGTCCTTTTCATGGGTCTGTGCGGTGCTCACCAGGTTCAGAAGAAGTGAAAATGAGATAGGCAAATCAACCTTCGGAACCTTGCCGCCGTGGATATGGTAAGCCGGGTTTTCAATCTGCCTTGCCGGTTCCTGGTCATGGTAGCGGGTGACAAATGTATAATATTCATCGACCGCCTTCGGGATAACATCAAAATAAAGCCGCCTGGACCGGGTTGGGTTCTGGTAAAGATAAAGCAAAAGGCTTTCGGTCGAGGCATAGCGCAGCCATTCTTCAAGGCTGATGCCGTTGCCTTTTGATTTTGAGATTTTTTCGCGGTTCTCATCCAGAAACAGCTCGTAAATAAACCCTTCCGGGACGCGCCCGCCGAGGATTTTACAAATCACGCTGGACAGCTTGACCGATTCAATCAAGTCCTTGCCGGCCATTTCATAATCGACCTCAAGCGCATACCAGCGCATTGCCCAGTCGACCTTCCACTGCAGTTTACAGGTCCCGCCGGTGACCGGGGTTGTTTGCTCTTCCCCTTCACTGTCCTCAAAGGTAATCGTTCCCGCCACAGCATCAAAACCTTTCAGGGGAACCTGCAAAACAACCCCCGTTTTCGGGCAAATGGGAAGGAACGGGCTGTAGGTTTTCCGCCTGTCTTCGCCAAGGGTCGGCAGGATCACGTTGGTGACCTGCTCATAATTCTCAAGGATTTTCAAAAGCGCCTTGTCAAAACGGCCCGAGGTATAATATTCAGTCGAGGAAACAAAATCATAATTGAACCCGAAAGCGTCAAGAAAGTTCCTCAGCCGGGCATTGTTATATGCGCCGAAACTGTCAAACTCGCCAAAAGGATCAGGGATGCTGGTCAGGGGTTTTCCTAAGTGTTGGGCTACCATGTCGCGGTTCGGGACGTTGCCGGGAACTTTTCGAAGCCCGTCCATATCATCAGAAAAACACACCAGTTTGGTCGGCATGCCGGTTAACTGCTCAAAGGCGTTCCGGACCATGGTTGTCCTGGCAACTTCGCTGAAGGTTCCAATATGGGGAAGACCGCTGGCCCCAAAACCGGTTTCAAACAGGACATGGCTTTTTACGGGCGGCGTTTTTTCAAAACGCTTGACCAGCTTTAGGGCTTCGTGGAACGGCCAAGCCTTGGCGTTTCTGGCCAAATCTAAAATTTCATTCATAACGGCCGTGTCTCGGTTGTTGCTCATGATACCTAGGGTTTGCAACGGGGCGCGTCAATTTCGAATACAAAAAATCCCTGTTCTTCTGAATTCTAAGGATTTTATTGTGGAAATCATACCCTTCTTTTCCTATGTACAGGGAAGCCATGATTCTGCCCCGGGCCTTATATTAAAATTAGGAAAACAAGACCATGTCCACGATTTCACCAAACAGCGCTCTGGTATATACGATGGTAATCGTATCGGCCTCCGATTGCGAAATGACCGACAGTGAAATGAAACGGATCGGGGATGTGGTGCGCATCCTCCCCGCCTTCAAGGGGTACGACCAGGAAAACATAATGCGCGATGCCAGAAATTGCGCAGCCATCCTTAGCGAGGATGATGGCCTTGAAGCAGTCCTGGGGTTGATCAAGGAAGCTCTGCCCTCAACACACCTGGATACGGCGTATGCGCTGGCCTGTGAGATTGCCCTGGCCGATTCAAAAGTGGCGCAGGAAGAATTGAGAATGCTGCAGATAATCCGCAAGAATCTGGGCATCGATAACCTGACCACGGCGGCCATAGAACGGGCCGCCACTGCCCGCGCCAGATCTTTTTAAAGCTCTTTCATAAAAGCCACGACACGGTTGGCTGCTTCCGCAAGATTCTGCTCTTCGGTGCGCCCGCTGGAAACCTGGGGCTTAAACCCGTGAGCCCCATCGGCAAGCCAGCAAATGGAGAAATTCTCCGGCAAGCTCAAGGACGTTACCAAATCCAGAGCGCCGAGCGGATCCCTTTCTCCTTGGCAAATAAGGGTCGGACAGCGGATAAGGTCAAGATGGCCGGTGCGCAAATTCTCCGGGCGTCCCGGCGGGTGAAACGGATAACCAAGGCACACCAGCCCTTTTGCCAAAGACGGGTCTTCGGCCATTAACATACTTGCCATCCGTCCGCCCATGGATTTACCGCCGATGACGACCGGACCACCCTGGAAATCCCTTAATACATTCCGCCAGCGTTCCAGGAGCTTTGGCGACCGGTCAGGGGGAAATCTGCGGCCTTCCGCACGGGTGCGTTTCATATAGTCAAATTCAAACAAAACCACGCGAAAGCCGCAGGCCGAAACCTGATTCGCAATGGATATCATGAACGGAGCGGTCATGGGCGCCCCGGCGCCATGGGCGAGGATGAGCGTAAGCGGACCGTTAGCCGGGCCAAATACCAGATAATCCTTGATCTTTTCCATACGACTTTTCCTTTAAATTCCTGGTCCTGGAGTATTAGCATCCGGCCAATTTTTCGTGAACATACCTAAGGCAAACCCGCCCAGCGCACATGTTTTCTGATTTTTTTCAAATGCTTTCAAAAAAACACCATGAAATCAACGCTTTAGCCCAGTGTGGAATCTATGCTATAATATAAGTAACATTTTAAAAGAATAAATTCCGGAGGCGCATTATGACAGCACGTTCCTTGTTTTTCATTTCGGCGCTGGTCTTTGCATTTTCTTTTCCTGCCCCGGCAAGCGCGGTAACCGTAGAATTGCTTTTTGACAGCAATGAGTTGATCAAAGCAGGTAAAAAAGCCATCCACCAGGGCCGGGTGGAAAAGGCAGTTTATTATTATGAAAAAGCGTTAAAAAGAGGGGCGAGTATTGGCAAAAGGGACATGATCCATCTCAGAAGCGATTTGTGTGTGGCGTATATGTATATGGAGCGCTTTGAAGAAGCCCTGAGGCAATGCAAAATCGGCCTTTCTCTTATGCCGAACCGTTGGGAGACATTAAATAATCTGGGAACCCTCTATCTGTTGCAGGGTGATTATGACAACGCCATTGTACACTATAGAAAAGCCCTTAAAATGAGGCCCAATTCCAGTGTTCTCAACAAAAATTGGGAAATTGTAATGCAAAGGTCTGAGGCCGCAAGGGAGAATACCCGCCTGAAAGATGGTGATAACATTCCCGGCCGCCGGTTTGATAATGGTGGTTCCACAGGCTCCGCCGTCAGGCAATAGGCAGATTCCCCTTCAACAGGGGGGTTAAATAACAGCGGGAATAACGTTGGGGCAATTTTGCTTTCACTCGCCCGTTAGCGAAGGCGGTAATGGTACGGTCCGTCTTTAAGCTCTAGACATTAAAGCTCTCTCCACATCCACAGCGGCTTTTTTCATTGGGATTAATAAAAACAAAACCGGAGGAAAAGTTCCCTTCCTCGTAATCGATCTTGGAGCCCATTATGTTTACCAGGGAAGCGCGTTCGATATAAATGCACACGCCCTTGATTTCGATAACCTCGTCTTCCGGATCGGGGTCATCAACAAAATCCACCACATAGCCAAGACCCGAACAGCCTTTTTGCTCCGTCCCAAAACGCAGGCCCAATGAGGGTTTCCCGCGCCTTTTTAGAAGCGTCTTCATGTGTTCTGCCGCTTTGTCGGTTATGGAGAGTATTGCCATTTCTAATTCTACCTTTCTAGGGTTTGAGCCCAATTAGGGTATGGGCCCTAAAGAAAACCAAGTTCCAGCTGGGCTGCTTCCGACATTTTCGAAGGATCCCAGGGCGGATCCCATACCAGGTTCACCTTGGCATCCTGAACGCCATCAACATAAAGAGCACGCATTTCCACCTCATTTGGCATAGTTTCCGCCACCGGGCAGTTGGGGGTGGTCAGCGTCATGTTGATTTCCACATTGCCGTTGTCGTCCACATTAACGTCATAAATCAGGCCAAGGTCATATATATTGACCGGAATTTCAGGGTCATAAATCTGGCAAAGGGCCTCAATCACCCGCTCACGGAGGGTTCCTTCTTTGTGTTCCTCTTCTTTGCCGAGCTCTTTATTCGCCCCAGCTCCCCCTTTCAGGAAGGTTCCCAAATATTCTTCCCCCTGGTCTTTGGCGTAGACCGGACGCTGGGATTTTTTTGTCTTGTCTTTGGTCATGCGAAAATTGCCCTGGTCTTTTTCAGGCCCTCGGCCAGGCGGTCAACATCCCCACGGGTGTTGTATAATCCAAAACTGGCGCGGATTGTTGCGTTTAGCCCGAAACGTTCCATCAGCGGCTGGGCACAGTGGTGGCCCGTCCTGACCGCAATTCCCTCCTGGTCGAGAATGGTTCCGGCATCGTGAGGATGAATATCGTCCAAAACAAACGAAATGATTGAGGCCTTGTTTTTTGCCGTGCCGATCAGTTTCAGCTGGTTGATGCCCCTCAGGCGGCCCAAAGCATAGGCCAGCAGACCGTGTTCATGGTCCTCAATTTCCTGGCGGTTAAACTGGTTTATATAGTCCAGCGCCGCCCCCAGGCCGATGACACCGGCTATATTCGGGGTTCCGGCTTCGAACTTCTGGGGCAGGACATTGAAGGTGGTCTTCTCAAAGGTCACCAGCTCAATCATATCGCCGCCGCCTTGCCACGGCGGCATCGCCTCCAGCAATTCCTTCTTGCCGTAAAGCACCCCGACACCGGTTGGTCCGTATACCTTGTGTCCGGAGAAAACGTAAAAATCAGCATCCAGGTCCTGGACATCAATCGGGATGTGCGGGGCCGCCTGGCAACCATCCACCAGAACCTTGGCTCCGGCCTGATGAGCCAGTGCAATCATTTCTTTTACCGGCAGAATGGTGCCAAGGACATTTGAGATGTGCGCCAATGCCACCAGTTTTGTCTTTTCCGTCAACAGCGCCCGGTAGGCCTTCAGATCCACCTCTCCCTCATCGCTTATCGGGGCGACTTTAATGATTATTCCTTTTTCTTCCCTCAAGAGCTGCCAGGGCACAATGTTTGAATGGTGCTCCAGCTCGGTCAGGATAATCTCATCTCCCTCAGATAAAAAAGTGCGGCCATAACTTTGCGCCACCAGGTTGATGCCTTCGGTGGCATTGCGGACAAACAGGCATTCCTCACGCGATGCTGCATTTATGAATTTTGCGACTTTATTGCGCACTTGCTCGTAAGCCTCGGTCGCCTCCTGGCTCAGTTTATAAATGCCGCGGTGGATATTGGAATAAGAATGGGAATAGAAGTTCGCCACGGTATCAATAACCGCTTGCGGCTTTTGCGCGCTGGCGGCGGAATCAAGAAATGTCAGCGGCTTGCCGTAGATAGTCTCCTTGAGGATCGGGAAATCCTCCCGGACGGCGCTAACGTCAAATGTCTTATGTTTAACAGCTCCGCTCATCTCTGCTTCCTGTCCATGCTTTGTTTCATCCAGGCCTCAATTTTATCCTCGAAATAGCTTCGCAGGACTTCATTCTCCAGGCTTTCGACCACATCTCCGAGGAAGGCCCGCACCAAAATGGCTTTGGCCTCGGCTTTAGGGATTCCCCGTTGCATCATGTAAAAAAGAGCTACTTCATCTATTTCCCCGACCGTGGCGCCATGTGAACAGACAACATCATCGGCAAAGATCAGCAGCTCCGGTTTGATGTTGACTTCTCCTGAGGGATCCAGAATCAGATTGCTGCAATTCTGATGGGCTACTGTTTTCTGGGCGTTTTCCTCCACCACCACCCGGCCCTGGAAAGCAGTCTTTCCTTCAAAGCCGGCAACCGCCCTGACAGTCTGCCGGCTTTTCGCCTGCGGCCGGCTGTGATGTATGCGGGTGACAAAATCAACCGCCTCCCCCCGGCCCGCCAGAAGGGCGGCAAAAAGGCGCGCGTCTGCCCCTTTGCCCATCAGATTGACTTCCGTTTCAAAACGGTGGGCGGTCAAGCCGAGAGCCAGGCTAACTTGAGAAAAGGAGGCCCGTTTGTCTACCTTCACAAAATTGCGTCCAGTCAGGAAAGATTTTTCCTTTTGCTCGAAATCGCAAACCAAAGACAGATGCGCGCCTTCGCTTAAGGAAAAATTGCTGACCATATTGGTCCAGCCGGGGTTTTTCTCCAAGCTGATAGTGCGGAAAAGGATTTGGGCTGTGGCGCCTGCTTCCAGCCCGATAAAATTACGAAGGTGGTGCGCATTTTTTTTATCGCCACCCTCAAGAAAAATGATTTCCAACCCCTCCAGAACGGCGTTTTTTGCTATATTGATGAAAAGACCGCCTTCCGAAAGGGCAAGGTTTAATCGCTCCAAAGGGCTTTCTTCCATTCCAGGGGAAAAATACTCATCCGCCCAGACAGGAATTTTTTCCAGCGCCTGTTCTGCCCCGAGTATTTCAACCCCTTCCAGAGCCGGGGCCGATCCCAGTATCTTTCCATTCAAGACCGCCACCAGCGGCCATCGCGTCAACGGTTCAAACCTTGGAACGGTCTGCGCAAGAGGGCGTTTCGGTCGGCTCAGGTGCCTGGCCCTGATCGCCCTCAGATCAGAATACCGCCAGTCTTCCGCCTTCGGACCAGGGATGCCGCCGAGAAAAACAAATCTTTCCATTCCCCTTTCCCGGGCGCGGGCCATGTTTTGCCCACCCCTGAGGGCCGGAAGTATTTCCTTGAATTCTTTTTTATATGTTTCCAAAACTGTCATGGTTGTCTCTTTAGGCTACCGCAGCATATCCTTTTTCCTCCAGTTCCTTAGCCAGTTCCTTGTCCCCGGTGCGGACAATTTTGCCATCCTGCAGGATGTGGACAAAATCCGGTTCAACATAGTTGAGAAGCCGTTGATAGTGGGTGATCAGCAAAAGCCCGCGGTCTGGCAAGCGGATCGTATTAATCCCCTCCGCGACAATTTTCAGGGCGTCGATATCAAGCCCGGAATCGGTTTCGTCAAGGACTGCCAGGGTCGGCTCGATCATCAACATTTGGAGCATTTCATTGCGCTTTTTCTCGCCGCCCGAAAAGCCGACATTGACGGCCCGCTTTTGCATTTCGAAATCCATCAAAAGCAGTTTGGCTTTTTCCTTGATCTTTTTGAGGAAGGTGGAAGCATCCATTTCTTCTTCCCCACGGTAAAGGCGCTGGGCATTCAGGGCGGTCCTCAAAAAATTGAGATTGCTGACGCCAGGAATTTCAACCGGATACTGGAATCCCAGGAAAAGCCCTTCTCCGGCCCGCGCGTGGGCATCCAGGTCAAGAAGGTTAATGCCCTTGTACAAGACGGTGCCGCCGGTAACTTCATATCCTGGTTTTCCAGCCAGGGCATTTGCCAGGGTCGATTTTCCAGAGCCATTGGGTCCCATTATGGCGTGTACTTCGCCGGGCATAATTTTCAGGTTAAGCCCTTTCAGAATTTCCTGGCCGCCAACACGGACTTTCAGGTTATCTATGGATAAAATTGGTTTCATGGGCTTTTCCTCTAACCGACGCTTCCCTCGAGGCTGATACCCAACAGTTTCTGTGCCTCCACCGCAAACTCCATCGGCAGTTGCTTCATTACCTCGCGGCAAAAACCGTTGACAATCATGGCCACCGCCTCTTCTTCATTCAGTCCGCGCTGAAGGCAGTAAAATAGCTGATCCTCGCTGATTTTTGACGTGGTTGCCTCGTGCTCCACCTGGGCGGTCGGGTTTCTCACCTCGATATAGGGAATCGTGTGCGCCCCACAGGTGTCGGACAGCAAAAGGGAATCACACTGGGTGAAATTCCGGACGTTGTCCGCTTTCGGCATGACCTTCACCAGACCGCGGTAGGTGTTTTGGCCTTTCCCGGTTGAAATCCCCTTGGAAATGATTGTCGATCGGGTGTTTTTGCCGAGATGAATCATCTTGGTGCCGGTGTCGGCCTGCTGACAGTTGTTGGTCACCGCCACCGAATAAAACTCACCCACCGAACCGTCGCCCTGCAGGATACAACTTGGGTATTTCCAGGTAATCGCCGCCCCGGTTTCCACCTGGGTCCAGGAAATTTTGGAATTCTTCCCTTTGCAAAGGCCCCGCTTGGTAACAAAATTGTAAATCCCGCCCTTGCCGTTCTTGTCCCCCGGGTACCAGTTCTGGATGGTGGAATATTTAATTTCGGCATTGTCCATTGCCACCAGCTCCACCACGGCGGCATGAAGCTGGTTTTCGTCGCGCATGGGCGCGGTACAGCCTTCCAGGTAACTGACGTACGAGTCTTCCTCGGCAATAATAATAGTACGCTCAAACTGCCCGGTGTTTTGGGCGTTGATGCGGAAATAGGTGGAAAGCTCCATCGGGCACCGGGTTCCCTTTGGGATATAGACAAAGGTGCCGTCTGAAAAGACCGCCGAGTTGAGGGCGGCGTAATAATTATCCCGCTGGGGCACGACCGAACCGAGATATTTTCTCACCAGATCGGGGTATTCCTGTACCGCCTCTGAAATGGGAAGGAAAATAACCCCTGCCTTCAGCAGCTCTTTACGAAACGTGGTGGCGACGGACACGCTGTCAAAAACAGCATCAACCGCCACTTTATGTGCCCCCTCGACACCGGCCAGCACTTCCTGTTCTTTCAAGGGGATGCCAAGCTTTGCGTAAGTGGCGAGCAATTCCGGATCCACTTCGTCCAGGCTTTTGATTCCCTTTTTCTGTTTTGGCTCGGCATAGTAATAAGCATCCTGAAAATCGATCGGCGGGTGCTTGACCCGGGCCCACTCCGGATCTTCCATATCCTGCCAGGCGGCAAAGGCTTTGAGGCGCCACGCCAGCAGCCATTCGGGCTCGTTCTTTTTTGCGGAAATATAACGGACGGTGTCCTCATTCAGCCCTTTGGGAGCAAACTCGGATTCAATATCGGTGGTGAAACCGTATTTGTATTCGCCGATTGCGTCCCTGATTTCTTTGTTATTTTGCGTGGGTTGGGCCATTAGGTGCTCTTTTTTAAAATTAATTTGTAATCAGCTGGATTTTGCCTGCCGTTGCTCTTCTTCCCCGCCAAAGGGAAATGGACCAGGTGCGGAAATTTCATCCAGGGTAATTCCAGCCAGACCCTTCCGGACCGCATCATTGATTACCTGCCAGTGCGGCTTCATGACGCACAACGATTCGTAGCAGCAATCACCGGGGGTGTCCTCGATGCAATTGGTCAGGGCGATCGGGCCATCAACGGCTTCAATAATATCGGCGATGGTTATTTCCCTGGTTTCCCTGCTTAAGCAGAAACCGCCCTTGAGGCCGCGGTGTGAGGTGAGTAATCCATCCCTTGAAAGCGCTCCCAGAATCTTGCTGACGGTCGGGGCCGGAATGCCGGTTTCCCCCGCTAAGCAGACGGCGCTGTGTAATTCTTTGGAGTTTTTGGCTATATGGCTCATTAGGACAATCCCGTAATCGGCCAAATTTGTTAAACGAATCATCTTTTTTCTCCCTTGAGGGGACGGTTTTCCGCTAATTTGTGCGGTATATATAAAATAAGACTAATTTAGTTTGATTTCAATGACAATTATTGCCGTAAATGTCAATCGGCAAATCCGGGCAGGCTCTTAAAGGATAAAGAAAATATCAGGGACGGCCGCTGGTGCGTTCTTTTCTCGGCAACTGCGCCTGGAAGGCCATCAGGCAATGGTCCGGGCAATAAGGAACGCCAGGGCGGGACAGTTTTCCGCAAAAATAAAAATCTGCATCCCCCGGGTGGCCAATCGGCCATTTGCAGGTTTGCTCGGTCAGATCCAGCAGGGAGGTCTTTCTGGTTTCAGCCATCTCTTCCTTTTTCTCGGGCGGGGGTGGAAGAGCCTTTTTGACGGGTTCGGCCTTTACCGGGGAAGGACGGGAAGGAAGTTTCAGGCGATGGGCCTTGCCGATCACGGCATTGCGGGTAACGCCATCTCCCAATTTTTCCGCAATCTGGCTTGCGGTCAGGCCTTTGCCCCAGAGTTTCTGCAGTTTATTGATCTTATCGTCCGTCCAGGCCATGAAAGCGCACCTCTTGGTCTAAAATTCGTCCCCCGTATATACGCAGTCGCCTTCCTGAGTACAAGGGGGTCATAAAATGGTGATAAGCATTTTCCCCGTAAGGAGTTTTCTTGAATGCATATGGCTTTACAGGTATCACTGGCGAAACAGGAATCTTGCATTTATGCTATCCGGACAAAAACCATTGCATACTATCAGTGCCAGAAAAATAGGCCTTTTCAACTGGATTGGTCTGTGGACGCTCTACCTGAAGGAAGTCAAGAGATTTATGAAGGTCTGGCTGCAGACCGTTGTTGCCCCGACGTTTACGACGCTGTTGTTCATGGCGATTTTTTCGCTGGCGCTTGGGGGGATGGGGCGGGAAGTCGCCGGGGTTCCCTTCGGGACGTTTCTGGCCCCTGGCCTGGTTATGATGACAATTTTGCAAAACGCCTATCAAAACCCTTCCTCCTCAATTTTGATCAGCAAGGTGCAAGGCAACATTGTGGATGTTCTGATGCCACCGCTGTCGGCGGGCGAGCTGGCTTTCGGTTACGTTATGGGGGGAATTACCCGCGGGGTTATAGTCGGCCTGGCAATCCTTGTTACTTTTTTCTTCTGGCCGGGAATAGAGGTTGAAATCCAGCACTGGGGCTTGTTTTTTTATTTCCTGCTTTCCGGGGCAACCCTGCTGTCTTTGGCCGGTGTGGTGGCGGGCGTGTGGGCGGAGAAATTTGATCATGCGGCGGGGTTGAACAATTTTATTATTATCCCCCTATCGCTGCTGTCGGGAACCTTTTATTCGATTGAACGGCTGCCTGAATTGGCCCAGAAAATTAGCCTCGTCAATCCATTTTTCTACCTCATCGACGGGTTCCGCTACAGCATGATCGGGCGCGCCGACAGTGACATTACGGTGGGTATCTGGATGACCCTCGGCCTCAATATCGTGCTGTGGCTGTTGGTTTATAAAATTTTTAAAAGCGGCTACAAGCTGAAACCTTAGGGTCTGGACCAGGTTACCGATGAGGGCTGTGCCGCAGAAAATATTGATGCCAAAATCGGCCAGAACAAGGAAAAAGAGATGAAAAATAGCCAACTATTTGAAGCGCTTTTGACACAGGTCTGGCCGATTTGGGCGTGGCCCCTTCGGGGTTGGCCTGAAAAAGCAGTAAAATGCGTCGAAAATACGCGCCGATACCCCATATCGCCTGTGTTTTTCTCCTGTTTTACAGCTTTTTCAGAACCAACACAGTTCCACTCGGCAACCCGGTTCAGACCCTAGATGGCCAGAAAACACAATAAACCCGACCCGTTGATGCCGGTTTACAGACGCTTCGATGTGGCGTTTGAGAGGGGTGAGGGGGCTTATCTGTTTGACGTCAAGGGAGCCCGGTATCTGGATTTCGCATCCGGGATAGCGGTCACCGCCCTCGGGCACTCTCATCCGCATCTGGTAAAAGCCCTGAATGAACAGGGGGCAAAGCTCTGGCACACCTCAAACCTTTTTCAAATCCCGTTACAGGAAAAGCTGGCTGAGCGTCTGACTGAGGCTACTTTTGCCGACAACGTTTTTTTCACCAACTCGGGCGTGGAGGCAATCGAATGCGCCCTGAAGCTGGCGCGCAAATACCACCATGCCAAGGGCGATGAAAAACGCTATCGCGTGATCACTTTTATCAATGCTTTCCACGGCCGCAGCCTTGCCGCCATCGCCGCCTCGGGCAAGGAAAAACTGATCAGGGGTTTCGGTCCGATGCCCGACTGGTTTGATTTTGTTCCTTTTATCGACATTGATGCCCTTAAAACCGTCATCGGCGATGAAACCGCGGCCATCCTGATCGAACCGGTACAGGGAGAAGGCGGCATCCTGCCAGCCAAAAAAGAACAACTGCAACGCTTGCGGGAGATTGCAGACGAACATGGCCTGTTGCTGATTTTTGATGAAATCCAGTGCGGCATGGGGCGTTCCGGTAAATTGTTTGCCCACGAATGGGCAGGCGTTACCCCCGATATTATGGCTGTTGCCAAAGGAATTGGCGGCGGGTTTCCGATCGGCGCCTGCCTGGCCAGGGCCTCGGTCGGGGAAGCGCTCAGCGCTGGCAGCCACGGCACCACCTACGGCGGCAACCCGCTGGCCATGGCGGTGGGCAATGCGGTTCTGGATGTGATTCTGGAAGAGGGATTTCTGGATCATGTCCAGGAAATCACTAAAACTCTGATGACGGGCTTGAATAAACTGAAACAGCGCTATCCCGGACTGATCACTGACGTCCGCGGTCTGGGCCTGATGATCGGGGTGGAATGTTCCGTCAAGATCCGCCCGCTGATTGCCCGTGGACTTGAGTTGGGTCTGGTTCTGACGCCCTCCGGCGAAAATATCCTGAGACTGCTGCCGCCCCTGATTATTGAGGACAGCCACATCTCTGAAGCATTGGAAAAACTCGACCGGATCTTTGCGGAAGTAAAACTCAAGCGCGCCAGAACGAAGGGGTAAAGAGCACCAGAACGGTCAACAGCTCCAGCCTTCCAAGCAGCATGCCAAAAGCCAATATCCACTTGGCGGTATCGGGCAGCGGGCCGAAGGTTCCCGAGGGGCCGATAACATCCCCCAGGCCCGGCCCGACATTGGCAATTGAGGTGGCGGCGCCCGACAGCGCGGTCAGGAAATCCAACCCGGTAAGAGCAAGCGCCGCCGCCAGAACCACGAACGAAACGGCGAATAAAAACAGGAATCCCATAACCGAATCTGTCACCGTCTCGGGGATCGGCCGGCGGTTGAATTGAGGTTTGAATACGGCGTGGGGCTGGCTCAGTTTTTTCATCTGGGTGGCGACCCCGGCGAACAGGACCTGAAAACGGAAAACCTTGATCCCGCAGGTGGTCGACCCGGCACAGCCGCCGATAAACATGATAACAAAAAAGAACACCAGCGCCAGTGACCCCCAGGCATCAAAGGCAATGGTCGAAAACCCGGTTCCGGTCAGAATGGAAACGGTATTAAAACTGGAATAGCGCAACGCCTGAGCCAGCGAATAGTCCTTTTCAAAAACCAGCCACAGGGCCAGAAACATCACCAGCAAAAACACCAGCGCCAGAAAGAACCTGACCTGGTCGTCCTGCCACAGCTTCATCGGCCGCCCCCTGACGACCTGCAGATAAAGGACAAAAGGAAGGCTGCCGATAATCATGAACAGCACCCCAATGCCATCGATCAGGGCGCTGTCAAAATGCCCGATCGACTGGTCCGAAGTTGAAAACCCGCCGGTTGCAATGGTGGTCATGGCGTGGGCGGTGGCTTCAAAGGTGGTCATCCCGGCAAAAACCAGCGCCAGGAAGCAAAGGATCGACAAGGTTAAGTAAAGAACCGCGATCGCCCCTGAAATTTGTGTCGCCCGGGGCAGGATTTTTTCCGAGGCATCGGAGGATTCCATCCGGAACAGCTGCATGCCGCCGATTTTCAGCATCGGCAGCACCGCGATCGCCATAACAATGATGCCAATGCCCCCCAGCCACTGCAGGATCGCCCGCCAGATCAGAATCCCCGGCGGCGCGGTATCCAGCCCTGAAATGACCGTTGACCCGGTGGTGGTCAAGCCCGACATGGCCTCGAAGTAGGCGTCCGTAAAGGACAAGTCCAGCTGTGTAAAAATGAACGGCAACGAGGCAAACCCGGGCAAAATCACCCACACCAGAACGGTCAGCACAAAGGCCTGCTTGATGCTCAACTCGCCGCCCGCGCCGCGGTTGGATAAATACAGCCCCGCGCCGACAAAAAGTGTCAGCGCACTGGCCGTGACAAACACCGGCCATTCGTGGTGGCCCATTGAGAGGTCCACCAGCGCCGGCGCCAGCATGCCCAACCCGAGCGGGATCAGCAAAAGGCCAATCACCAGAAGTATCGGACGTAAATCGATCACAGCTCCCCCCGCCTTTTCAAAGGTTGAACCATGGTAAACCCAAGACCTGGCCTTGAAAACAGGAAAAAGGTAAAAAGCGCGCTTGTCCCGTTTCTTCAAAATTTGGGAAAAGTGGTGCCGCCTGGGTGATTTGAACACCCGACCCCCGCATTACGAATGCGATGCTCTACCAGCTGAGCTAAGGCGGCTCAAAAAGATTGGTGGTTTTATAATGCAGTTTTTGTATCCGCAACAAGACCTAATTCCTCAAACCCAAAAAAGCGCGACGGAATTGACCGGCCCCACCGTTAAAAAAATATAACAGTTGCGACAGCACCCAAGCAAAGGAAGATATTATGAAAAAAACACTTATAGCCGCACTTTTAGCAGCCCCGGTCCTGTTGGCCGGCCCAGTCCTTGCCGAAGCTCCGCCGGGCGGGCCCGCCAGAGGCGAGGAAAAATTCGCCGAGATGGATCTCAATGGCGACGGTGTGATCAGCCACGCCGAATTTGTAGCCCAGCGTGAGCAAAAATTCGCCAGGACCGACGTGAACCAGGACGGCCTGATCAGCTTTGATGAGGCGATGGCCGCAAAAAAAGCGGTAATGGGCGGCCAGACCCCCGAAGCTAAAGGGCCCCGGGACGGCAAGGGCAATATGTTTACCTACCTCGATATCGACGGTGATGGCTTTATTTCCCTGGAAGAAATGGAGGTTTTCAGCGACCGCCGATTTAAGGATATGGACTCTAACCTTGATGGTCAGGTAACATTGCTCGAGGCGAAGGCGGCCATGCGCGACCTTTTTATTAAACGGTCAAGGGGCCGAGACTAGGTAAGGATGTGCATGTGGCGCCCCGCCCGAATACGTTTCCTCCAACGAAAGAACACCGAAAAGGGTGATGGGCGACAGACATTCAGATGCACAATTGCTGAAATCGGTAGCGGCAGGTGACATGACAGCCTGCCGCACCCTTGTCGATGGCCATGTGAACCTGATGCTGGGCCTGGCCTATCAAATGCTGAAGGATGTCGCCGAGGCCGAGGATGCCAGCCAGGAGGCGTTCTTAAGGCTCTGGAAACAGGCCCCGAGGTGGAAACCTGATGCGAAAATAAGCGTCTGGCTGTACCGGGTGGTTTATAACCTTTGTATTGACCGGCTCAGGAAAACAAAGGAAATTTCGGATCAGGGAATTCCCGAGCGAACCGAAGCGCCCTCCCAGCTGGATGACATCCACAACGGCGAAGTGGCGGAGGTTTTGAACACTGCCATTTTTTCCCTGCCGGAACGTCAAAGGGCGGCGATAACCCTGGTCCACCTGCAAGAGGAAACCAATATCGAAGCCGCGGTAATAATGGGGATCAGCATCGAGGCTCTGGAATCGCTTCTGGCGCGGGGGCGCAAAGGGCTTAAAAAACGCTTACGGGACAAACGAGAAGACCTGATCGGAGGTTTATAATGGCCGGCAAAATCGATAATCCATTCTTGAACAAGGCGGGCAAAGACGTTTTGAAAGAAAACCTCGGCATGCCTTCTGCCTCGCCGGATCTGATTTTCAGGATCATGGCTGATGCCGAACAAATCCTTGCTCCCAAAACCTGGCGGGTAATCCTGTGGCCTTTCGGCCCGGTATGGAAACCGGCTGCTGTTTTGATGGCCTCCGCCCTGATTGGAATATGGGTCGGGTTTTATGCCACTCCCGAAGGAGGCAATATGATCACCGACGAAATTGAATTGATGATGGTGGGATAGGACCATGAAATATACAAAAATAATATATACCGTTCTGCTGGTCTCCCTGGCTTTAAACTTTTTTGTCGCAGGGGCCCTATTCGTGCACTTTAACCGGCCCGGCGTCCATCAGCCCCGGGGTGGTACGGAACAGTTTAACATGGAAGCCGCAAGGGAGGCCCTTTCCCCGGAATACCGGGCGGTTGTGGATAAAATCTGGCGTAAATTCAAAGCAGCCGAAAAACCTAAATTCCTGAATTTGTTCGAGTTGCGCCTCAAGGTCCGGGAGATCCTGCTGGCTGATGAGTTTGACCCGGCCGCTTTTGAGGCTTTGTCCCTGCGTATGCAAAAATCCGGGGACATAACGCGGGTGACCCTGCAGACAGTCATTACCGAAGTCGCCACCACCCTCCCAAGTGAACAACGAAAAAAATATTTCCAGGCCGGGTTTGAGTTTAGCCGGATGGACCAGCGGGACCGCCCGCCAAAAAGACGCCCGGAGGGCTAATCCGCGCCCCGGCGTTTACTTCTTTTGATCCGGAGATTTCCTGGAATAGACCGAATTACCCTTCAGGGGATTGGGCAGCATGGTCAGGAAATCCTGCTGTTCAGCTTCCCGTAATTTTATTCCATGAGGTTCTGTTGAACGCCAATCCAGGGTGTTGAACATCCTGCAGGTCGGGCAATGAAGCGCCCAGTGTTCCGTCTCCGCACCGCAGTTTGAGCATTGCCATAACGGTTCCGGCATTCCATTTTCCGCTTTGTCAGTCCAGTCCTTGATTTTACTCTGGGAGCCTCCGCGGGCATCCTCAAGGTCGGCCTGCAGTTGAAAAACCCGTGCCCGGGAGCTTTTTGCCAGGGCTTCATCCAGATGTTTCTGAGCCTCGGCATTTTTGCCGGCGCCAAGCGCCAGATCAGCAAGCATCAGATAGCTTTCAATATGTTTGGGGTTTGCCCTGGCCAGTTTTTGCAGGCGCCGGTAACGGGTGTCTGCGGTTTCGTCAGCCTCGATAAATTTATAAGCCCCGGCAATATCCGGATGCGGAGTTAAAGCCCAAGCCCCTTCAAGCGTGCGCAGGGCGCGGCGTTTTTTACCCGCATCCAGGTCAAGCCGGACCGACATAAGAACCGCAGGCAGGAAATCCTTTCTGGTGCGCAACGCCTTTTGAACCAGAGTGGTTGCCCGGTCCCATTCGTTGCCAAGTTCCGCTTCCTTGGCCCGGCAATAATTAAGCGTCGCCAGCAGCTTGTTTTTTTCTTCCCGGGTGAAAACCCTGGATCGCTTCCCGTCCTCCAGAGTGGCCTCGGCCTCTTCCCAGTCGGTGGCTTTAACCTGCAGGTCAAACAGCGTTTTGATCGCCCAGGCGCTTTTAGGATTAATTTCTTTTGCTTTTTCCGCCAGGCGCCGGGCTTCCCGGCCCTTTCCTTCGGCAACCGCGGCAACCAGCAGCCCGCGGACGCCCAAAAATGCAGCTTCCGGGTTTTTGAGCAAATCCCTGAATTCCTTTTCCGCCGCTTCCTTGTCGCCAGACAGTTTCGCGGCCTGAGCAGCCACCACATGCATCATCGGCTGGGGAGGAAGCATCTTGCTTGCCTTGAGGGCCAGTTTTCTGGCATTGACGCCGTCACCGGCGGCCAGGGCAACCACCGCCTTGTTCAGAATTTCAAGCCCGCGTTCCTGGCGGCGCAAATGCTTGTTTTCCCCCACCACTGGCATTTCCCGCTTGGCCCAGTTCCACAGACTCTGGATCACCAGTCCGAACGCCAGCAGCAGGGCAACCAAGAAAAACAAAACCGCAAATGAGGTGTAAATATCATGCCCCAGCCAACTGATGGTCACCGCGCCGGGATGGTCAGCCCACCAGGCAAGCGAAATGGAGATAGCCAAAACGATAATCATATATATGACAAGACGTTTCATTTACCGGTTCGCCGTGTTGCTCCGGACCTGCTTTGAAATATGCCCGGTCAGGGCCTCAAATGCCTCAAGGGCTTCCGCTCGCTGTCCAGCCCTTAAAACCCAGTCCTGAAACGCCCCGGATTGGTTGGCCGGCAAAGCTGAGATCAGGTCAAACGCCGCCCCCGCTTCGCCCGCGGCAAGGTAGGCTTCTGCTTTTGCGATTGCCGCTTCCAGGGTGGATGCGCCGGTTCCGTCGGTTCTTCTGATAACCACCTGGCCCTTGATCTTGGCCCAGGTCCGCTGCCACCATCCGGCGTCAGGGGAAAGGCCTTCGGTGCGCAGAGCCTCAAGCCCGGCTTTGGAAAACTCCTCCTGCAACCCGGCTATATCGGCAATCCCGGTGTGGGCGTATTTGGACAAAACGCTCACCGGCGCGGATAGCGTCGCCTGGTCCAGCGCCGGCATTTCCAGAATATAAATACGAACCTGCTCCAGCTCTCCAGCGAACGGGCGTGATTGATAAAGGGGCGGCGCCAGCTTTGCCAAAGCGCCCGAAAATCCCGGAGAGTACGGCCTTTGAGAAGCAACCAGGCCCTCAAAAGCATTTTTCAGGGCGGTCAATTCTGTGGCCATTTCCGCAATTTTCAGATTTTCCTGAAGGCTGTCTCCGGCCTCTCCCGCAGCAACCGGGACTTGGGAAATTTTATTCTCCAGGGCAGCAATTCTGGCCTCCAGGCCATCTTCCGGCCCGGCGGAGGGGCTCATCTCCCCATAAAGGTGTTCCACTTCGGCCACCCGGCCCTCAAGCAAACGCACCCTTTCTTCCAATCCCGGCCCGGCCTGAATTTCTTGGGAAACAGCTGTTTTTTCTTCCTCCCCGGAAAAACTTGAAACCCAACCGCTGAGATAAGGATAGCCGTAATACCCCCCGACAATCAGAGCCAAGGTCAACACCGCCAAACCAACGATTCGTTCAGAAACGAATTGTTGCGGTTTTTTGGCCGCAGGTTTTTTGGCTTGTTCGGGTTTTTGGCTTTTTTCCACAATTTCGCCCTCGATTACCGGTGGTTTCCTTTTTTCAGTCATTTTGGGTTCTTTTTCCGCTTTATCATTTCCGCAAGCCCCGTAAAAGGTCGATCATTGACTGTTCGGTGGGGTTGTCAGCTACCAAAACCTTTTTCCAGGGTAGTTTTTTTGCCTCCGAGGCGATGTTTTCGCTCAAACAAAGCGTAAAAGCCCGGCCCAGGGCGTCTTCCAAACTGTTTTCCCGGGCGATCTGATTAAATATATGGGCGGTCCGGGTAGAAAAAAACAATACCGCATCCACCGCCCGGGCGCGGATTTTTTCCAGCACGCTGGCAGGTAAACTATCCGCCGCGTTAGCAATATAAACTTTGCGGCGCTCAGCCTGAAACCCTTTTTCCTGAAGCCGTTCAACCAGGTTGCCGGTGGTTTGCTCGCCCGCAAGATGCAACAACAGGCCCTTGCCGGTATTTCCTTTTTCCAGAATCAGATCATAGAGCGCTTCAACATCCCCATCAGCATTATAAACGGTCTGAAACCCGGCTTTGGCGGCAGCTTCTGCGGTTTTGGAGCCAACCGTCAACGCCGGAAAGATATGCAGGGAATCATAGCCGGCGGTTGCCTCCACTCCCTGAACGCTGGTGAATATTAACGCTTGCAAGGGACCTTCGGGGACCTCAAAGGCGCAGTTTTCTATCTTCAGCATTGGCGCCAATAGCATTTCAACCCCCAATTCCTCGAGTTTTTTTTCAAGAGGTTTCGCCCGTTCAAGAGGCCGTGTAATGATTATGCGCATCTCTTTCCTGCCTGACAGATCAGACCCTGAATTCCCGGATCAGATCGGGATCGGCCTTCTTTAAAAGTTCCTCGCCGAGCCGCGAGCCTAAGGCTTCAGCGTTCTCACCGTAGGCCTTTCCTGCCACCGTCCAGGCTTGTTTGCCATCCGGGCTAAACAGCGCCGCCCGGGCTTTAACAAGATTGTCGCTGAAACTGGCATGGGCCGCAAGCGGCATCCGGCACGACGCCCCAAGAGCCAGGGAAACCGCTCGTTCCGCCCGGACCGCAAGCTCGGTCGGTTCGTGATTCAAGGGCTTCAAAAGCCATGCTGTTTCTTTGTCTCCTTCCCGTGCCTCGATACAGATGGCGCCCTGGCCTGGCGCCGGCAGCATTTCCTCATAAGACATCAGGGCGGTAATCTCGTGGCCCAACCCCAGCCGGTTCAGGCCGGCCGCCGCCAGGAAAATGGCAGCGACTTCGCCTTTCTTCATTTTTTTGATCCGTGTTTCGACATTGCCGCGATAGGGAACAATCTCAAGATCTGGCCGCAAACGCAATGCCTGGGCCTGGCGGCGAAGCGATGAGGTTCCGATAACCGCTCCCTTCGGTAAATCCTTGATACTTGCCACGCCTAAGGAAAGAAAAGCGTCCCTTGGATCTTCACGTTCCAGGAAAACAGCGAGGATGAGACCCCCGGGAAGGGCCGCCGGCATATCCTTGGTGGAATGAACCGCGAGGTCAATCTCCCCGGCCAGCAGAAGATCCTCGATCTCTTTTGTAAAAAGGCCCTTCCCCCCCTCCAACAGCAAAGGCCGGTCCCGGATACTGTCACCGGTGGTCTTGATCGGGATGATTTCGATATCGCACTCTGTCAAACCGTCATGGGCCGCGACCAGCCGGGCGCGGGTCTCATCGGCCTGGGCCAACGCCAACGGGGATCCCCTGGTTCCTATTTTGATTTTCGCGCTCACTTTTCTTTACCCGAATTCTGAGGAAACTGTATAAGGTGCAAAAGCATTTGCCTACAGGGTTTTTACAGGATGGCCGCAAAAAAAGAACAGATCATGCTTGGGATTGAGACCAGCTGCGATGATACCGCGGTTGGCATAGTCACATCCGATAAGCGCATTCTTGCCAATCCCGTTTACAATCAGTTCAAGGAACATGAAATTTACGGCGGGGTAGTGCCGGAGATCGCGGCGCGTTCCCATGTCGAGCATCTGGACAACCTGATCAAAGCGGCGTTGAAAGAAGCCGGCCTGGCTTTGAGGGATATCGATGCCATCGCCGCCACCGCCGGGCCTGGCCTGATCGGCGGGCTGATGGTCGGCGTAGTCAGCGCCAAAACCCTGGCTCTGGCGCTCGGCAAACCGTTCCTTGCCATCAACCACCTGGAGGGGCATGCCTTATCGCCGCGGCTGGTGAGCGATATAGAATTTCCCTACCTGCTGCTTTTAATCTCAGGCGGCCATTGCCAGCTTTTGAGTGTTGAGGGGGTTGAAAAGTACACCCGCCTCGGCACCACTATTGATGACGCCGTAGGCGAGGCCTTCGACAAGGGCGCCAAGCTTCTGGGCCTCGGGGTTCCGGGCGGGCCGAAGCTGGAAAAAACTGCCCGGTCCGGAAATCCTGAGCGTTATTCCCTGCCCCGTCCGCTGGTTGGCAAACCGGGGTGTGATTTCAGCTTTTCCGGCCTGAAGACGGCTTTGGTAAGAACGGTTGACAAGTTTGTCAGGAGCGGCGCCAAGCCGACTAATGAGCAAATCAGCAATCTTGCCGCTTCTTATCAGGCGGCGATTGCCGATTGTCTGGTAGACCGTACAGCAAACGCCATGAAAATGTACCGGATAAAACATGGTCGTGATCTTCACTTTGTGATCGCCGGCGGTGTTGCCGCCAACGCTTTAATCCGAAGCAATATGGAAGCTTTGTGCGAATTGGAAGGGTTTTCTTATTTTGCCCCGCCGCTTTGGTTGTGCACCGACAATGGTGCGATGATCGCCTGGGCGGGATTGGAACACCTGGCCAAGGGCCACACCGACACGTTCGACTTTCCGGCCCGTGCGCGTTGGCCGCTGGATCAGCAAAGCGCCCCTAAAATTGGCCATGGCAAAAGAGGCGTCAAGGTTTAGACCCTTGAAAAGTGCAGGTTTTAGGGGCACCTTCAGGGCTTTGAGGGAAATGAGTGATGGCTATGAAAAAAGCAGGCATCGTCGGCGCGGGGGCGTGGGGAACAGCGCTGGCCACGGTTTCCCGGCGGGCCGGGTTAGAGGCCCTGATCTGGGCTTTTGAGAAAGAGGTTGCCCGAGACATCAACACCCATCATGAAAACAAGATTTTCCTGCCCGGGGTTCCGTTGGATAAAAACATCCGCGCTACTAGTAAATTGAATGATCTACACGGCTGCGATTTCCTGCTTTTGGTGGTGCCGGCCCAATTTACCCGGAACATTGTGGAAAGCCTGGCCAAAGGTTTGCCTGAAAAAACACCACTGGTGATCTGCTCCAAGGGGATCGAGATCAAGTCCGGTAAGTTACTTAGCGAAGTGATCAATGAAATTGTCCCCGCCAATCCCATTTTGGTATTGTCCGGGCCTTCATTCGCGGTTGACGCCGCGCGGGGCAAGCCGACCGCGGTGACCATCGCCGGGGAAAGCAAGGCATGCGCCAAAGATATCACCATGGCTTTGGGCCAAGAAACGTTTCGCCCTTACTGGAGCGATGATATTGTCGGCGCGCAAGTGGGCGGAGCGGTCAAGAATGTGCTGGCGATTGCCTGCGGGATCGCCCACGGCAAAGGCTTGGGTGACAGCGCCAGGGCGGCCCTGATTACCAGAGGCTTGGCCGAAATGATCGCACTGGCCAAGGCCAAGGGGGGACGGGCAACGACCTTGATGGGTCTGTGCGGGCTGGGGGATACGGTGCTGACCTGCACCAGCACGCTGAGCCGAAACTTTTCACTGGGCAAGGCGCTGGGTGAGGGGAAAACCATGGAAGAAATTTTGAGATCGAGAAAAAGCGTCACAGAAGGTGTCTATACCGCCAAAATTGTCGTCAAGCTAGCGGCCGAAATGGGGGTTGATATGCCGATTTCCAATGCCGTCAATGACATCCTGCACAAGGGCGATGATGTTGATGAGGTCATTCACGACCTGTTATCCAGACCATTTTCCGAGGAAGCTATTTAAGGTCTGAACTCAATGACCGATCCCTTTTTTCTCCGGCTTTTACAAGACTGCCAAAAAAAGCCGGGCAAACTTAAAGGGCTTGCCAACTCTGCCCCGGTCTTTAAGATTACCGGACGTTTTGGAGGTTTTTATGAGCGAGAATATCACCATCCCGGTCAAGGACGCGGCCCTCAAGCACACCTGGTGCACCAAGGACCAGTATGAGGCATTGTACCGGAAATCGATTGATGACCCGGAAGCGTTCTGGGCCGAGCACGGCAAGCGCATCACCTGGATCAAGCCTTTTACCAAAATCAAGGACGTGGATTTTAGCGGAGACGTAAAAATCCGCTGGTTTGAGGATGGAACCCTGAACGCTTGTGCAAATTGCATCGACCGCCACCTGCCGGAAAAAAAGGATGACATCGCCATCATCTGGGAGGGCGATGACCCGGCTGAGTCCAAAAAAATCACCTATGGCGAGCTTTACGAAAATGTCTGCCGTTTCGCCAATGTTTTGAAAAGCCGGGGCATTAAAAAGGGCGATCTGGTGACCATTTATATGCCGATGATCCCCGAGGCCGCCTACGCGATGCTGGCCTGCGCCCGGATCGGCGCCGTGCATTCGGTTATTTTCGGCGGTTTCTCTCCGGAATCCATTTCCGGGCGCATCCTGGATTGTAAATCCACCTCGGTCATTACCGCAGACGAGGGAGTGCGTGGCGGCAAAAAAATCCCGTTGAAGGCCAATGTCGATGAAGCGTTGAAAAAATGCCCGGATGTCCACACGGTTCTGGTGGTGCGGCGAACCGGAGGCGAGATCGGCTGGCGGGATGGCCGTGACGTCTGGTATCACGATCTGGCAGCGGGCGTTTCAGCCGATTGCGAACCCGAGGAAATGAACGCCGAGGACCCGCTGTTCATTCTTTATACCTCCGGCTCGACTGGAAAACCGAAGGGGGTGTTGCACACCACCGGCGGCTACATGGTGTGGGCGTCTTTAACTCACCAATACGTTTTTGATTACCGCGAGGGCGAGGTTTTCTGGTGCACCGCCGATGTCGGCTGGATCACCGGCCACACCTATATCGTCTACGGGGCGCTGGCCAATGGCGCCATCAGCGTCATGTTTGAAGGCATCCCAACCTACCCGGATGCCAGCCGCTTCTGGCAGGTGGTGGATAAACACCAAGTCAATATTTTCTACACCGCCCCGACCGCTATCCGCGCCCTGATGCGCGAGGGCGAAGGGCCGGTTAAATCAACTTCCCGGAAATCAATCCGGCTTTTGGGCACAGTGGGCGAGCCGATCAACCCTGAGGCCTGGCTGTGGTACTACCGGGTGGTCGGGGAGGAGCGCTGCGGGGTCGTCGATACCTGGTGGCAGACCGAGACCGGCGGTATCCTGATCTCCCCTCTGCCCGGCGCCACCGGCCTGAAACCCGGATCGGCGGCCAGGCCGCTGTTTGGCGTTCAGCCCGCCCTTGTGGATGAGGGGGGGAATATTCTCGAAGGGGCGGCCAGCGGCAATCTGGTGATTTTGGATTCCTGGCCGGGTCAGGCGCGAACCCTTTTTGGCGCTCACGGACGCTTTCGAGAGACTTATTTCACCACCTATCCCGGAAAGTATTTCACCGGCGACGGCGCCCGGCGCGATCAGGATGGCTATTACTGGATCACCGGGCGGGTTGACGATGTCATTAATGTTTCCGGCCACCGGCTGGGAACAGCCGAAGTGGAAAGCGCACTGGTCGCCCATAAGGCGGTCGCCGAGGCGGCGGTTGTCGGTTACCCGCACGGCATCAAAGGCCAGGGGATATATGCCTACGTTACCCCGGTCGCCGGAACCGAGGGCTCGGAGAACCTCAGGGCCGAGCTGGTACAATGGGTCAGAAAGGAAATAGGCCCGATCGCCACCCCGGATTTCCTGCAGTTTGCCAACGCCCTGCCGAAAACCCGTTCAGGCAAAATCATGCGCCGTATCCTCCGGAAAATCGCCGAAAATGATTACCAGAACCTCGGCGATACCACCACCCTTGCCGACCCCGCGGTGGTTGATAATTTGGTGGCAAACCGGCTGAATCGTTAAGCGGTTTAAAAATCGCTGACAATACCCTTGCGCTCCCAGTCCCCGTAGCGGGTCGGCTCCAGCCCTTTGGGCCCGCCGATTTCCTTGGGCCTGGTTTTTTTCTCAAGTGTCGGGGTTTTGGCTTTTTTGGTCTTTGGCTTATCGGGTTTTGGCATCAAATCTTTCCAGATAATGGTTGCGGTTGGTCTGGAAAGATACTGTCCCAGAGTAAAAACTGTCCAGTGTTTGTTTTTAACTGGTCAGACCCCTGGGAAATATGGTCAAAGGGCGCATGGCAAAGACTTCCGATCCAAGAATAATCGTTTTTAGCATCGTTGAGGCGGTGCTGGATAAGAAAGTGCCGTTGGATGAAGCGCTCGAAACCGCGTTTTCCAGAAACCCGGACCTGGAAGTGCGCGATAAGGCGCTGGTGAAGCATCTCTCGACCACCCTTTTCCGTCATTTGGGGGCGATTGACAGCGCCATGGGCAAAATGCTGAAAAAACCCCTGCCCGCGAGGGCCGCTTGGGTGCGCCATTGGATAAGGATTGGCGCCACCCAAATTCTTTTTCTTAATGTTCCCGACCATGCCGCCGTTAACACCACGGTTAACGAGATTTCCAAGGCAAAGAGGTCCGGCGCAAGGGTGTTTAAAAACCTCGCCAATGCGATTCTCCGGAACTTTGTCCGAAGCCAAAAAGACATCCTCGGGGATTTAGAGAAAAACCCTGAAAAAAATTTACCCCCCTGGCTGCGTATCCACTGGGAAAAAAGCCTGGGCGCCGAAGATTTAAAAAAAATAGCCATCGTGCTTAGCACCCAGCCGCCGCTGGATGTGGTTCTGAAAAACCCAAAAGACGCAGCGGCGCTGCTGCATCCGCTGGAGGCAAAAGAGGTGTTTAAAGGGGTCCTGCGCCTCAGGCCAAGGGGTTTGATAAAAGCCCTGCCCGGATTTAAAGATGGCAAGTGGTGGGCCCAGGATCTGGCCGCCAGCCTTCCGGCGCGCCTTTTTGGTGACGTTAACGGAAAAGCCGTCCTCGACCTGTGCGCCGCCCCCGGCGGTAAAACGCTTTATCTGGCCAGCCGCGGGGCCAAGGTGATTGCGGTTGACAAATCACGGCCGCGGCTTGAGCGATTGAAGGAAAACCTGGCCAGGGTGGGCCTTGAGGCAACGATTGTCTGTTCGGATATTTTTGATTTCGCCGCCGGGAAGGGGTTTGGCGCGATCCTGCTGGACGCGCCCTGTTCGGCCACCGGCACGCTGCGCCGCCACCCGGACGTGGCGTATCTCAGGAAAGAAAGGGATATTTTGCGCCTGGCCGCGTTACAGGGGAGGATGCTGGACCATGCTTTTTCGCTTCTAAGACCTGGCGGGGTACTGGTCTATTGTGTTTGTTCGCTTGAGGCCAGTGAAAGCGAGGATATTATCGAGGCCTTTTTGAAAGCCAATTCCTCCGCCCAACGTCAGCCTGTTTCCGCCCGGGAACTTGACGGGCACAAGGAATGGATCACCACTGATGGCGACCTCAGAACCCTGCCCTATCATCTGGCCGAGGCCGGTGGGATGGACGGTTTTTATGCCGCCCGGCTGGTCAAATCCGGTGATGTTTAATTTCTTTACCCTTTCCCTTGCCGCTCTCCATGCAAACTGGTAAGAGGCGCCTATGCCAAGGAAAGTGCGCATCGCTCCGTCAATTTTATCCGCTGATTTTGCCAAGCTGGGCGCCGAAGTGCGCGCGATAGACGCCGCCGGGGCGGATTATATCCATATCGATGTCATGGACGGCCATTTCGTCCCCAACATCACCATCGGCCCGTTGGTGGTCAAGGCTCTCAGGCCCCATTCTACCAAGCCGTTTGATACCCATTTGATGATTTCACCGGCCGATCCTTACCTGAAAAACTTTGCCGAGTCCGGGGCCGATATCATCAGCATTCATCCCGAAGCCAACCCCGATCTGGCCGCCAGCGTCAAGACCATCAAGGGGCTTGGCAAGAAAGCCGGCGTAGTAATTAACCCGGGCACCGATGTTTCGGTTCTGGACGGGCTTATGGACCTGGTCGACCTGGTGCTGGTGATGACGGTTAACCCGGGGTTTGGCGGCCAGAGCTTTATCAAAAGCCAGTTGGAAAAAATTACCGCCGTGCGCGCCATGATTAACCAAACCGGCCGCGCGGTCGACCTGGAGGTAGACGGCGGCATTACGCCCGAGACCGCGAAGTTGGCGATCCGGGCGGGCGCCGATGTTCTGGTGGCCGGCACTTCCATATTTGCCGGCGGGCCGGAAAGATACGCGGAAAACATTGCCGCGCTGAGAGGATAATAGAACAGGAAAGCATGCCCAAGAATGAGTGAAACGATAAAAATCCGCCGCGCCCTGGTTTCCGTTTCAGACAAAACGGGGCTGGTTAAACTGGGGCAAAAACTTGAATCCCTGGGTGTGGAAATCCTCTCCACCGGCGGGTCGGCCAAAATCATGCGCAAGGCCGGTATCGCGGTCAAGGATGTGTCCGATTACACCGGTTTTCCGGAAATCATGGATGGCCGGGTCAAGACGCTTCATCCCAAGGTTCACGGCGGACTTTTGGCAATACGCGACAATCCAGATCACAAATTAGCGATGGAAGAGCACGGCATCGGCGCCATCGATCTGGTTGTGGTCAACCTGTACCCGTTTGAGAAAACGGTCAAGGAGGGCGCCGGCTTTGAGGAGACCATTGAGAATATCGATATCGGCGGGCCATCGATGATCCGCTCGGCAGCCAAGAACCACCGCTTTGTCACGGTCATCGTCGATGCTGCGGATTATCAGGGTCTGGTGGCGGAACTGGATGAACACAATGGCGCCACTTCTCATACGTTCAGAAAAATGATGGCGGCCAAGGCGTTTTCCCGGACGGCCGCCTATGACGCCGCAATTTCAAGCTGGTTCGCGGGCCAGACCGATACCCTGTTTCCGTCTTACTTAAGTGTTTCCGGACGGCTGGGCGGAGAGTTGCGCTACGGTGAAAACCCGCACCAGAAAGCCGCTTTCTATCTTTCCGAGGTCAACCCGCGGCCAGGCATTATCGGCGCCAGGCAGCTGCAGGGCAAGGCGCTCAGCTACAATAACCTGAACGATGCCGATGCGGCCTATGAGCTTATCTCGGAGTTTAGTGAAGGTGTGCCTGCGGTGGCCATTATCAAGCACGCCAACCCGTGCGGGGTGGCTACCGGCAAGACGCCGCTGGAGGCTTATGAAAAAGCTCTGGCGTGCGATCCGGTCAGCGCCTTTGGCGGGGTTATTGCCCTCAACGGGACGCTGGATGGGGAAACCGCGGCCAAGATTTCAGAAATTTTCACCGAAGTTGTCATCGCCCCAAAAATCAGCGTTGAAGCGCAAGAGATTTTCAAAAAGAAAAAGAATCTTCGTCTGCTGGAGGCCGGCAGCCTGGCCGATCCCGATGCCGGGGGCCTAACCATAAAAACCCTGGCGGGCGGATACCTGGTGCAAAACCGGGATGCCGGGCGGATTGGCAAGGCAGACCTGAAAGTAGTCACAAAACGCGCACCTTCAGATCAGGAAATGGCCGACATGCTGTTCGCCTTTAGGGTTTGCAAGCACGTCAAATCCAATACTATCGTCTACGCCAAGGGGGGCGCCACGGTCGGCGTTGGCGCCGGACAGATGAGCCGTGTTGACAGCGCCCGCATTGCCGCCCGGAAATCGCAAGATGCCGCCGAAGCGGCGGGACTGAAAGAGGCCGGAACCAAAGGTTCGGTCGCCGCTTCGGACGCCTTCTTCCCGTTCGCCGATGGCCTTGAGGCCCTGGTGGAAGCCGGCGCCACCGCCGTAATCCAGCCGGGCGGGTCGATGCGGGACCAGGAAGTGATCGACGCGGCGGACGCGGCGGGCATTACCATGGTCTTTACCGGCATGCGCCATTTCCGGCACTAGGTCATGCACCCATAAACAGAATTATTTTCTCGGAAGAATGCTTCTGATGTGGCGGGCGGCGAAGGAGAGTTTCGCGACCGTAATCGCGCCTGAGGTTTTCAAGTCATTCAGCAGCCGGGCTGAACGTTTGAGCGTTATTTTATGACTGGCTACCCAGGCCTCGACTGCCTGGCAACCCGGTTTTTTCTTGTGGCGCGACAGGATGGAATGGGTCAGTTCGCGCCGTTGGTCGGCCAGATCGTCAATGATCGAGTGGGCGGCCAGATAATCCCAGTGGTCTTTTTCAATCAGCGTCTCGGTGGTGTGCCGCAACCAGTCAAAGCCAAGCACCCGCCCCACTTCGAAATAGGCTTTGCCGACATCCTCAACGCTTCGTTTCAGCGTGATGGCGACGCTCACAATGTCGCAGGCCTGGGGCATAACGGAGAAAACCGCCACTTTTTTTGCCAATGCTGTTGGCACCCCATGATCTGTCAGGGCGTGCCACCGGTCACGGAGATCCTTCTGCTCCAACGGACTCAGAACCCGTTCCGGATACTTCATAAGTTTTAGAATTGCTTCCTGATAACGGTCTATTCCGGCATTTACCTTGATCGGCCGTTTCAGGTGCTTGAGGTACCAGATGGCCTGGCGGCGCAGAAACGCCTGAATCTGGATATGCATGTCGGTCTGAACGTTGGCCGGAACCTTGTAGTCGAGGACATCAATCGCAACCCAGATCGGCTTCAGTTTGAAGGTATCCCGGGCGACCAGAAACGCCGACACGATCTGGTTGGGCGACAGGCCGGTTTCCTCTTCAATCTCGTTGACAAATGTCAGGCCGGCACGGTTGACAATTTCATTGGCCAGCGTGGTGGCGATAATCTCGCGGCGCAACCGGTGGCCCAAAAGCTCTTTTTCGAACCGCTGGCGCAGCCGTTTCGGGAAACCCCAGACCAGTTCGTTATATAAAATCCGGTTTTCCAGGATTTTCCCACTCAGCAAAACATCCTTGAGGCGCAACTTGGAATGGGCCACCAGAACCGAAAGGTCCGGCCGGGTCAGGCCACGCCCTTTAAGCGCCATCTTGGAGAACTGCTCATCGGTCGGCAGGTGTTCAAGCGCCCGTTCCAACCGCTTTTCTTTTTCCAGAAGGCGAATCAACCCGGCATGCTGTTCACGTTTCATCGGGGCTTGCGCCTCGGCAATGGAAATCGCCCTGGTCTGCAGATAATTGTCCTGCAGGACAATCCCCTGAACGTCTTTGTTCATGGAGGCCAAGAGGGGATTCCGGGCCTTCGCCGCCAGGGACCCGGCGGCGATAGCACTGGCCAGCAGGATTTTAATGTTGACCTCTTTGTCCGAGCAATCGACCGCCGCCGAATTATCAATAAAATCGGTATTGATACGTCCGCCGCGGCGGGCAAAATCGATGCGCGCCCTTTGGGTCAGGCCCAGATTGGCGCCCTCGCCGATAACCTTTACATTCAACTCGTTGGCGTTCACGCGAAGCGCATCATTGGCCCGGTCCCCGGCGTCCAGGTGGCTTTCCTTGGCCGATTTGACATAGGTTCCAATGCCGCCGAGCCACAACAGGTCGGCCTTGGCCTTGAGCATGTGGTGGATAATTTCATGTGGCGTCAATTCCTTCGCATCCACTTGCAGAAAATTACGAAACGCCTTGTTCAGTTTGATAAACTTGGAGGACCGGCTGTAAACCCCGCCGCCCCTCGAGATCAGCTTTGGATTATAATCCGCCCAGCTGGAACGCGGCTTGTTAAAGAGACGCTTTCTTTCCTTGAAACTTTTCTCCGGATTAGGGCTGGGATCGAAAAAGATATCCCGGTGGTCAAAAGCGGCGACCAGTTTCAACTGCCGTGACAGCAGCATACCGTTGCCGAAAACATCACCCGACATATCGCCTATGCCTATTACCGTGATCGGCTCAAGGGTGGCGTTGATGCCCATTTCCCGGAAATGCCGGGAAATGGAAACCGCGGCGCCCTTGGCGGTGATGCCCATTTTTTTGTGGTCATAACCGTTTGAGCCGCCGGAAGCAAAAGCATCATCCAGCCAAAAACCAAGCGAGGTGGCAATATCGTTGGCATCATCTGAGAAGGTGGCGGTTCCCTTGTCAGCCGCTACCACCAGGTAGGGGTCGGCATCATCCCAGCGGAAAACTTTTCCGGGAGTAACAATACGCGTTCCGGAATAATTGTCGGTCAGGGACAAGAGGGTGCGGACAAAAATCCGGTAACAGGAAAGGGCCTCGGCAAATACCTCATCGCGGCTTCCCTTGAGTGGCAGGTTCTTTGGAAAAAATCCGCCTTTGGCGCCGACTGGAACAATCACCGCATTTTTGACCTGCTGGGCTTTCATCAGGCCCAGCACTTCAGTGCGGAAATCATCGCGCCGGTCCGACCATCTCAAGCCCCCTCTGGCGACTGGACCACCGCGCAGGTGAAGCCCTTCAAGGCGCGGTGAGTAAACAAATATTTCCACAAACGGGCGGGGTTTGGGAGCATCTTCCAGTACCGAGGAGCGGATTTTGAAGGCCAGGGCCGGGACCGGAACATCGGCTTCAAGAACCGTTTTCGGAATGCTTGTGGCCAAAACTTCGCTGGTAAAAAAGTTGCTCCTGAGGGTGGCCAGGATGACGTTTAAATAGGACCTGAAGATTCGGTCCTGGTCGAGGCTTTTGATACGATTTAAATTGCTGTGGATTTCGCGTACGATCGCCTCGGCCCGCCGCCGGCGGTTTTCCTTGGATTCATTGCCCGGCTTGAACAGGACATAAAACAATTTGATCAGGCGCCTGGCAATACGCGGGGTCTGGACCAGGCAATCCTCAATAAGATCCTGTGAAAACGGCAGACCCAGTTGCCGCAGGTATTTCGCATAAGCCCGCAGAATAACAATATCCCGGCACGGCAGGCCGCCGTGAATCGCCAGTGCGTTAAAGCCGTCATTCTCAACTTCGCCCTTCCATACCAGGTCCAGCATCGGCTCGACCAATGCTTCCGTCGCCTTGATGTTAACGCCGCCCTGGTTCGGCGTTTCCATGTAAAACGCGTGGATGTAGCCCTTGGTTTCGGTCAAAAGTTCATATGAGTTTTCCCCGATCACCCTGACCCCCAGGTTTTCCAGCATCGGCAAGCATTCGGACAACGCAATCAGGCGGGAGGGATGGTAAATATTCAGCCTGAGGGCATAAACCGGGTCATTTTCTGCCCGGAACACCTCGAAACTGACATCCTGGCTGACATCGAAATCCTGTAAATGGGAGATATCGGTAATCGCCTGGCGGGGGCTGAAGGCATCCATGTAGGATGCCGGGAAGATGGTCCGGTATTTTTCGAACAGCGCCAGTCCTTTTGCCTCGCCAAAAGCATCGACCAGCTCTTCCCTGAGACCCTCGGCCCAGGGTTTGGCGGCTTCCTCAATTTTCCGGTTCAGGTCACCATGGCTCACGCGCGGGACCTGGCCGGGTTTGGTTCTGATAATAAAATGCCAGCGCGCCAGTACATCCTCGCTCAAAAGCGCGTAATAAACAGAAATTTCCCCCCGGTAGGCGTCACAGAGGATTTTTTCGATTTTTTGACGCAGTCCGGAATGATAGCTATCTCTCGGCACGTAAACGATAGCTGAAACGTACCGTTCGTACCGGTCTTCACGGATAAAGGCGCGGGGCCGCGGCCGCTCAAGCAAATGCAAAACCCCAAGGGTGGTTTTCAAAAGCTGGCGCTCACTGGTCAGGAACAATTCATCCCGGGGATAGGTTTCAAGGATGTGGGTTATGGCCTTGCCGGCGTGGCTGGTGGTGCTGTGGGGGGCGCGTTTTTGTACGTTGGCGACCTTTTTTCTCAAGATTGGGACGTCCCAGGGACTTTTCAGGTAGGATTTTGAGGTAAAGAGACCCACAAACTCGCGCTCACCTATGGTTTTCCCGTTTTCGTCATATTTCTTTACGCTGACATAATCCATATGGACCGGGCGGTGAACCATGGTCCGGGTATTCGCCTTGGTGATCAGCATCGGCCTTTGGTTCTGGAGGAAATCTGCAATTTCAGCCGCCAACAGGGTTAGACCATGAGCGCCGTGCATAACATGACGGTCGGGGTCGGTCAGGATGCCAAGCCCCGATGTCTGGCTCTGGTCGATGGCCCTTGCCTTGTCATCCCCTTCGAACGTGTATTCGCGATACCCAAGGAAAGTGAAATTGTCATCTTTCAGCCAGACCATAAACGCCCTGGCTTCGTCAAAAAGGTGTTTGTTTTTGCCCCTGCCGCGTTGCTCCAGTTCTGCTATTGTCTCATCTGCCTTTGCCAGGATAGGTTTCCAGTCCGTCACCGCGCTGCGGACGTCTCCCAGGATTTTCAAGATATCCTTCTCAATGCCGGTGAGAATTTTGGCATCCGTTTGGGCGTCAATCTCAACATGAAGGTACGATTCGGACAAGGCGCCTTTTGCCATCTCCACCTCGGCGCCGGGTCCCTCACAGGTTTTCAGGCGCTTTCCCCTTCGGTCCCTTTTTAAAGTCAGAACCGGGTGATGCATAATATGAATGCGATATCCGCATATGTTGGATAAATACCCGGTAATGCTGTCGACCAGAAACGGCATGTCGTCGTTAACTATCTGGATTACAGTATGCGGTGTTTTCCACCCGTCTTTTCTGAGGTCGGGATTGAAAACCCGGACCAAAGGCGAAGCCGCCGCCCTGTGGCCGGCCAGCTCCCAGATCGAATAGGCAATCCCGAACAGTTTTTCAGGCTCGGTTTCCTTGAGATCTTCCAGTGAGGCGGCGACAAAAAAGGAGGAAATAAAACGCCCCAGATCAGCCTTTTCAGAAATCTGGAAGGACTTAATGAGCTTTGGCCTGGCTGACGCTTTTACCTGATCCAGAATAGAAGCTTGGGTTTTATGCTGTTTCATCGCTCGGTCTTGGGGGCTTACGGGCTTGGGTGCCATTTTGCCCTCCATTGACATAGATGGGATAAAGACGCAAGGAAATCTCCGATGTTTTTGCTTATTTTTATTGCCGTTGATAATACATTGAGTATCATCCGATTATGGAGCGCGGTTGAATGACAAAAAAGACCAAAAAGATTGTGGCAATGAAACGCTGGGACAGCCTGCCGGCGATGTTTTTCGGCCAGCTGGAAAAACACCGGAAAGACGTGCTTCTTTCCGCCAAGCGGGAGGGCAAATGGTCCTCCCTGACCTGGGCTGAAAGCGCGGATAAAATTGCCCGGCTGGCCGAAGGGCTGAAACGCCTTGGGGTCAAGAAGGGGGACCGGGTTTTGCTATTGAGTGAAAACCGGCCCGAATGGGTGATCGCCGATATCGCCATCATGGCGCTGGGGGCCGTTACAGTTCCGCTTTACACCACTTACACTACCCGCGATCACATGCACGTTTTGGAAAACTCTGGCGCCAAGGTGGCGATTGTCTCCACCGAAAGCCTGGCGCGCACCTTCCTGCCCGCTGCTCACCAGTTGGATACCTTGCGCCATGTCATTCTGATCGAGCCTCTGGAGCTTTCCCAGCACATCAATATCGAGCTGCACCGCTGGGACGAAGTTTTGGAAGCCAGTCCCGGGGATATAGGGGCGCTGAAACGGGAAGCCGAAGCCTTAACGCGTGATGACACGTCATGCATTATATATACCTCCGGCACCGGCGGTTCACCCAAAGGGGTTATTTTGCACCACGGTTCGATCCTTCATAATTGCGAAGGCGCCTATGAGGTTCTTTATCCATTCGGGATCGCCGGAAACCGGTTTCTTTCTTTCCTGCCGATGTCCCATGCCTTCGGGCATCTGGGCGATGTTTTCCTGCCGATCGCGATCGGCGCGGAAATTCACTTTGCCGAAAGCCTGGAAAAACTGGGCGCCAATATGCTGGAGGTTAAACCGGCAGTCATGCTGGTGGTTCCGCGCCTGTTCGAAATGATCAAGGAGCGGGTTGAGACCGCGGTGGCGAAACAAGGGGGAAAAAAAGAAAAGCTGTTCCGGCGCACGCTGGAACTGGGCCGTAAGAAGCTGGACGACCCAACCTCGCTCACTTTCAAAGAGAAAATTGAAAACAAGTTCCTCGATATTCTGGTCCGGAAAAAAATCCAGGCACACTTTGGCGGCAAAATCAAGGCCATGGTGTCCGGCGGCGCAGCCTTGAACCCGGACGTCGGCTCATTCTTCCGCGCCTTTGGCATTACCATGCTGCAGGGTTATGGCCAGACTGAAGCCGGTCCCCTGATCAGTGCTAACTGCCTGCCTGATATCCGCACCGACGCCACTGGCCCGCCGGTGAAAAACACCGAGGTTAAAATTGCCGGGGACGGGGAAATCCTGGTCCGTGGCGAGCTGGTGATGAAAGGCTACTGGCGCAATCGGCAAGCCACCGATGAGGTGATCAAAGACGGCTGGCTGCACACCGGAGATATAGGTGAGTTTACCGAACTTGGCCACCTCAAGATCACCGACCGCAAGAAGGATATTATTGTCTTCGACAAGGGCGATAACGTCTCACCCCAGCGGGTCGAGGGGCTTCTGACCCTGGAGCTGGAGATAGCGCAAGCCATGGTCTCTGGTGATGGGCACTCCTATCTGGTCGGCCTGATCGTTCCTGACGAAGTATGGCTTAAAAAATGGGCCGCCGAGAACGGACGCGATGCGGATTTGGCAATTCTTCACGATGACAAGGAACTTATCAAGGCCATCAGCGCCGCCGTCGGCCGGGTCAACGGCAAGCTATCGAACCTGGAAAAAGTCCGGAAGTTTATCCTTAGCCCCCATCCCTTTACGGTCGAGAACCGGCAAATGACCCCAACCCTTAAAATCCGCCGCCATACCATCAAGGCAGAGTTTGGGGACCAGCTTGAGGCGCTTTATTGATTAATAAAAGCGGGGGATGAGCATAAATTTGCCCCTTACTGGGCATTATGCTAGGCTTAAGGCTTGGCGGGGGTTTTTCTTTTTATTCGATAAACGTTGTTTCAGTCGGAATAAGATCCGGGTGGCCCGGATAATTAATTCACTCAAGGGGGAATACTTCATGAAAAAAATGTTGATACCATTGGCCGCGGGGGCGCTATTTGCGGGGTCTGTTGCATTGGCCGACGAGGATATGATTGTGCTCGCGATGTCGGCGGGACCGGACGCCATCGCAAGTGAAGCTACCATTATGTTGCCGGACGGAACGGTGCTGCGCGAGGGCAGTGATTACTGGACCTGTTTTCCCTATATCGGTGAAAATGTAAATTCGGGCCCAGTGTGCGCCGACCCTATATGGACTGCCGCCATGAGATCAGAGCTTGTTGACGGGCACTACGCTGTCGATGAAACCGGTGTTTCTTACATGCTGGCAGGGGATTTGCCGCATATCATGGTGATTATTCCCGGTGCGGGAAGCCTTGAGGGGTTCAATAGCGATTTTGGTGACGGCAAAACCTGGGTCATGAGCCAACCGGCCCCGCACCTGATGATTCCTATTGAAATGGATTCGGAAGAAGAAGCTCCGGAAGCCGACGAGTAACTTTTCTTTTAAAAAAATAATGGAGCGAGTGAAAGCATTGTATCTGCTAATGGTAATTCTCAAAAGAATGCTATCTATTGTGCCTCAAGGGTAGAATTTTAGCATATGTTGTGTTTTCGGTCTTGACTCTTAGGTTGTGTGGAGTCACGTTTCGACTCGCGGCGCTTGCCGTCATTCTTTTTCTTTTCTTAGGAGGCGTGGCCTGAAACAGAGACGGGCTACTGCCTGGGAAAGGAGGTGATAAGAATGGCAAAACCTTGCAAGAAAGTTGTTAGACGAGTTCGTCTAGGCAACAAACCGGGTCCGAAGCCGGTAAGGGTAAGACCCCACCGGCGTTCGCCGCCCAAAAAATGCTAATTTATAATCCGTAAATTAGTAAAGGTGGCAAGCGTCGCACCCTTAAGCCAGTAGAATCTAAGACGAATCCAAAGTAAAGAGAATTTTTATGCAAGAAGATAAGGCCTTGCCGATTTTTTTGAATAAGGGGTTTAGTGTAATTTTTTTTCCAGTTAGCGAGCGCTTTCTGGGCAGAAAATTTTCTTTTCAATTTGATAATTTTCCCGTGACAATAGAAATCCCTCCTAAGTCAAAAAACAAAACATTTAATTTTTTGGAAAAGCGGGGAGAAGTTAAGGGTGAAGTATTTTATGAAGTAACAAGGATTGAGATTTACATTGATACCCAAACTCCTACAAAAATTCCAGCTAAAGCATTAGAAGATAACTCAATTAGGATTGATCATTATTCAGAAACGTTAGAAAAGAAATTCAAATCTATTTTAGAAAAACACCAAGATATTCCGGCTAGGGCCTTCTCTAATTTTTCTAGAGTTCTTAGATGGAAAGCAAAACGAAATATTTTAAGGCCTTCTTATCAAACCGGCCCCTCTTCAGGAGGGGGTTTTGAACTGCTGGCTGGTGAAAATTTAATTAGGGTTTATGGGGGGCCAATTTATTTAAGTGCCCGAATGGATACTCCGATAACGGAAAAAACTTTTAAAAAAACACAGGAGGCACTTTCAAAGGGTTTAACTTCGCCAGTTTGGTTTGATTTTCTTTATGACGCTTATCACCGACAGGAGATGGGGGATAAGGAAGGTGCGTTATTATTTTTTGTAATTTCTTTAGAAACTATTATGAGGGGTTTATTTTGGCTTGATGCGCCAAACGTTACCAATGAAGGTTTTAGGAATTTAGTTGATGGAATAAATATTAGGGGAATTATTTCTAAAAGAAAGAAATTTTGTATCTGGGATGAGGATATTGAAAAGGTATTCGACCACTCTTTATTTAATAAAATTCTTGATTGGAGAAACTCTTTAATGCACAACGCCATCATTCCAGAGCTTGGCCCAAAATCACTGCAACAAATTCGTGTTAAGTTGACTAACTTCGTTTTAGAGGCTGACAAAAAAATAAATTTATCCAAATGATGAGATTTACTTCGCCCACAAAAGGCCTTGCTGCGCCGGTCCTCCTACGCCAAGGCTTCGGAGGACACTCCTTCGCCCAAACTTCGTTTTCGGATGGCGTCAGCCACCCGAAGCCCGAAGGGCGAAGGGTGGAGCGGGCGATGAGATTCGAACTCACGACCCCAACCTTGGCAAGGTTGTGCTCTACCCCTGAGCTACGCCCGCATCCTGAGGCAGGGGATAATTTATCCCCGGGAGATGGCCGGAATATAATAAACAAGGCGGCTAATGCAACAGGAATCTTCACTGTCCCCCATTTTCCCCTTGTCAGCGGCGCGGCGAGACCCTACCCCTTGCCCCATGGCTGCTTGTGAAAAAGACCTTCTGGACGTTTTTAAAAAACTTGGCATCGGCTTCAAAATCTTCCGCCACCCCCCGTTTTTTACTGTCGATGATTGCCGTAAATACCGCCAGCATATGCCGGGCGGGCATTGCAAATGCTTGTTTTTGAAGGACAAGAAGGGAAATATGGTGCTGGCCGCCGTCCATGAGGATGTGCGCCTTGATTTGAAGGCGCTGGCCAAAACGCTCGGCCTCGGCCGATTCAGCTTTGGCAATCCGGAGCGCCTGGAAAAAGTCTTGGGGGTCACCCCTGGCGCGGTCACCCCCTATGCCCTGATGAATGTACCGGAAGGGTCTGATAAAGCCGCCCTCACTGTGGTTGTGGATGAAAAACTGCTCATCTTTGATATCGTCAATTTTCACCCGCTCCATAACGAAGCAACGGTTGCCGTCAAGCCGGATGATCTGCTGAAATTTATCCGTCATTATGGCTTTTCGCCCAAGATCATGAAAACAGCCTGATGCCTTGCGCTGGCTATCCGGTGCATTAAATACTATGGTGCGCAAAGATTTAAGGATTTGAACATGACGCTTGCCGACGGCAAAATTGACGACAGCCTGATCAGGGATGGCAATGTCTCAACCTTCATGGTGGATGTGGTTGAAGCCTCAAAGGCGGTGCCGGTGCTGGTGGATTTCTGGGCCGATTGGTGCCAGCCCTGCAAAACCCTGACGCCATTGCTGGAAAAGGCGGTGTTGGCGGCAAATGGCGCGGTCAAACTGGTCAAGATCAATGCCGATGAAAACCAGGAACTGGGGACCCAACTTCGCATCAAGTCTTTGCCGACCGTGCTGGCTTTCAAGGACGGCGAGGCGGTCGATGGTTTTTCCGGGGCCCTGCCGGAAAGTGAAATCAACAAGTTCATCGCCAAGCTGGGAGGCGATTCGCATGCCCCGAAGGTTGATGATTTCCTGGCCAAAGCCGGAAAACTTCTGGAGCGGGGCGAAGTGGAACCAGCGCTGGAGCTTTATGGGCAGATTAGCCAGGCCGACCCCTCAAATCTGGAGGCGATCGGCGGACTGGCCCGGTGTTTGATTAAACTGGGCCAGATTGAAAAGGCCCATGGAGTCCTGAAAATGGTCCCGGCCAAAAGTCAGGGGGACCGGGCTCTGGCCGGCGCTTTTGCGGCCCTTGACCTGGCGCGGAAAGAGCCTGAAGAGGGGGTCCTGATAGAATTAAAAAAGAAAGTTGAAGCGAACCCGTCTGATAACCAGGCCGCCTATGATCTGGCGGAAAATCTGTTTGCCGCCGGCCAGCGAGACCAAGCAGCCAGCACCCTGTTGGACATTATCCGCCGTGAACGTGAATGGAACGACGAAGCCGCCCGCAAGCTGCTTCTGAAAATGTTCCAGGCGGCCGGTCTTGCGGATCCTTTTACGGTTGAAAACCGCAAACACCTGTCGTCTATTTTATTTTCCTGAGGAGAGGCCCGGCATGACGGAAGTTGATCCAAAACTGCTTGAAATCCTGGTTTGCCCCCTGACCAAAACACCGCTCACCTACGACAGGGAAAATCAGGAGCTGATCTCCAAAAAAGCCGGCCTGGCTTTTCCCATTCGCTCTGGTGTTCCGATCCTGCTGGTGGAAAAAGCCCGCAAACTGGGCTCCTGAGAATTCATAGCGGCTTCTCGCCCTTGAGCAGCGAGGGCAGCTTGCCGAAAGTGCCGCGGGCATGGCTGATAAAAAACTTCTTGGCCGGCGGGGACTTTTGCACCAGGCCCAACCCCACATCCCTGAGCGCCTTGACTGGCTTGATGCCGGTTGAAAACAGCCGGGTCAGGGCATCGGTAATGGCGCCCAGCGCAACATTGTCAGTCCGCCGCCAGCGTTCATAGCGCTCCAGAACCACTGCTGAGCCTAAATCTTCGCCCGCACGCTTGGCCTTGACCAGAACTTCGACCAGGGCCGCCACGTCGCGGAAACCCATGTTCAGCCCCTGGCCGGCGATCGGGTGCATACCATGCGCGGCATCCCCTATTAGCGCCAGGCGCTCATCGGTGGCCCGCTCCGCCAGCATGAAACTCAAGGGAAAGCTCCACCTGGGACCGGTGACCCGAACCTTGCCCAGAAAATCGCCGACCTTTTTGGCTGCTTCCACCTCAAAGGCCCGGTCAGTAAGCGCCATGATGACCGGGGCGAACTCTTCCCGGGTGCTCCACACAAGAGAAGACCGGTTTCCGGTCAGCGGCAGGATGGCGAACGGCCCTTCGGGGAAAAACTTTTCATAAGCGATGCCCAGATGCGGCAGCTCATGCTCAATCGTGGCGACAATTCCGGTTTGTTTGTAAGCCCAGGCATTCAAGGAAATCCCCGCTTGCTCCCTAAGCGGACTGTCCCGCCCTTCGGCGGAAATCAGCAACGGCGCTGCAAGTTTTTTTCCGCTTTTCAGGATAACCGTCACTTCATCAGGTCCGGTGGCATGGCTTTCGATCCGGTCCGGGGCGTAAAGATCAAGATTTGTGAGCTCTTTTTGCCGTTTTGCAAGCGCTATCCGGGTGTGGCGGTTTTCCAGCATGTAGCCCATCGGCTTGTTGCCGGCATCACTTTCCCCAAAATGCACAAACAGAGAAGAGCCTTCGTCGGAAACGTGGATTTCCTCGATACTTTGGACATATTTTTTCACATGTTTCCAAACGCCGATAGCTTTCAGCATTTTCGCACTGGCATAGGCAATGGCGGATGCCCGCCCATCAAAAGCCCGGGCCATCTGCGTTTCCGGCTTGGCAGTATCAATAACCGCAACCTTCAATCCGCACGCCGCCAGGCCGCACCCGAGGGTCAGGCCAATCATGCCGCCGCCGGAAATTATGGCATCCTGGGCAATGCCTTTTAGGGCTTTTTGTGCGGTCCTGGTTCCCATAAATTTTACATATCCCCTTTATGCGGCGTCCGTACAGTCCCTTATGTAAAAATCTCCACTGCTTCGGTCATCTTAACCGTTGGCAGGAAAGGGCCTTTCGACTAATCTGGTGCAGCAAATGATTTATGTTTTAAGAGGAAACTGTGGCAAGACGCGTTCAAACCCCTAAAAAAGCCCCTCTCCTGCCGGAAAAGGCCCGGGCCTTTTTTGCCCGTATGGGGTTGCGTATTAGCGGGATCGCCCTTGCCCTGGCCTTTGTTACCCTGGCGGTGGCGCTGCTTTCCTATAACCAGCAGGACCCCGGGCCGCTTTCGGGCTCCAGCAGCGACCCTGAAAACCTGCTCGGCTATATTGGCGCCTATGCCGCGGATGTCCTGATGCAAACTTTGGGGTTTTCGGCATTTATATTAATCCTGCCGCTTCTGACCTGGGCCTGGCGGGTAGGCGCCCTGAAACGGGTTGACCGGTTTTGGGGCCGGTTGGCCGCCCTTCCTTTTATGGTGACATTCTGGGCGGCCGTATTTGCCGTTATCCCGCAACACCCGGACCGGTATTTTTCGTCGGTAGGGTATGGCGGCCTTTTGGGGGAGGCTTTAAATAGTCTTTTCGCTCCCATCTACGCTTATGTCCCGGCTTTTGGAATACCTTCTTATGCTTACATTGCTCTCTTTTGGGTCTTGGTCGGTTTTGTCCCCCTGCTTTATACCCTTGGTCTCGACAAAGAGGACTGGAAGGGAATAGCCCGCAGTATCAGGGGTGGGCTTCTCACCGTGGTCCGGGCGATAGCGGCGCTGGCCGTCAAGCTATATGACCTGTTGTTCCGGACCAGGGAAGGCGGGGTTCAGCGAAGGAACCAGCGCAACCGGCGTGAGCCGGTTATGGGGGGCCTCTCCACCAGCAAAAAAGAAATACACTCCCCGGCCAAAACCCGCCTTGGCGAACGGCGTCTGGCCGAACGCCAGCAGGCAATGGATTTCGGCGGCGGTAAAAAATTCAAGCTCCCGACCCTGGATCTTTTGAACGAAGCGCCGGAAGAAAATACCCGCGAAAAAATAGACAAAATCGCGCTTGAGCAAAATGCCCGGATGTTGGAGAGCGTACTGGACGACTTTGGCATCCAGGGGGAAATCGTCAAGGTCTGGCCTGGCCCGGTGGTTACGCTGTACGAACTGGAACCGGCCCCCGGAACCAAATCGGCCCGGGTTATCAGTCTGGCTGACGACATTGCCCGTTCCATGAGCGCTATTTCCGCCCGTATCGCAATCGTCCCGGGACGCAACGTTATCGGTATCGAGTTGCCGAACCTGGACCGCAAAACGGTTTATTTAAGAGATTTGCTGTCCTCGGCCGATTTTGAAAAAAGCCGGGGCAATCTGGCTCTGGCCCTGGGCAAGGATATCAGCGGCAACGCGGTGATTGTAGATCTTGCCTCAATGCCGCATTTGCTGGTTGCGGGGACCACCGGGTCCGGAAAGTCAGTGGGCCTGAATGCCATGATCCTTTCGCTCCTCTACAAGCTGACGCCGGACCAGTGCAGGTTCATCATGGTCGACCCCAAGATGCTGGAGCTTTCGGTATACGACGGCATTCCGCACCTCTTGACCCCGGTAGTGACCGAACCGAAAAAGGCGATTATCGCCCTTAAATGGGCGGTCAAGGAAATGGAGGACCGCTACCGCGCCATGTCCAAGTTAGGGGTCAGGAGTCTCGGGGCCTATAACCGCCTGGTTAGCGAGGCGATCAAGAAAGGGAAGACCATTAAGCGCCAGGTGCAAACCGGATTTGACCCGGAAACCGGTGAACCGCTTTATGAAATGCAGGAATTTGACCTCAAGCCCTACCCGCAAATTGTCATCGTCATCGATGAAATGGCCGACCTGATGCTGGTGGCGGGCAAGGACGTTGAGGCAATAGTCCAGCGGCTGGCGCAAATGGCCCGGGCCGGCGGCATTCACCTGATCATGGCTACCCAAAGACCCTCGGTGGATGTCATTACCGGAACTATCAAGGCCAATTTCCCGACCCGGATCGCCTTTCAGGTTACCTCCAAGATCGACAGCCGGACAATTCTTGGCGAACAGGGGGCGGAGCAGCTGCTGGGACGTGGAGACCTGCTGTTCATGTCCGGCAGCGGCCGTATAAAACGCGTCCATGGGCCGTTTGTCAGCGACCAGGAGGTTGAAACCGTGGTCGCCCAATTGAAACGCCAGGGACAGCCGGATTATATTTATGATGTCACGGAAGAACCGGCGGGCGGGTTTGATTCGCCCTTTATTCCAGGCAGCACCGGGGGCGGAGATGAGTTGTACCAAAGGGCCCTGGAAATTATCCAGCGCGACCGGAAAGCTTCAACCAGTTACCTGCAGCGCCGGTTGTCGATTGGCTATAACCGGGCAGCAACATTGATCGAGCGGATGGAAGACGACGGAGTGGTCAGCGCTCCCAATCACAAAGGCCGACGCGAAGTTCTGCTTCCTGAAGTTTAAGGGGTTGTTCACCCGGCATTCACATCCTATCAGTTAGGATGTTTTTAATAAAATAACGGATTTAGAAAATGCGACAGCCCTTATTTGCTATCCTCATGCTTTTCATCCTGGTTTTCTTTTCGGGCGGGGGCAGCTTTGTTCTGGGGCAGGAAACAGAAGCTCTTCCGCCGCTGGAGACCCTTGAAGTGGCGAATGATTACACCGCTGGCGCCTCTCTTGAAAGCATCCAGGGATTTTTAAACAGCATTAAAACCATGCGCGCTAATTTCATCCAGATTGCCGCCGATGGCTCCATGGCAAAAGGAACGATGTACATGGAGCGTCCCGGCAAGATCAGGTTTGAATACACCGAAGACAACCCCTTGCTGATCGTCAGCGATGGCGCCATTGTTAATTTGATCGACTATGAAATCGGTCAGATTACCAAGTGGCCGGTAGCTGAAACGCCGTTGGCCCTGCTGCTGCAAGAAGACATAGTTCTGGGTGATAATGTTGAGCTTGCCACCATTCCGACTGAGACCGGACCGGTAACGATGGTCTCGACCTATGATCCGGACAAGCCGGAGCAGGGAACCCTGACGCTTTATTTCACCGGCTCAGGAAAAAGCGGGGACAGTCCCTTGCTGCTGGACAGCTGGGAAGTTGTTGACGCCAAAGGCTCCCTGACCCGGGTGGTGCTGTCAGGCAGTGAAATAAATATACCCTTAGACGACGATCTATGGAAATTCGAAGACCCGCGCAATAAACGCTTTGAACGCCGACGCCGGCGTTAACTTTTGGAATTAACCTTCCGCCGCCAAGCGGTATCCACCGGGTTCAGTCAGAAGCAGCCGGGCTTGGGAGGGGGTTTCCTCAATTTTTTGCCTCAGCCGGTATATATGGGTTTCCAGAGTGTGGGTGGTGACGCCTGCGTTGTAGCCCCAGACTTCATCCAAAAGCTCCCTGCGGCTTATTGGCTTCCCTTTTGCCTTTAATAAATATTTCAAGATCGACGTTTCCTTTTCGGTTAGGCGGATTTTGCCCTCGGTCTCGGCATGGATAAGAAGTTTTACACCCGGCCGGAAGGAATACGGGCCAATGACAAAGACCGCGTCCTCGCTTTGCTGGTGCTGGCGCAGATGCGCGCGAATGCGGGCCAGTAAAACCCCGAACCGGAACGGTTTGGTGACATAATCATTGGCCCCAGAATCAAGACCCAGGATCATATCGGCTTCGGTATCGGCGCCGGTCAGCATGATGATTGGAACCTTGATTCCCATACGGCGGATAATTTTGCAAACCTCACGGCCATCCATGTCCGGCAGGCCGACATCCAGAATAATGACGTCATACCGATTGGTTTCAAGAAGCTTCAGTCCTGCCATCCCGCTGCCAGCTTCATCGGCATGGGATTCTTCATGCAGCAGGAATTGCTCTTTAAGCTCCTCACGCAGGTCCTTGTCATCGTCCACAATCAGTATTTTTTTCGGGTTGGTCACAAAGTCTTTATTCCACTCCTTTTTATAAATTTTAAACCTTGATTTTGCTATGTTTAGGAAGAAATGTTTAGCATCAGGAGCGGGTTATATGAAGCCTTTTCATAGGAATCTGGATAATTATATGGTGCTGCGGGTTTTCTCAGGTAAGAGGAAACCGGCCTTGGGTTTGGCTAATTTTGAAGGGGCCGTCTATGGCTGTCCCCGGGAAAGGCTGGTTAGGGGCCTCGCGGGCCAAAGATAGCCGTCCCCACCCTGACATGGGTTGCCCCCAGCGCCACGGCGGTTTTATAATCCTGACTCATCCCCATGCTCAACTCCTTCAGGCCAAAATGCTGGGCCAGTTTCTTCAGCAGAGCAAAATGCATGGCCGGCTCCTCATCCGCCGGCGGGAGGCACATAAGGCCCTCTATTTTGAGACCCAGATCGTTGCATTCCTTCAAAAAGGCGCCCAGTTCTTGTGGCGTCACTCCACTCTTTTGCGGCTCTTCCCCGGTATTGACCTGGACCAATAGTTTGGGAAAGCGGCCCGATGTTTCCATTGCCCGGGCCAATGCCTTGGCCAGTTTGAGCCTATCGAGCGTCTGGATTACATCAAACAGCCGCACCGCCCCCTTAACCTTGTTGGTTTGCAGCGGGCCAATCAGGTGCAGTTCAACATCCGGGTATTCCTTCCTCAGAGGCGGCCATTTCTGTTCCGCTTCCTGAACCCTGTTTTCACCGAAAACCCGGTGGCCCGCCACCAGCGCTTCACCGACTGCTCGGCGGTCGTGGCTTTTGCTGACGGCAACCAGTACCGGAGTGGTCTTGGTGGAGGATTGCTGGGCTGCCACAGCCAAGGCCGTTTTTATATTTTCTAGATTTTCCCTGATGTTGGTCATGGTGTTTCCGAGGTTGATTAGCACTTTCTTTTGTTGTTTTAGGTTTTGTATGTTTCTTTGGAAACCCGTTTCTTTTAAAAAAGAGCTATGTCAGATACTTTCCCATATGCCCTTGGTCTGCCCTCTTTGCCCGCGGCATTTTTTATGACGGATGAAAAGCGCTGCCCAGACCCGGCAGAAGTGATCGAAACCCTGCCGGAGGATTGCGGGGTAATTTTCAGGGACTATCAACACCCGGGCAGGGAGCAACTAGCGTTCAGCCTGGCCGAACTTTGCAGAAAAAAGGGCCTCATTTTTCTGGTTGCCGGGGATCCGGTTCTGGCGCGAAAAGCTGGCGCCGACGGCTTGCATCTTCCCGAGTGGGCTCTGATCCGCCATCCGGGAACAACCGGCCTGGCTGACCGGCAAATATTAACCGTCTCTGCTCATGGCGTCCGTGCCTTGCGGCGGGCGGTGGCGATTGGCGCGGATGCCGCCCTGATTGCCCCAGCCTTTGAAACGATAAGCCACAAGGGGCGCTCAGGCCTTGGCATTCACCGTCTGCAGCGCCTGGCCGCCGCCTCTCTGTTGCCCTTTTATGTGCTGGGGGGGATAACGGCCCAAACCATTAAATGCTTGCCGCCACTAAAAAAAATGGCCGGCATAGCCGGCATTTCACTCTTTATGAAATAATCGGTCAGAAGTTCAGCTTGGTGCCGAGATAGAACATCCGGGTTGTGGAAATCGCGGTCGGGTCAAGCAGGATCAAATTAGCATCTTCGTAATAGCGGAACGAACCGACAAACTGGAACCAGGGAGCCATTTTGTAAGCAGCGCCAAATTCCACCGCAAAGAACCGGTCATCATATAGTCCATTGCTCAGGCCTAGCAACAGGTTGTTACCCTGACGGTATTCCCCCACCAGAAGACTTGTGGACCAAGTCGGACGGTTATAGGAAAAACCAATGTCATATCCGGCGATGCCCTTAAAGTATGCGCCCTCCTCCCCGCGCAGACTAGCGGCAAGGCTAAACCCTGAATACCCGACCGTAACACCGACATCATAGACCTGGCGGTTCAGGGCCTCCAGGACATAATCATTGTTGACCGCCCCGAAGATATTGGTTTGCCGGCTGGTGACTTGCGAAGAAAGTGAAAAATCAAATTTTGAATCGTTCTCCCCATCTGATCCATCAGAAGCGGTGCTGAAACTGAGGGCAGTCCCCACATAGCGCGGAGTAAAAGAGTTCAGCAGCCAGCTTTCGCTAGGCAGGACAATATTTTCCAGATTGGTGCTGAGCGATGTTTTTCTCGGTGTAAACTGTGCCGTCGCTTCATTCTGGTTTTGTAAACTTAAGGGGGTGGTGGCGGTCACAGAAAGGCCCTCGGTGTTAAAATAGATAAAGTCCGCCTCTTTCCCTTCTTTTTCCGTTTCCGGAGCATTGAGATTTACCCGGCCTGTATCTTTGGCGGAATTTTCCTCTTCCTCATTCAGGAAGACGGTCCATTCTTTGAGAAAATCATCAGCAGAAAAGCGCGGGGAATCATCCGCCTTCGCCGGCGAAGCGACAAAAGCCGCCAAAATTGCCAAACCGATATATTTCAAGGGCGCTTCCATTTTTTTTCAGGCTTTTCTTTACAATTTTCTATATTTAACGTGCAAAGCCCACCGGATCCGTCTCTCCCTTCCCCACAGAAAAAAGCGAATCCCTGCAACTTTGTTACCACAAAATAGCACTGTTTACCATGAATACTAGCAAACGGCCCATTTTTGCAAGGCAAAATGGGGGGTAAATCACGCAAATTTGACCAATTCCAGTTCTTAATTGTGCCTTTTCGGTCACAAGGATCAGAAACATAAAGCATGAAAGGGACTGGTCAGATTTAATTTTGGCGGCTATAAAAGTTCGCAAAGGCAGCAAACAGCCTCACTTAAGTCTCTCGGGTGAAAACAAGGACACCAAGGAACATGAATAAAAAAACGGCTTTCATCGGCGCTCTTGCCCTGGTTTTATTGCTCTCCGGCTGCGGTATTTTCAAGAAGAACAAGCCAGAGCGCATCAGGATACAAGAAAATATGACCCAGGCGATTGGCGTAAACGGGTATCTTTGGCGCTCTACACTTGATTCATTGGAGGCCCTGCCCCTGTTGTCAACCGATCCGGCCGGGGGCGTAATCATGACAGACTGGTTCAGCGATCCGGCTGTTCCACATGAGCGTTTGAAAGTTACAGTCTTTATCTCCGATTACCGCCTTCGTGCGGATGCCTTGAATGTGAATGTTATCCGTCAGGAATTAATGGGCGGGGTATGGGTCAGCGCCACAGTTCAGGAAGGAACCGAGCAAAAAATCGAAGATACAATCCTGACCCGCGCGCGGACACTTTGGATTCAAAACATAGACGATTGACCTTAAAGTGCCGCTTTAAAGATAAGGGGCCGGTTCCGCCGGCCTTTTTGTTTGAACAGAGCCGGAGGATAAATTAAGAAGGATGATAAAGGAGGACCAGAGCCAATGGCCCGCTACAATGCAAAGACCGTAGAGGAAAAGTGGCAAAAAATTTGGGCCGAGGGCAGGGTTTTTGAAGCCCGCCCGGACCAAAAAGGCCCTAAGTATTACGTCCTTGAGATGTTCCCCTACCCCAGTGGACGAATCCACATGGGCCACGTCAGAAATTATACTCTTGGCGATGTGGTGGCCCGCTATAAAAGGGCCAAAGGCTTCAATGTCCTGCATCCGATGGGCTGGGATGCCTTTGGCCTGCCAGCGGAAAACGCCGCCTTCAAGAACAAGGTCCATCCGGCCAAATGGACCCATGAAAATATCTCTGTTATGCGCGGCCAGCTCAAAAGGATGGGGTTTGCCTTCGACTGGTCGCGGGAATTTGCCACCTGCGATCCAGAATACTACGGCCAGCAACAGGCTTTGTTCCTGGATTTCTTTGAGGCCGGCCTGGCCTATAAAAAAGAAGCCTGGGTCAACTGGGATCCGGTGGAGCATACGGTTTTGGCAAACGAACAGGTCATCAACGGCTGCGGCTGGCGCTCAGGCGTCCCGGTTGAAAGGCGCAAGTTGGCCCATTGGTTCTTCAAAATCACGGATTTTTCCGAACAGCTGTTGAACGGCCTGGACAAGCTGGACCGCTGGCCGGCAAAAGTCCGCCTGATGCAAGAAAACTGGATCGGCCGTTCGGAGGGGGCGCGGGTTAATTTTTCTCTAAAGGGACGGGATGACCATTTGGAAATTTTTACCACCCGCCCGGATACCCTGTTCGGAGCCTCCTTTTGCGCCTTGTCCGCCGATCACCCGCTGAGCGAACAACTGGCCAGGGAGAACCCGGACCTGGCCGCCTTCCTTAAGGAATGCCGCAAGTTAGGGACCAGCGCCGAGGCGATCGAAAAGGCTGAAAAAATTGGGTTTGATACCAATTTGAAGGCCTTGTCCCCGGTCGGGGACGGGCGGGAGCTTCCGGTCTATGTCGCCAATTTCGTTTTGATGGAATACGGCACCGGAGCCATCTTCGGCTGTCCCGGCCATGACCAGCGCGATCTGGAATTCGCCCGCAAATACAATTTGCCAGTGCCGCCAGTGGTCTTGCCTGAGGGCGAAGATGCAAAAACCTTTGAAATTGGTGATGAGGCTTATACCGGGCCCGGGACAATGATTAATTCCGGTTTCCTTAATGGTCTTAAGGATAACGAGGCGGTTTCAAAAATCATTGCTTTCCTTGAAAAAGAAGGCGCCGGCAAGCGCGAGATCACCTATCGGCTTCGTGACTGGGGGGTTTCGCGCCAGCGCTATTGGGGCTGTCCCATTCCCTTCATTCATTGCCCGTCCTGCGGCAGCGTTCCGGTTCCCCGGGAGGATCTGCCAATACGGCTGCCCGAAGACGTTGAATTTGATAAACCGGGCAACCCGCTGGACCATCACCCCACCTGGAAACACGTAACGTGCCCAAAGTGTAAGGGACAGGCGGTGCGCGAGACCGACACACTCGATACTTTTGTCGATTCAGCCTGGTATTTCGCACGTTTTACAGCCCCTGCGGCAAAACTTCCCGTTGACAAAACCCAAGCCAATTACTGGCTGCCGGTTGACCAGTACATCGGCGGCATTGAGCATGCGATTTTACATCTTCTTTATGCCCGGTTTTTCACCAGGGTCCTGAAAAAACTCAGGCTTCTGGATGTTGATGAACCTTTTACCGGTCTTTTTACACAAGGGATGGTCACCCACAGAACCTACCGGGACGAGGACGGCAGCTGGGTTTTACCAGCCAACCTGAAGCAGCTTGAAGACGGCTCGTTTGTGCGCGCCGATAACGGCAAAAAGGTTAAAGAAGGCCGCTATGAGAAAATGAGCAAGTCGAAAAATAACGTTGTCGACCCTTCCGACATTATAGACCAGTACGGGGCCGACACCGCGCGCTGGTTTGTGATTTCCGACAGCCCGCCGGAACGCGACCTTTTGTGGACCGAAGCCGGGATTGAAGGGGCATGGCGCTTTACCCGGAAGGTCTGGCGGCTGGTCAACCGGGTCAGGGAAAACCTGGACAGGGCGCCAGCCAAAGCCGGTGAAAAGCTGGAGAGCGCTGAGGAGGATATTTTGCGTCTAACTCATAAAACCATTGATGGCGTTTCAAAGGATATTGAGATTTTTCATTTCAACAAGGCGGTGGCCAGGATTTATGAATTTGTTAATGGCCTTACCGCGGCGCCGGCTACCCTGCAAAGAAGTCATGGATTTAGGGAAGGTGTTTTTACATTGGTTAAAATGATCGGGCCGATGATGCCCCATCTGGCCGAAGAGGCCTGGCAACAACTGGGCCATAAAACCCTGTTGGCGAATGAGCCCTGGCCGGAGGTGGATAAACATTATCTGGCCGTTGAGACAATCACCATTGCCGTTCAGGTCATGGGAAAACTTCGCGACACCCTGGAAACAGCTCCCGGGACGGACCAGGCCGAGCTGGAGAAAATGGCGCTTCAGTCGGACAAGGTCCAGCGGGCGATAAACGGCAAGGATATTAAAAAAGTCATTGTCGTTCCCGATAAAATCGTCAATATCGTTATAGAATGACCCGTTTTCTGACATTTCCGGGGCTGATACTTGTCCTCTTTTTGCTCTCCGGTTGCGGGTTCAAGCCTATGTATGGCGAAACCAGCGCCAATCCGGCGTTACAGGAAACTTTTGCCGGCATTGAAATCGCCCCGATCCCGGACCGCATCGGCCAGGTGGTTCGCAACCACCTGCTGGACAGGATAAATCCTTATGGCCAGCCGTCTGCACCGGACTATGTTCTTCACATCCAGCTGGTCCAGCTCACGGAAGGATTTGGGTTCCGGTCGGATGAATCAATCACCCGCGAAAGCCTGACGCTGGAAGCCACTTTCCGACTGACCGACCGGAAAACCGGGGATGTGGTGCTGGAAGACCTGGTGCGTTCGGTCCATACCTATGATGTGGTACAATCGGATTTCGCCAATTTCAGCGCTCAAACCGATGCCGAGACCCGTACCGCCCTGCAGGTTTCTGAGTTGATCACCGCGAACCTGGGAATGTTTTTCAAATCCAGGCCCTAAAGAACCAAAGGGTGAAGTAAGTGAAAGCCAGCCCGAGAGATATTAATTCATACCTGGAAAAGCTGGACCCCAGCCTTCGGGCAGTTTTAATTTTCGGCAAGGACGACGGTCTGATCCGGGAAAGGCGCGACATTATCGCCAGGCAAATCCTGCCCGAACCCGCAGATCCTTTTTGTCTCTGTCTCCTGTCCCCCGAACAAACCCGGGAGGATCCGGCCCGGATTGCCGACGAAATGGGGGCGCTTTCCATGACCGGGGGGCGGCGCCTGGTGCGCCTGGATAATGCCGGCGACAAAGAGACCGGGGCAATCATAAATGCCCTTACGATGAAGACCGGTAATTCCCTGTTGCTGGTCACTGCCGGCGATTTGGCCCCCAGATCCACGCTGAGAATCTTGTTTGAGAAAGAAACGGGCATCCTGTCCATCGCCTGTTATTCGGACAGTGCTGAAAACCTGTCTTCGATGATTACCTCCTATTTTCGCCGCTATAATATCGAAGCCGGGCGCGAGGTTGTGGCTTATCTTACCCAACAGCTGGGCAACGACCGGCTGGTAACCCGGGCCGAGTTGGAGAAAATTTCTTTCTATCTCAATGCTAGGGAGGGGGATAAGGGTCCGCCCAAGACACTGACCCTGGAAGAAACCCGGGCTTTGACCAGTGATGCTTCGACCCTGACGCTTGGCGATATTGCCAGCGCCACCACCGGCCACAATCAGACCCGTCTGGCCGGGCTTCTTGATAAAGCGGCGATTGAGGGGATCGGCTCGATTGAAATTTTGCGCAGCGTCCAGGGACGCCTGATGCAATTGCATCTGGTGCGCGGGTTGATGGACGAAGGGAAGCCCCTGGATGAAGCCCTGAAATATTTGCGCCCGCCGCTGTTTTTTAAAGAGCGCATAAATTTTGTTTCACACCTGAGGGCGTGGCCGGAAAAACGGCTGTTGTCGGCACTGGATTATGCCGTCCAGGCTGAAGCCGCGTGCAAGAAAACCGGTAGTCCTGATTTTACGATCGCCTCCAAGACGTGTCTCGACATCAGCCGGGCATCAGGAAAAAGACAATAAAATCAATGAGTTAGTGATTATCTGGATTTCTTCAGGAGCTTGCAAACGGCCTCCAGCTGATCCAGGTCCTGGTAGTGAATGACCAATTTGCCGCCCTTCCCTTTGTGCTGGATATCCACCTTCAGCCCCAGGCTTTGGCTTAACGATTTTTCCAGCGCCCGGGTATCGGCATCCTTAACAGCGGCTGATTTTTTGCCCGACTTCGCGGTGCGTTTTTTTAATCCGGCAAGGACTTCGATATCACGGACATTCAGGGCTTCCCGCAAAATCCTTTTAGCCAGCGCCGAGGGGTCGTCCGAGCCGATCAGCGCCCGGGCATGGCCCATGGTCAGTTTCCTCTCGTCCAGCAGCCTGATGACATCTTTGGGCAAGGTAAGAAGACGAACCAGGTTGGCGATATGGCTGCGGCTTTTGCCTACCAGCTTGGCCACTTCTTCCTGTTTGTGACCAAAATCGTTGATCAGGCGGCTGTAGCCTTGCGCCTCCTCGACCGGCGTCAGGTCTTCGCGCTGGACATTTTCAATAATAGAGATTTGCAGGACATCCTGATTGTCCAGATCTCTCACAACCACAGGAACTTCATGAAGACCTGCTTTTTGCGCCGCGCGCCAGCGCCGCTCCCCGGCGACAATTTCGTATGAATCCTTCATTTGTCCAGGCCGCACCAGAATTGGCTGCAGCAATCCGCTTTCCCTGATCGAATTCGCCAATTCTTTCAGTTGGGCTTCGCGAAAAATCCGGCGCGGCTGTAACGGTGTTGGATTCAAAAATTCAATCGGCAACATTTGGCTCTGGGGTCTGGGGGTTTGCGTTTTCTGGAAAGGCTTTTTCTTTTCTCCCAGGTCGGGATAGGCGGTAGCAGTCACCGGCTTTCTGGGCTTGTCGCCCAAAAGCGCCGAAAGCCCTTTTCCCAGTCCTCTTCGCTTGGCCGCCATGTTTCTCATAGTCCTTTTTTTGACATAACTTAGTTAAAAATGGATTTACGCAGCGGATTTACTTTTCTTCAGCAATTCCGAGGCCAGTTTGATATAGGCTTGGCTGCCGGCACAGTTAAAATCGTATAAAAGCGAGGGTTTCCCATGGCTTGGGGCCTCCGACATACGCACGTTTCTCGGGATCATGGTATCGAACACTTTGGACCCCAAGTAATTCCTGACATCATCCGCAACCTGGCTGGAGAGGTTGTTGCGGGTATCGAACATGGTCAGTACGATCCCGTGGATTTCCAGCCCCGGGTTGAAGTTGACCTTTACCCGCTCGATGGTTTTCAGCAGAAGACTCAACCCCTCAAGGGCAAAAAACTCGCACTGCAGCGGCACCAGGACGGAGGTTGCGGCGACCAGGGCGTTCAGGGTCAGGAGCGACAGCGACGGCGGGCAGTCGATAATAATAAAATCATATTCTTGCAGAACTTTCGACTTTGAAATGGCCTTTCGGAGCTGAAAAGTCCGGTCTTCGAAGTCAATCAGCTCCACTTCAGCGCCAGACAGGTCGATGGTCGCTGAAACGATATCCAAACCGGGGATGCCGGTGCCCAGGATCGCCTTATCCAGGGCCGCTGTCCCTAAAATCACCTCATATATGGTGGGATTCCGGTCTTCCTGCTCGATCCCAAAGCCGGTGCTGGCATTCCCCTGGGGGTCAAGATCAATTACCATGATCCTCTTCCCGACCGCAGCGATGGCGGTGGCAAGGTTGATGGTGGTTGTGGTTTTGCCAACGCCCCCTTTTTGGTTGGCTATAGCTATGACTTTGCATGGCATCGTCACATTTCTCCTTAACCCTTCAATTTATTCCTCTTTGCCCTTACGGGCAGGTCCTGCCATGCCAATTTCCGTCAGCCTGACCACTGTGCCTGCTGGCCCGGTCCGGCTTGGAAATAATTCTTCTGACATAATCCAGTTTTTCCGGGCCGAGGTCAACTCCTCTTCTGCCCGCGCCCCCTTGAGAAGCCAGAATTCTCCCCCTGCCTTTAGAAACGGTGTCCCCCAGGCCAACAGCTGGCCGATATTCGCAAGCGCCCTCGCGGTCACGATATCGACCGGAAAGGGGCGGATTTCCTCGATTTTTTCCTGTATTATCTCGGCATTTACACCGGTTTCCCGGATTACCTGGCGCAAAAAGGCCGCGCGCTTGGCGCTTGGTTCAACCAGAACAACTTTCTCACCCAACAGCGCCAAAACCAGCCCGGGAAAACCGGCGCCACTGCCAATATCCATCCAGGTCAAAGGCCCTTTAGCCGGTTTGGCCTTCTGCACAAGAGGCAGCAGCTGGGCTGAATCCAGAAAATGCCGCTGCCAAACATCTTCCCTGGTGGCCGGGCCGATCAGATTGATTTTGTTCTGCCATTTGGAAAGAAGAGCCGCATAGATTTTGAATTTTTCCAATGTTTCACGTGAAACATTGGCCGCTTTTTGAAAATCTTCGGGACCAAACATCAGGCAGTCTTGCGGAGGTCCGTTTTTTTAACATAACCGAGCAAGGCGGTCAGCGCCGCGGGCGTGGTCCCGGCAATCCGGGCCGCGGCCCCCAGAGTTTCCGGCCGGGCGCGCTCAAAACGCTCCACCTGCTCGGTGGAAAGCCCCGGAATCTCTGAAAAAGTCAGATTTTGGGGAACAATCAGGCTCTCGTCCTTCCGGAACGCCTCAATATCGGCGCGCTGGCGCTCCATGTAAGCACTGTAATGTGCATCAATTTCCAGCTGCTCCTGAACTTTGGGTGAAATTCCCGCCAATTCCTCCCCCCAGAGCCTTTTCAGGTCTTCAAAGGTGATCGAATTATAAGCCAACAGGTCGAGCGCGGAACGGCGCACTCCGTCCCGGGTGATTTTCAGGCCATGATCTCCGGCCGCGTTCGGGGTCACGGTCAATTTGGCCAGTTTTTCGTACGCGGCATCCAGTTCTTCCTTATAAGAAATGAAATGCTCCCATCTTTTTGTCCCGACCAGCCCCAAGACCCTCCCCTTTTCAGTCAGACGGCGGTCGGCATTGTCAGCCCTGAGATGCAGCCGGTATTCCGCCCGGCTGGTAAACATGCGGTACGGTTCGGTCACACCGTGGGTGACCAGATCATCGACCATGACGCCCAGGTAGGCGTCGGCCCGATCCAGGTGAAACTGTGCTTTTCCATCCCCCTTAAGACTGAGCGCGGCATTGGCCCCGGCCCACAATCCCTGTGCTGCCGCTTCTTCGTATCCGGTCGTCCCATTAATCTGGCCGGCAAGGAAAAGCCCAGGTATTTTGCGGGTTTCCAGCGTGTTAAGCAATTCCCTGGCATCAACGTGATCGTATTCAATGGCATAGCCTGGTCGCAGAATCTCTGCTTTCTCAAGGCCCGGAATGGAGTGCACCATAAGGGCCTGAACCTCCTCCGGCAGCGAGGTGGAAATACCATTGGGATAGATGGTGTCGTCGACCAGCCCTTCGGGCTCGAGAAAGATCTGGTGGCTTTCTTTTTCAGCAAAACGAACCACTTTGTCTTCGATTGAAGGACAATACCGCGGCCCCCGGCTGGTGATCTGGCCTGAGTACATCGGCGAGCGCGCCAGGTTGGCCCTGATTACAGCGTGGGTTTTCTTGGTCGTGCCGGTAATAAAGCACGGCACCTGCGGAACGGTGATTTTTTCCGTCATAAACGAAAACGGTACCGGCGGCTTATCCCCCGGCTGCTCCGCCAGGGATGAAAAATCGATTGTTTTGGCGCTCAGGCGCGGCGGGGTCCCGGTTTTCATGCGCCCCAGGGTAAATCCGGCGCGCTCAAGTGTTTTCGAGAGGCCCAGGGCAGGCTTATCCCCGACCCGGCCAGCCGGGATTTTGGTCTCCCCGATGTGAATCAGGCCGCGCAGGAACGTTCCGGTGGTCAAAATTACCTTTTTTGCCGCAATTTCACTCCCATCAGCCAGAATTATGCCTGTGACGCCCTCTTTTCCAGCAATAATAAGATCTTCCACCGCCCCGGCGATCACTTTGAGGTTGGGAGTGTTGAAAACCAGCTCCTGGATAGCAGCCTTGTACAAAGCGCGGTCGGCCTGGGCCCGCGGCCCGCGCACCGCCGGGCCCTTGCGGCGGTTGAGGATGCGAAACTGGATGCCGGAAGTGTCCACTGCCCGGCCCATCAGGCCATCCAGAGCATCAATCTCGCGCACCAGGTGTCCCTTGCCAAGCCCGCCAATGGCTGGATTGCAGGACATTTCCCCGATTGTTTCAATCTTGTGGGTCACCAGCGCCACATCGGCGCCAATACGCGACGCGGCAGCCGCGGCTTCTACCCCGGCATGGCCGCCGCCAATTACAATAATGTCAAACGTGTCCTTCATGGCGCCGTTATGTACCATAATTTTCTGAAAATACCAGAAAAAGACCGATCCGGTAAATGGGTGGGTAATGTTTCACGTGAAACATCGCGTCAATTTACTTGCCAATGCAAAACCGGGAGAAAATTTTATCGAGAATATCCTCAACCCCGACCCGGCCGGTCACCCGGCCCAGCGCGCGGGCGGCCAAGCGTATATCTTCGGCCAAAATGGCCGGGTCGGTCTCCCTGATATCATGATCCTCGAACCGGCGCAGCGCCTCCAGCCCTTCTTCCAGGGCCTGGCGGTGGCGGAGCCGGGTGATCGCGGCCGGCGCCGCGGCTTCCAGTTTTTTGATAACCCTGGCTTCAATAACTTTCAGCAATTTATCCATTCCCGAGCCGGTTTCAAGCGAAATGGGAATGGCCTGTATGCCGCTTGTTTCCTCATGTTTTTTGGGTTTTCCTTTCACCAGATCGGACTTTGTCAGGATCACAAGACTTTCAGAACTTAAGTGTTTCCGGCTGGTTCCGGGAAGATTTGGCCAGTCCTTAAGTTCACACAGGATCAGTTTCAGGTCGGCTTCCCCGGCTTGAATTTGGGCGCGGCGGATCCCTTCCTCTTCAATCACATTGCCGGCCTCTCTGAGACCAGCGGTATCGACCAAAACAACCGAGTACCCGGCCATGTCGAGATGTACTTCAATCACATCCCGGGTGGTTCCGGCGATGTCAGAAACGATCGCTTTGTCCTCCTTCGCCAGAGCATTCAAAAGAGATGATTTCCCAACGTTGGTCGGCCCCAGCAGCACAATCCGGTAGCCCCGCCGGATTGCCTGGCCGCGGCCAAAATCCTTACACGTTTTTTCAATTTCGCTTTTAAGCAAGGCGGCGTCCTTTTGAACCTGTTCCAGCAGTCCTTCGGGAATTTCTTCCTCCGAAAAATCGATTGTCGCCTCCAAATCAGCCAAACAACTGGCCAGTTTTTCGCGCCAGCTGTCATAGAGCTTGCTCAATCCCCCCTCCAGCTGATACAGGGCCTGGGTGCGCTGGGCCTCGGTTTCGGCAAACACCAGGTCATGAAGGCCTTCCGCCTGGGTCAGGTCCATTTTACCATGCTCAAAGGCGCGCCTGGTAAACTCTCCCGGCTCGGCAAGCTGCAATCCCTTGAATGAGGACAAGACCTCAAACAATTTTCCCAGCACGGCGCGGCTGCCGTGGATATGAAGCTCAGCCACGTCCTCACCGGTAAAACTTCCCGGTCCCGGAAACCATAAAACCAGCGCCCGGTCGATCAGTCCGCCGTTCCTGGGGTCGGTCAGGTTTGCCAGCAACGCCATTCGGGGTACCGGGAGGTCCTGATTGGTGAGCCGCTTTAGGGTCTCCCCGGCCCGGGGCCCGGAAAGACGCACCACAGCGACACCGGCCCGGCCCTTGCCGCTGGCCAGGGCGAAAATTGTGTCTACATGTTCATCCCTTGTCATGCCTGTCAGGCTTTAGCTTATAGAAAGCGGCCAGCGCAACACCGAAATGTCCCGGTTGCCGGATGGCCGGACACTCTTTAAGCTGTAAACATGGCCAAATCAGGCAAAAACAGGCTGAAAAACACCGCCAGCCCGTATCTGCTTCAGCATGCGGAAAACCCGGTCCATTGGTGGCCGTGGAGCGGGGAGGCTCTGGCGGCGGCAAAGGCTGAAAATAAGCCAATATTACTTTCGGTCGGCTACGCCGCGTGTCACTGGTGCCATGTTATGGCCCACGAGAGCTTTGAAGACAGCGAAACCGCCGCCCTGATGAATGACCTTTATATCAACATCAAGGTCGACCGCGAAGAACGCCCGGACCTGGACGTTATTTACCAACGGGCGCTTGGCCTGATGGGTCAGCCGGGGGGTTGGCCGCTGACCATGTTTCTCGCCCCGGATGGTGTTCCCTTCTGGGGCGGAACCTATTTCCCAAAGGAGCCCCAGTACGGGCGGGCGGACTTTAAAACGGTTTTGAAACAGATCCATAAAACCTACACCAGCAACCCGGATGCGGTTAAGCAAAACCAAGCCGCGCTATTGGAAGGCCTGATTGAGACTTTAAAACCCGGCCCGGCTGAAGACATATCCGAAGCGACATATTGGAACGCCGCGGAGTTGATATATTCCCATACAAACCCGGACGGGGAAGCCGCTAATCAGGCCCCGAAGTTTCCTAATATGCCGTTGCTCAATTTTCTGTGGCGGGCCGGCATCCGCTCCGGCCGAAAAGATTATAAAGAGGCTGTAACCCAGACCCTTAGCCAAATTTGCCAGGGCGGGATTTATGATCACCTGGGCGGTGGATTGTGCCGCTACTCTATTGATCGTTATTGGCTGGCGCCCCATTTTGAAAAAATGCTTTATGATAACGCCCTGTTTGTAGATATGCTTTGCGAAGCCTGGAGGGAAACCAAAAAGCCGCTTTTTAAAGCCCGGGTGCGTGAAACCATTGGCTGGTTGTTCCGCGAAATGACCACCCCGGGCGGCAGTTTCTGTTCGGCGCTTGATGCCGACAGCGAGGGCGAGGAAGGCAAGTTCTACGTCTGGACCAAAACCGAGGTTGAAACTATCCTGGGAAAGCATGGCGACGCCTTCAATAAATATTACGGTGTTGAAGAAGGAGGAAATTGGGAGGGCAAATCCATTCTTAACCGCCTGCATGATCCGGGCGGCTTCGATCCAAAGCAGGAGAAGTTCCTTGAGCCCTTGCGGCAGAAACTTCTCAGCTTCCGGAACCGCCGCCCCCGCCCCTTTAAGGACGATAAAGTCCTGGCCGACTGGAACGGCCTGATGATTTCCGCCCTGGTCAAGGCCAGCCAAACATTTTCTGAAAATTCCTGGCTCAAAGCAGCTGAAAAAGCCTTTGATTTTATCAAGGGGCCGATGTGCGAAGAAGCCCTCCTTCATCATTCCTGGCGTGGGGGGCGCTTGGGCCCGGTGGCTTTTTTGGATGACTACGCCGCCATGATTGGTGCCTCCATCGCATTATTTACCGCGTCCGAAGGTAAAAAATACTTGTCCATGGCTGAAAAATGGGCGTCTGAGGCTGAAAAATGGTTATCGTCGCCTGATTCTGGTGATTTTTTTGCCTCTTCGAGCAAAAATACCGACCTGATCGTCCGGGCGCGCATCAATATTGATCAGGCGACCCCGGCTGGCGGCAGTTTGATGATCGAAAATTATGTCTCGCTTTACCGCCTGACCGGGAATGAAGCGTACCGCAGCAGAGCAAGTAAACTTTTAAGGGCGCTGGCGGGGGCGGCGGATAAATCGCCCTTGGTCTGCCCCAGTTATTTCAGCGCCTTCGATACCGATCGCTTCGGCGCTCACCTGTTGATTAAAGTCCAGAGGGGGGCGAGAGCCGCTAAGGAACTCAGGGCCGAAGCCGCCCGCCATTCTTTCCCCGGCCTGACGGTCCAGGTAGTGGCCGAAGGAACCAAGGGCTTGCCGGAATGGGCCAGGGCCCTAAAATCCGGAAGCGCCCTATTGTGCCAGGGCAGCAAATGCTCTCTCCCCCTGACAAATTCTGCTATGCTGCGGGAAGAACTTATTAGGTTGCGTCAGATAAGATCGGACCCGAGGATTTAAGCCTTATGCCCCAGCTATCGATGCATTCGCCGGTGGGAGACATCACGGTTTCAGAGGACGAGGGAAAGATCGTCTCGCTCGACTGGGGCTGGGGGATGACCCAGGAGAAAACCCCGCTTCTGCTGAAGGCAAAAGGCCAGCTGGAGGCCTATTTTGATGGCGCCTTGAAGAAATTCACCCTGCCTCTCAGGCCTCCAGGGACGCTTTTTTCGCGCCACGTCTGGGCGGAAATGCGGCGGATCCCCTACGGCAAGATCCTCACTTACGGGGAACTGGCTTTTTTGGTGGAAAACCACCCGCGCGCGGTCGGCCAGGTGTGCGCCAGCAACCCTATCCCGATCATTATTCCCTGTCATCGGGTGCTGGGAGCGAAAGAAACCTTAGGTGGCTATTCCGGAGAGGGCGGATTGGCTACCAAGTGCGACCTGCTCCGCCTTGAAGGGTTTTTGCTTTAATCCTTAAGAATTCATGCTGTCGAAAAATTCTTCGTTGGACTTGGTGCCCTTGATCTTGTCCAGCAGAAACTCGATGGCATCGACAACCCCCATCGGCATCAGAATGCGGCGCAGCATCCACATTTTTGAAAGAGTGTTCTTGTCGACCAAGAGCTCTTCCTTGCGGGTGCCGGATTTGGTGATGTCGATGGCCGGGAAAATACGTTTGTCGACAATCTTGCGGTCGAGAATGATTTCTGAGTTGCCGGTGCCTTTGAATTCCTCGAAGATCACCTCATCCATGCGCGAGCCGGTATCCACCAGCGCGGTGGCAATGATGGTGAGCGACCCGCCCTCCTCGATATTCCGGGCAGCGCCAAAGAAACGTTTCGGGCGCTGCAGGGCGTTGGCATCAACCCCGCCGGTCAGGACCTTGCCTGAAGACGGCACCACGGTATTATAGGCGCGCGCCAGGCGGGTGATGGAATCGAGCAGGATCACAACGTCCTTTTTGTGTTCCACCAGGCGCTTGGCCTTGCTGATAACCATCTCGGCGACCTGGACGTGGCGGGTCGCCGGCTCGTCAAAGGTTGAGCTGACCACCTCGCCCTCGACCGAACGCTGCATATCGGTCACTTCCTCGGGCCGCTCGTCAATCAGCAGGACAATCAGAAAAACCTCCGGGTGGTTTTTGGTGATCGAATGGGCGATGTTCTGTAAAAGCATCGTTTTACCGGTCCGGGGCGGGGCCACAATCAGGGCGCGCTGGCCCTTGCCCAGGGGCGCCACCAGATCAATAATCCGGCCGCTGGGGTCTTTGAAAGAGGGGTCTTCCGGGTCGAGCTTGAGGCGCTCGTCCGGGTATAGCGGGGTCAGGTTATCAAAATTGACCCGGTGTTTGGACTGCTCGGGTGTGTCAAAGTTAATGGTGTTAACCTTCAGCAGGGCAAAATACCGCTCGCCCTCTTTCGGGGCCCGGATTTGCCCTTCAACGGTATCCCCGGTTCTTAAACCAAAGCGTCTGATCTGGCTGGGACTGACGTAAATATCATCGGGTCCGGGCAGATAGTTGGCTTCCGGTGAGCGCAAAAAGCCAAACCCGTCCTGGAGGATTTCGAGAACCCCGGCGCCGGTAATTTCTTCTTCTTTGGAGGCCTTTTTTTTCAGAATTGCAAACATCATATCCTGTTTGCGCATGGTGGTGGCGTTTTCGACTTCCAGCTCTTCGGCCAAAGCCAGTAAATCGCCGGGGGCTTTTGTTTTTAGTTCTTTTAAATTCATCTTGGATACCAGTTTTTGATTTTTTGACGGGGTGTGTTTCCACACATAAAGAAGAAATTTACCGGTCCGTTTTGCGGTTTTTGTTGATCTTATGGGAAAACACGGCGGCTTGGCGCTTGCTGTCTCGTCGTTGTGGCCGCTCGCGGACTGGAAGCTAGCATTCCGCTTCTCAAAGTCAAGCAAATTCGTGTCTGTGCTTAAAATGGCCGGACAACCACCATAATCACGATAATGATCAAAAGGATGCTCGGGACTTCGTTTATTTTACGAAAAAACTTCTCATCGTGCTTGTTTTTCCCGGCACCGAACGCTTTCCAGTAACGGACCAGGATGTGGTGGTACAGGGTCAGCAAACTGACCGCTCCCAGCTTTATCCAGCCCCACAGCCCGTCAGAAAAAACCTCCCAGCCGATGGCAAAAATCAGCGCGACCCCAAATACCCATACCAGAATGCTCGACGGTGCCATAATGATCCGCAGCAGCTTCCTTTCCATCAACTGAAACAATTTGTCTTGATCTGATCCGGTCTTTACCCGTGTGTGGTAAACAAACAGCCTTGGCAAGTAAAAAAGCCCGGCCATCCAGGTGGTGAAAAAAATGATATGAAGGGCCTTGAGCCAGAGATACCAGTCTTGAAGAAATTCAATCATTTGCCGCTTTCCTTGCATGGGCACCTGACATAGTCCGCCGGGCAAATCTGGTTACCCGCGGCCGGGTTTATTGCTTCTTTTGATAATGCATTTTCCACCATCCGCTGCAATGACAAAATAAAGCCCTGGTCATCACCCAAAGCCGGGACCCGGGTGTAGTGCTTGATTTTGTTTGCCTTTGCCAACCGGGCGTATTTAATATCCAGCTCGACCAGGGTTTCGGAGTGCTCGGAAACAAAGGAAATTGGCGCTACCACCAGATTTTTGCCGTCCTCCCCGGCGCGAATAATTTCTGCTTCAGTCGAGGGGCCAATCCATTTCAGGGGTCCGACCCGGCTTTGGTAGCAAATCACGTAATCAAGAGGCTTTCCTCCAAATTCTTTTTGCCTCCAAAGGGATGCCATGACTGCAGCGACGGTTTTTTCCACCTGCCAAGCGTAAGGATCGCCCTTCTCGATGATTTTTTCCGGCAATCCATGGGCGGTAAAAAGAATTCGGGTGGGACCCGCCTTGATCGAATTTATCAAAAGAGGTTTGATTGCTTCTGTATGAGCGGCAATGAAGTTTTTTTCGGTTGGAAAACAGCATATGCCTGAGGTTGCAGCCCCTAGGCCTTCCTTTTTTGCAGCTTTGGCCCAGTCTTCCAGGGAAGAGGCTGAGGTGGTGGTTGAAAATTGCGGATAGAGGGGCAGCAAGACAATCCTGTCCGGTCCAAAGTCTTTGACCCTGGCGGCAGTTTCAGCGGAAAAGGGGTGCCAATAGCGCATGACAACAAAACATTTAAAGTTTTTGCCCAGCACTTTATCCAGCGCCTCGGCCTGTTTTTCAGTATTTTCCAATAGCGGTGACTTCCCGCCCATGTGCTCATAAATATCCCGCGCCACTGGCGCCCGCCGCAATGAAATCAGCTTAGCCAGCAAGAACCGGAGCGGCTGCGGCAGGTTTATGATCGCGTTGTCATTAAACAGATTAAAAAGGAACGGCTTGACGCTCGCCAGTTTGTCCGGCCCGCCCAGATTAAACAGAATAACTGCGATTTTTTTCGAATTTGGCTTGGCCATATTCAGGCTCCCTTATCCCCGTTATAGGGATTTCAGGAATCGGGACAAGGCGGCAACGTTTTCCACTGGCGTTTCAGGAACAATTCCATGACCAAGGTTGAAGACATGCGCCCCGCCCCCAAGAGTTTCCAGTATCTTTTCCGCTTGGGCGATCATTTTATCTCCACCTTCAACCAGAAACGCTGGATCCAGGTTGCCCTGAAGACAGCCAAGGGGCTGCAGCTCTTTGGCTGCCCATTCCAAATCAACATCAAAATCGATACTGATGGCATCCAGGCTGGTTTCCCTGAAATAGTCTTTATAAAAAGATCCAATCCCCTTGGCGAATCCGATCAGGGGAACATCGGGAGCTTCTTTCCTGATCTGGTCAATGATCTTTTTGGTCGGGTTTATACACCAGGTGTAAAACTCTTCTTCTTTTTTCAAGGCCCCGGCCCAGCTATCAAACAATTGCAGCACCTCAGCTCCGGCTTTGATCTGTCCCAGCAAATACTGAACAGTTTTTTCAACAATCAAATCACACAGTTCCTGAAAACGTGCCGGGTTTTCCCGGGCGAATTTCAACGTGCCCGCTTTTTCCGGAGTTCCCTTTCCTTCAACCATGTACGTGGCGACCGTCCACGGACTGCCGGCAAAACCGATTAGAACTATCTTGTCATTCAATCCGGCTTTGACCCGCCGGACGGTTTCGAAAATCGAATCTGTTTTTTCCGCTTCTCGGATATTTGATAATCCAAAATGCTCGGCTGTAAAATCAAGCGGCTCAAGCACCGGACCAATGCCCGGCTTAAACGTAACCTTTTGGCCAAGAGCCTCAGGAACCACCAGAATATCGGAGAACAATATAGCCCCATCCATTCCAAACCGCTCAATTGGCTGCAGGGTCACAAGAGATGCTTTTTCCGGTGAATAAACCAGATCCCAAAAACTACCCATTTGTGATCTAATCTCAAGATACTCTGGTAAATAACGGCCAGCTTGACGCATAAACCAAAAAGGGGCTCTTGTTTTTTTTACCCCTTTTAACGTTTGAACCAGAAGTTTTTTACAGGTTTCGTCAGACATATTACTTTCTTACATATATTATATATATAGGTAGTTGATGTTGTTGGGCCTGTGGATATATGAATTCCCCGGTTTTTCCAAATGTTTTCCACACCCCCGTGAAAAAGAATTATAAAAAAGCACAAGAAAATTAAGAGGTTAAAAATTCCGGGTTAAGTTTTCCTCAATTAAAATCTTTGTGTAAAAAACTATCCTCTTAGGGAAAACCGTTGGATAAAAATACAATTGTGGGGATAGTTTCAGGATTATGGAATTTTCGGGATATTTATCCACACCATTCAGGGGGTGCGGTTGGCCAAATATAAAAAAATAATTCTGGCTTCAAAAAGTCCATCACGGGCCATGATATTAAAAACTGCCAGGGTGCCGTTTAAGGTTGTTTCGGTAAATATAAATGAGGATATTCTGAAAAAGCAGGGGCTGGACAAGAAGTTAACCCCGCGTCAGATCGCAAGTTCCCTGTCCAGGCAAAAAGCAAGAGTGGTATCTGAAAAAGCCCCTGGTCAATATGTGCTGGGCGGGGACCAGATATTGGTGTGCCAGGGTAAAATGTTTGATAAGCCCCGGGATATGGCCGCGGCTAAAGAAACCCTTATTAAGCTTCGCGGCCGGACCCATACTCTTATTTCCGCGGCCTGTATTTTTCTGGATGGTGAGCAGGTTTTGGAAATAGTGGAAGAAGCGCATCTGACCATGGAGGATTTTTCCGATGACTTTCTGGAGAATTATTTAATCCGGACGGGTGAGAAAATTCTTGCCAGTGTTGGCGCTTATCAGCTGGAGGCGGAAGGCGCTGAATTATTCACCAAGATTGAGGGTGATTTTTTTACCATTCTGGGCCTGCCGCTAAATCCTGTTCTAAAATTTTTGCGGCAGCAAGGAATAATAAAGGGCGATTGATGATGATAAAGGCCGCTTTGATTGGTAATCCGGTTTGCCATAGCCTGTCCCCCCGGCTCCATAATTTCTGGTGTGCAAAATACCGGATATCTGGCAATTATGAAGCCATTAATCTCGAAGAAAAAGACCTGGATTCTTTTCTGGAACGAATCCGCGGCGGGGAATTTGTGGGAGCGAATGTGACCGCCCCCTTCAAGGAAAAGCTTCTGGAAAAGATGGATTGTTTGGAAAAAGCAGCGAAAAAAACCGGGGCGATAAATTTCATAATATCAAGGAAAGATGGAACCCTGGAGGGGCGCAACAGTGATCCGGCCGGTTTTATGGAAAATTTAATGTCCAGGGCGCCGGGCCTTGATATTCAAAACATCACGACAATGGTTTTGGGGACCGGTGGAGCCGCCCGGGCCTGCATTTTTGCCCTTCTTGATAAGGGAGCAGGGAAAATCATCGTTGCCGGGCGGACAGAAAGCCATTTAAGGGGGTTGATGAATTTCTTTTCCAACTCAATCCTCCGGGACATCTCCTGGAGCGGGATAAATACCTCCGGGAAAGGGGTTTCCTTATTGGTCAACGCAACATCTTCGGATCTTTCGGGAGCGGGTGCCCTGCAATTTGATTTTAGTACACTGGCACAGGATTCCATTGTTTATGATTTGGCCTACAATCCACCGGAAACAGAATTTTTAAAAGCCGCCAGAAAAGCCGGCCTGAAGACCATAGATGGGCTTGGAATGTTAATTTACCAAGCTATACCAGCGTTTGAAGCCTGGTTTGGGATTCGGCCGGATTACGACAATAAAATTTATGATATGCTGAAACAACGGGAAATCTAAGGGAAAGATGAAATGTACATTCTTGGGTTGACAGGGTCCATTGCAATGGGAAAATCCACGGTGCTTGGGATGTTCCGGGATTGCGGCCTCCCGGTTTTCGATGCCGATGAGGAGGTTAGGACTCTGCTTAGGGAAAGCGCTCACTTGAAACGGCTGCTGCAAGGCCCCTTCGCAAAGGCATTTGATGGAAAGGAGATAAATCGCGCACGTTTGGCTGATCTGGCCTTTGAGAATGAAAAAAAACTCCGGCAACTGGAAAACACGATCCACCCGATTGTCATGAAACACATGCATCGGTTTATCGAGCATCACAGAAAGAAAAAAGCTCCGTTAATTGTTTTGGATATTCCGCTTTTGTTTGAAACTGGAGCCGCGGACGTCTGTAATGGAACAGTGGTGGTGAGCGCTCCGGAAGAAATGCAAAAAAAGCGCGCCCTGCAGCGCCCGAATATAACCGGGGAGAGGCTGGCCATGATTTTAGGGCGGCAGCTTCCGGATCAGGAAAAAAGAAGCCGGGCGGATTTTATTCTCTCAACCGGAACCAGTCTGGAACAAACCAAAAGAGCAGTTGAGGCATTGGTTAAACACCTGAAGAAACGGCCAAAAAGAAGTGGATAATTCTAACCATGACGATTACTCTGAAAGTCCATGCGAGAAATTATATTTGATACTGAAACCACCGGCCTGGACCCCTCCCAGGGCCACCGGATTATTGAAATTGGCTGTGTCGAACTGGTTAATCTGGTGCCGACCGGGAATGTGTTTCATAAATATCTCAATCCTGAACGGGATATTCCGGCGGAAGCGACCAAGATTCATGGCCTGACGGAAGAATTTTTAAAGGATCACCCGGTTTTCAAGGAAATTTTTCAGGAGTTTTTGGATTTTATCGGGGAAGCGCCGCTGGTTGCCCACAACGCAGAATTCGACATGCGCTTTATAAACTGGGAACTGAAAAATGTCGGCCATCAGGCAATTCCCATGTCCAGGACCGTGGATACCCTGCAGCTTGCCCGCAGCCGTTTTCCCGGCTCTCCCAACAATCTGGATGCATTGTGCAAACGCTTGGGTGTTGATAACTCCAACCGCACCAAACACGGAGCGCTGGTGGATTCGGAAATCCTGGCGGCGGTCTATCTCGAACTAAAGGGCGGAAAACAGGCGGGACTGGAATTGGTTCAGCAAAAAACCAGCGCCATGGTTACATCACAGAAAAAAGTACGAGCCCCCAGGTCCTTTCCCCCGTCCAGGGAAGAGCTGGAGGCCCATGGAAAATTTATTTCAACGTTAAAAGAACCGCTCTGGCTTCAATAGCACTTAAGCGTTCCCCGCACCCTGGTCGGCTTCTGCCGCCAGGCGCTGCTGGTAAAGTGATGCAAAATCGATCGGATCCAGCATCAGCGGAGGATAGCCGCCATCTCGCGTAATATCGGCAATAACCCGGCGGGCGAACGGGAACAGTATAAACGGCGCCTGAATATGCAGGAACGGCTGAACACTTTCGTCGGTCATGTTTTTAACCGCGAAAAGACCGGAATAAACCAGCTCAATAACGAATGCGCTGATGTCGTCTTGCTTGGTGGTGATGGTAAACTTCAAATCGACTTCATAGGCTTCATCGGCCTTTTTGATGCCGTTAATGTCTATTGCAACATCAATTTTCGGGGTCGTCCCGGCGAACACCTTGAAAACGTCATAGGCGTTGGGGTTCTCGAACGAAAGATCCTTGATGTACTGGTTTACAATGGTTGCCCGGGGAGCATCAGTGGCATCGCCTGCCGCAGCCGCGCTTTCGGGTGCTTTTTTTTCCTTTTCAGCCATTTTATTTACCTTGCTTTCTAGCTAGTGATTTTCATAAGTGGTTTTGGCCCAAAACTCGGGCGATTGGCTAGCATGTCTTAAGATAAGACACAAGAAAAAGGTTTTAATCTTTGATTTGCCTCAAAAATTCTAATCTTTTTTCTCACCTTCAAGCCTCGGCCGGTTTGGCTCATCTTTGGTCTTTTTTTCGAATTCCCCTTCGATGATTGTCGCTTGGGAGTGATCTCCCCTGTTTTTTGGGTAAAATCCCGGAGCGTTTTTCAAAAGGCCGCGGGAAATGATCTGGCCCCGGACAAGCGGAATCAGAAGCAGCGCCCCGATCCCGTCGGTTATAAAACCTGGAATGATCAGTAAAAAGCCGCTTAAAAACAGCAAAACCCCGTGCAGCATTTCATCCACCGGAGCCTCTCCGCGGCTCATCGCTTCGGCCATCCGGCGGTAAACATCAAAACCCTGGATACGCACCAGCATTAGGCCAACCACGGCGGTCAGCACCATCGCGACAATCACCCCGAAGGTTCCAATTTCTGCGCCAATGTTGATTATTACCGACAATTCAGCGTAAACTGCCAGGAACAGAAAGAATAAAAATAACAGCGGCATGCTTGTTCTTGTCTCCATCAGGCAATATATACCAAGGTAGCTCTTGAGAGCCTTACAGGTCACATACATAAATGGGCGCGGAAAGTAAAAAGTAAATGGGCGACGGCATGGAAATAATTCAAATCATTATTCTGGCTTTGATCGCCGGTTTCATAGCGTTGCGCTTAAAAAGCGTCCTGGGCCAGCGTCCCGATGACCAGCCAGCCCCCCGCCCCGTGCCGGAAAACCAAAACCAGAACAAAACTGCCTCTCAGGGCGAGGAAGAAGCTGACTTTGCCGGACCTCTTGCCATGGGGTCCAGGGAAGAAAGCGCCCTCAAGGGATTGTCCGGGGCGGACCGGGCGCTTCTGAAACGCATCTTCAAACCGATTGGCGGGAACGATCTCAAACGCTTTCTGGATGGCGCCAAACGTGCTTACGAGCTTACCCTCAAGGGGTTCTGGGCCGGGGAAATGAAAGAGATGGAACCGTTCCTCGACAAGGAAGTAGCGGCCCAGTTCAAAACAGCTATCACCGAGCGGAACGCCCGCGGCGAGACCGCTGAAAACCGGCTGGTGGAACTTTCCGATGTCAGAATTGATGACGTCAACCTTATGGGCCCGCGCGCCGAGGTAACAGTCCGCTTTTCCAGTGAGATTGTTGCGGTCCTGAAAGACAAGGCGGGCCGCCTGATTGAAGGTGATGTGACCGACACCATCAATGTTACTGACATCTGGACCTTTGCGCGTAACCTGAAAGACAAGAATCCGAACTGGACCCTGGTGGCCACCCAGGCCGGATAAGCCAGATGCGCCGGCTGCTATTTCCAATTGCTCTATTGTTATTGTTTGTCGCTCTACCCATCGTTGGCGCCCTGTGGCTTGCCAGCGGTGAAGCAAGACTATCCTTTCGTGAGATACGCTTTTCTGATCTGGAGGGCTGGGCCGAAGATGGGCCAGATAGAGCATTTGAGGCGTTTCTGAAAAGCTGTGCCACGCTGAGCGGCAAGTCTTCTCCCCCGGTTCCGAAATATTTTGAAGCAAGTGAATACCGCAATGCTTTTACCGGCGTTTGTGTGCTGGCGGAGACGGGCAAGGACCAGTTTTCGGAAAGCGGCGCGGCGGCGCGGACTTTTTTTGAGAATAATTTCACCCCTTACCGGCTCAGGGTCGGCTGGAAAAGCAAAGGCCGGCTGACCGGGTATTACGAACCATTGCTGGAAGCCAGCCTGACGCCCCACCCTGATTATCCAGTACCGTTGCATGGCAATCCCGGTGACCAGATAACGGTCGATCTTGGAAAATTTCGTGAAAATCTCAAGGGCACAACTTTTGTCGGCCGGCTGGAAGGGCGAAAGGTTATCCCCTACTATACCCGCGAGGAAATTCTGGACGGCGCCCTTGAGGGCCGCGGCCTTGAGATTCTTTGGGTCAAGGACCCATTCAGCGCGTACAATATTCAGATTCAGGGTTCCGGCCGGGCGCGGCTTCCGGACGGCACATTTATCGGCATTGGCTATGCCGGGAAAAACGGCCACGCCAACACCTTGGCCGGCCGTGTGCTGGTGGCTGAGGGCTATATGGAAAAAGACCAGGTCTCTCTCCAAAGCATCAAAAAATGGCTGGAGCAAAATCCCGGCAAGCTGGAATATATCCTAAACAAAAACGCCTCGTACGTTTTTTTCCGTCTGCTTGAAGAGGGCGACGGACCCTTCGGCAGCGCCGGGGCGATCCTGACCGCGGAACGCTCAATCGCTGTTGATCCAGCATACATCCCGCTCGGCCTGCCGGTTTGGATTTCAGGATCAGCCCCCGATCCCGATAACCCCACGGGCGACCCGATTCGCTTCCGGCGCCTTTTTATCGCCCAGGACACCGGCGGGGCGATCAAGGGTGAGTTGCGCGCTGACATCTTCTACGGTTTTGGCGAAAGGGCCGAAGTGATCGCCGGCCACATGAACAACCAGGGCGCCTTCACCCTGTTGCTGCCCAACGGGGTTACCCCTTGAGCGATGACCGGCGGCAATAAAAAAGAAAATGATCTCTGGGCCAAGGAGGTTGAAGGCGTCACCCCGCTGAAAGGCGGGCTGAAAGATAAGGGAAAAAAATCCCGCATTCAGGACATCCCCAAGACCCAAGCCAGACGTCCAAATCCTCCGCACACATCACCGGGGCCAAAGGGCCCGCGGCGCCAGGAACCGTTTGATCCGGCGCTTTATAAAAAAATCGCCTCCGGGAAAGTCGCTCTGGATGGAAAGCTGGATTTACACGGCATGACCGAGGCCCATGCTCACCAGCGCCTGGTTGCCATGATCGAGCAGGCCTGGTCCCAGGGCCGCCGCCGGCTGCTGGTTATCACCGGCAAGGGCCGTGATGGAGAAAGCCCGTTGCGCACCGCCCTGCCCAAATGGCTGTCGGCGCCAAATCTTGCCCCTTATGTGTCCTCCTTCGATTATGCCGGCAAACGCCATGGCGGCGACGGGGCTTTTTATGTCCTGCTGCGCAAGAGCCGGGGTGATCCATGACCCCGTTTGGCCAAAAGGTCCGGGAGCTTCGCCTGCAAAAAGGCGTCACCCAGAGAGAATTGGCAAAGGCGCTCGGGGTATCGCCTCCGTACCTGTCCACGCTGGAACGGGGAAAACGAGGCCGCCCGTCATGGGCGCTGGTGCAAAAAATTATCACCTACTTTGGGGCGATCTGGGATGATGCTGAGGAAATTGAAGAGCTGGCCCGGCTGTCCCACCCGAAGGTGACCATCGACACCTCCCAACTGTCCGCTGCCGCGACTGAGACCGCCAACCGCTTAGGTGACGTCATCAAACGTCTCGAGGACGACGATTTGAAAGAAGTTTTAAAGCTTTTGGATAAACTGCTGGCCCGGCGTTAAAGAATAAAACGCGAGAGATCGGTGTCCCTGGCCAGGTCGCCGATGTGTTTTTCCACGTATTTGGCGTCAATCGTGACCGATTCGCCGCCACGGTCGGAGGCCGTGAAACTGATATCCTCCAGAACCCGCTCCATCACCGTATGCAGCCTGCGGGCGCCGATGTTCTCGACCGAGGTATTAACCTCGGCAGAGATTCTGGCCAGCGCCGCCACCCCGTCCTCGGTGAACGAGAGCGTCACGTCTTCAGTCCCCAGCAATGCTGTGTACTGCTTGATCAGGCTGTAATCAGGCTCGGTCAGGATGCGCCGGAAATCCTCTTCCGTAAGCGCCCTCAGCTCCACCCGGATCGGCAGCCGTCCCTGCAACTCGGGCAGCAGATCAGACGGCTTGACCAGCGAAAACGCGCCCGAGGCAACAAACAGGATATGGTCGGTCTTGACCATCCCATACTTTGTAGACACCGTCGTCCCCTCGATCAGCGGCAGCAGGTCGCGCTGTACACCCTCGCGGCTGACCTCGCCGCCGCGGGCATCGCGACGGGCGCAAATCTTGTCGATCTCGTCCAGAAAAACGATGCCGTTCTGCTCGACATTGAACAGCGCTTCACGGACCAGCGCATCTTCATCCAGCAGCTTGTCGCTTTCCTCGGCTACCAGCACCGTATAGGCGTCGCCCACTTTCATCTTGCGTTTGGTCATGCGCTGGCCCATGCCCTTGCCGAAAATATCCCCGAGATTCAGCATGCCGACATTGGCCCCGGGCATGCCCGGCACCTCGAACATCGGCATTCCGCCGGCCTGTTCCTGTAACTCCAGTTCAATCTCCTTGTCGCCCAAGGTACCTTCGCGCAGCTGTTTCCTGAATTTTTGGCGGGTCTCCTCGGCCGCGGTTTTTCCGACTACGGCATCCAGCACCCGGTCCTCGGCCGCAAGTTCGGCCCGGGCGGCCACTTCTTTCCTTTTTTTCTCGCGCATCATGGTGATAGAAATTTCCGTCAGGTCGCGGATAATGCTCTCGACATCGCGGCCGACATAACCAATCTCGGTAAATTTGGTCGCCTCAACCTTGATAAAAGGAGCCTCCGCCAGTTTGGCCAGGCGGCGGGAAATTTCAGTCTTGCCAACCCCGGTCGGGCCGATCATCAGGATGTTTTTGGGCAAAACCTCCTCACGCATGGCGTCATCCAGCTGCAGACGCCGCCAGCGGTTCCTGAGCGCGATGGACACTGCCTTTTTGGCGTCTTTCTGACCAATAATGAAGCGATCCAGTTCCGAGACGATCTCGCGTGGTGAAAAAGAAGTCATTTGATGTCCAGTTCCTCGATGGTCAGTTTGGTGTTAGTATAAACGCAAATTTCGGCGGCCACCGCCATTGAACGTTCGGCCACCTCACGGGCGGAAAGTTTGCCATTCAGCAGGGCGCGGGCCGCCGCCAGGGCATAATTGCCGCCGGAGCCAATGCCGATCAGGCCATCCTCCGACTCCAGCACATCGCCAGTACCGGTCAAAACCAGGCTATGGGTTTTATCAGCCACCGCCATCATCGCTTCCAGGCGGCGCAGGTAGCGGTCCATGCGCCAGTCCTTGGCCAGTTCTACCGCCGCGCGGGCCAGTTGGCCGGGATGGCGTTCCAGTTTTTCCTCGAGGCGCTCAAACAGGGTCAGAGCATCGGCGGTCGCTCCAGCGAAGCCGGCAATTACATCACCGCTGCCAAGCCGGCGAACTTTTTTGGCATTTGATTTAATCACTGTTTCGCCAAGCGAGACCTGGCCATCCCCCACGATCACCACCATGCCGCCCTTCCTGACCGAAAGGATTGTCGTGCCGTGCCAAATTTTTTTCTCAGTCATGTTCCGCATCCCTTATTTAAGTGGGTTTTAAAATATATAGATAGAGTAGGCCTCAAATACAAGAAAACGGCATTTTCCAGGCCCGGAATAGGCTTGCCAAAAAAGCACGGCTAAGCGTATCACTTAAGAGCAAAGCAAGTGCGGGAGAAAACGGTAATCATGGCGATCTATGACAAAGACAACCTTTTTGCAAAAATCCTTCGCGGCGAGATCCCTTGCAATAAGGTTTACGAGGATGATTATGCGCTGGCCTTCCATGACATCAATCCCCAGGCGCCGACCCATGTTTTGGTAATTCCGAAAGGGGAGTACGTTTCCTGGATCGATTTTTCAGCCAATGCACCGGCCGACCTGATGGCCGGGTTTATCAGGGCAGTTGGCGTTGCCGCCAGAGAGCTGGGACTGGAGAAGGACGGCTATCGGATTTTGGCCAATACCGGCGGGGACGCCAACCAGGTGGTCCCCCACCTGCATATTCACATCTTTGGCGGTAAAAACCTGGGGCCAATGCTGGCGAGTTAGGGAAGCAGGGTTTTCAGGTCAATCTCAGGCCGGGCGCCGATGTGGGAAATAACCTCAGAGGCGCACCGAGCGGCCAACTTGCCGCATTCTTCCAGGGCATAGCCGTGGGTTAGGGCATATAAGAACCCGGCGGCATAAGAATCACCGGCGCCGGTGGTATCGACCACCTGGGTGGGATAAGCCGGCACATCAATGCGGTTACCGGCGGAGAGAATGACGGAACCTTTTTCGCTGCGGGTCAGGATCGCCAAATCAACCTTTTCAGTTACGTTCTTAAGCGCTTTCTCGAAATTGTCGGTTTCATAAAGAGTGGTGATTTCAACTTCATTGGCGAACAGAATATTGATGCGGTTTTCAACCAGGCCGAGGAATTCCTCCCGGTACTTTTTAACGCAAAAAGCATCCGACAGGGTCAATGCCACGGACCGGCCGGCAGCCTTGGCGATATCCATGGCCGCGAGGAAGGCTTGTTTGGCCTCCTCAGGATCCCACAGATACCCCTCCAGAAAAGTGATCAGAGAGCTTTTAATCAGGATTTCATCAACGTCCCCGGCGCTCAGCGCCTGGCTGGCGCCGAGGTAGGTGTTCATGGTGCGCTGGGCATCCGGGGTGACCAAAACGAACGAGCGGGCGGTGGGATTAATGCCCGCCTGGGGCTGGGTGGTAAAGGTTACCCCCATTGACCGGATGTCATGGGCAAAAATCTCCCCCAGTTCGTCATCGGCAATCTTGCCGATAAAGGCCGATTTGCCGCCCAGCGCCGCGATCCCGGCCACGGTGTTTGCCGCCGACCCGCCTGAAATTTCACGCGCCGGGCCCATTTCCCCGTAAAGGGTATGAGCCATTTCTTCATCGATCAGGTTCATAGACCCCTTGACCAGGTTATGGCGCTCCAGGAAGGCATCATCCGTTTTGGCCAAGACGTCGACAATGGCATTGCCGATGCCGACCACGTGATATTCAAACGGCCCTGAAGAAAACATGGATTATCCTTAAAAATAAAATCAAAGTCCCGGCCCTTTTAGAGAAATTTGGGAAAGAAAGAAACCCATTTGAATTAAGCCCGGCGTTTTACTAAGGTGGGCGTTAACTGGTGGGAGCCCGCGAATGCCAAATTGCCCAAGACTGGTTTTGATGTGCTTGTTTATTGTTCCGGTTTGGGCCTGCGCTGCGCCCGCTGGCCAGCTAAACCCGGCCGCCTCAACCCCTATGGAAGAACCTGAGAGCGCCCTTGAGGCAGATCCCGCCCAGCCGGAGGAAATGCCCGTTGAGCCGGTTCAGGAAAGCCTTCCCAGCCATACCCCGGACGATCTGATCGGCCTGGAGCCGAAAGCCATCCAGGATTTGCTGGGCCCGGTTTCCCTGAAGCGCTGGGAAGGGGATGCTCAGGTGATGCAGTTCGCCAACGGCCAATGCGTGATGGATATCTATTTCTATGAAGCATTCCCGGGCGGGGCCTTTCAGGCCTCTTACCTGAGCGCCCGGACACCAACAGGGGCGGATGTCGATGCCGCTTCGTGCCTGACGTCGCTGTTACCTTAAACGATTGTTTTTGCCTGGTATTCACACAGGTATGAAATCAGGCACTTGGTACATTCCGGTTTCCTGGCCTTGCAAATATAGCGCCCGTGCAGGATCAGCCAGTGGTGAGCATGGTGCTTATAATGATCGGGAATTATTTCGAGCAGTTTTTTTTCCACTTCCAGCGGATTTTTTCCCGGTGCCAGCCCGGTGCGGTTTCCGACCCGGAAAATATGGGTATCAACCGCAATGGTCGGATGATTAAAAGCAATGTTCAGGACCACATTGGCGGTCTTGCGGCCGACCCCTGGAAACTTTTCAAGCGCCGCCCGGTCTTCCGGGACCCGGCCCCCATGCTCAGCGATCAGGGCCTGGCTCAGGCCGATGATATTCTTGGCCTTGGTGTTGAACAAGCCGATGGTCTTGATGTATTCCTTCAACCCCTCAAGCCCGAGCGCCAGCATTCTTTCAGGGGTGTCAACAACCTTGAAAAGGGCCTTGG